>MEWP01000131.1:240-109509 GCA_001775395.1 candidate division Zixibacteria bacterium RBG_16_53_22 | reverse complement strand
TATGCATTGGCCTTCAAACGGATTCGCCGGCGCGCGATAGAAAGTTACAGCGAAATTGGAATTATGTGGGCCGTGATAACTTCTGAAGTCCAAATATTATGAGCTGATCAAAAAAATAATAGGACCGAGCATCGCCCGGTCCGATATTCTGATATCTTGATTGCTCTTCCTGCGCCTATGCTTATTCAAACACAATCAATTCCTGATTCTTCTCCACCGCCTGGCCGGGCCTTATCCTAATCTCCCTGATTATCGCCGGGGCGTGGGCGCGAAGCTCGTTTTCCATTTTCATGGCCTCAACGATAACAAGGCCGTCACCCTTCTTGACATGCTGGCCGACCTCGACTTCGACTTTGACCACCAGGCCGGGCATCGGCGCGCGCAAAGAGCTGGCCTTCGTCCCAGTTCCTGATGAACCCATCAGTCTGCGAAGCCGCTCACTTTTTTCGTCGATTATTTCCGCGTGAAGCGAACCCGAACCATGCCAGATGTCGAATCCGCCGTTGACACGGACCAATTCGAATTCATACCCTATATTATCAGCCAGGATCGAATGCAGCTTGCTGCGGAGGTTCTTGTGATCGACATTAACAGTGCGGCCGTTAATCGTGACGGTCGTGGTCTTGCCGTCGACAATGATCTCGTACTTCTTCTCGCCGATAGTAACTTTGTATATCATCGCCACCCTTTTTCCGCGGTCCTGTTTTGGATGAGGTTTCGCCCGGCTGTTTTCCATTGGGAGACTCTTGACCTTTTTGCTGCCGACAGGCTCAGCTTGTTTTGCGCCTGATGCTCCATCAGGGCTCCGGCTATGGCTGCCGCTTCGGCCAAATTCTCCGGGAATTCGTCCGATGGTTTATAATACATGTCGATGAAATGAGTCGACAGCCGTCCGGCTATGAATTCGGGGTGCCGCAAGATGGTTTTGTGGAAATCAATATTGGTGGTCACTCCGGAGATGCGGTATTCTTCCAATGCCCGAAGCATTCTCGCGGTCGCCTGGAGTCTATCTTTGCCAAATGTCAGCAGCTTGGAAATCATCGGGTCGTAGTAAACCGAAATTTCGGCCCCCTCATATACGCCGGAGTCAACCCTGATTCCCGGTCCGGCCGGCTCGTGGTAGACGCTCAGAATGCCTGTCGATGGCAAGAATCCCGATGATGGATCCTCGGCATAAATGCGGCATTCGATAGCGTGCCCCGTAATTTTGATATCCCCTTGCGAGAAAGACAACTTCTCTCCGGCGGCGATTTTGATTTGCTCGATCGCAAGATCGATCCCGGTCACCAATTCGGTCACGGGGTGTTCCACCTGCAAGCGCGTGTTCACCTCGAGGAAATAAAAATTCCTGTGATCATCCGCCAGGAATTCGACTGTGCCGGCATTGACATACCCGGCAGCTCTGGCCGCGGCCACTGCGGCCTGCCCCATCTTTTTCCGCATCGATGGATTGACAAGCGGGCTGGGCGCTTCTTCGATAACCTTCTGATGTCGCCGCTGTATCGAGCACTCGCGTTCACCGAGGTAAACGCAGTTGCCATGCGAATCGGCAATGACTTGAATTTCAATGTGACGGGGTTTGGCGAGATATTTTTCGATATATATGCGATCGTCGCCAAATGCCGATTTGGCCTCCGACTTGGCGCCCCGTACAGCCGATTTTATCTCCGATTGATCGTGCACTATCCGCATGCCCTTGCCGCCGCCGCCGGCCGCCGCCTTGATCAGAATCGGGTATCCAATCCACGCCGCGATTTTTATGGCGCCGATATCATCATCAATCGGATTTTCGGTGCCCGGCACAATCGGCACGCCGGCCGCCTTCATGACGGTCCTGGCAGCCATTTTATCGCCCATCATTCTTATCGCCGATGGTGGTGGGCCTATAAATACTATTCCTGAATCGACACAGGCCTGGGCGAAAGCGGCATTCTCTGCCAGGAAGCCGTACCCCGGATGAATGGCCTCGGCGCCGCTTTTCCGGGCGGCTTCGATAATCTTCTCGATAACCAGGTATGATTCGGACGATGCCGCCGGCCCAATTGGGTAAGCCTCGTCCGCCAGCCTGACATGAAGCGCCCCGCGGTCCGGTTCTGAGAAGACCGCCACCGAACGAATACCCAAATCGCGGCAGGCCCGGATAATCCGGACTGCGATCTCCCCGCGGTTGGCAATTAGAATCTTGGTGAACATCTATTTTTCCCGCGGCCGAGGCCCACTCAGTCCTCAGCCATCAGTCCCCACAACTCTTAACTCGCAACTCGCAACTCGCAACTCAAATCGGCCATTGCCTCTGGTTCCAGGCCATCTCCCAGAACATGTATTCCAGCCGCGTGCTGGTGTCGAAAATATACTGCATTCGTTTTTTCTCGTCTTCCGGGGCAGTCCTGGCGTATTCGTCGAGCAGGGACCGATAATAGAGGACCAGGCCGTCGAATTCGTCGGAGGCGTATGTCTCTATCCATTGCCTGTAATGCTTTTCATCAGGAAGCCCCTGTTTTTTCAGGCGTTGGGCGATCTCGACATATCCCCAAGCGCAGGGGAGAAATCCGGCCAGCGTCTCGCCGGTGGTCCCCAAAAACGCCGACTTGATCAAGAATGACGTGTAATTCAGCGTGTCCGGCATCGGCTCGGTTCGCTCCAGTTCATCCGGAGTGATCCCGAAATCGGCGCAGATTCCACGGTGCAGGTCCATTTCCACTTTCAGAGTTGTATACAGGAGTTCGGCAAATCCTGTCATGAGAGAAATGCTGGCGGCCCGAGCGGCGATAAGCGCGAAATAACGCGAGAAATCGATAAGGTAGACGTAGTCCTGTTTGAGATAGAAAATAAATTTATCCTTCGGCAGATTCCCCTTGCCGATTCCCTGAACAAATGGATGATTGAAGTTGGCCTCCCAGATGGGGCCGGCGTCCCTGCGAAGCATTTCCGTGAATTCCATTTGCGATGCCGTCATTTTCCCAGCGATGCCCTGTAGGTCATAAGTTTATTCAGATGATGAGAAGTATGGTCGATAGAAGCGCTGTAGATCCATTTGGGTTCACCCCGTTTTCGATAAATCTCATCGGGGATTGCCTCCATATCGCAAATGAGCGCGTGTCGTATCAGGTTAAACATCTGGATAACCTGGCTGGCGCTCAACTGCCTGGTATTTTCGATCCAGAAGGCGTTGAATTTGTCATAATCGGGAGTATAAGACCAGTCGTATTCATGCCCGGTGCGCCAGACCGCCAATGCTTTAAGGGCCTCACCGTCCCACATGGCAATATGCAGTAAGACATCGCGGGCCGACCAGTCGCCGATCGTGCCTGGCCTGTCAAGCTCCTCGGAATTCAAGCCGTCGATAGTCTTCACTATGTCCGTATGGCCATTCTTCAGGTCATCAACCATTTTCATGATAACTCCCAATATATCACATCAAGCAAAGAACTGATAATTCCGGGATAATAATACAGGTTATTCTCAAAAGGGCAAGCGCAATTAAGATGGCTGCCCGATCAATTGACCGGCGAAAGGCGATTGAGTTGGTTCTATTTAATTCTCTTGAATCGTTTCTTTTCTTCCGGCGTCATCTTCTCGGTTGCGTATTGGAAAATCAGGCGAGGCGCCCGGTCCTTCCATTTGAGCAGGAATTTCTCCGTCTCGGCCTTTCTGATCTTCCAGGCCTCGCGCAAGAACCACCCGACACCCTGATGAACTTCGCGGGCCTCATCCATCATCAACGGCTCGATGAACTCGAAGAATCGCTTAAAATCCTTCTCATCCTTCTGAAGCTTGATCAGCGTAACCACTGCCGCTCGACGTTGGAATTTGTTTTGGCCTTTGCGCCAGGGTTCAAACGCCTTCAAGGTAACTATCCCTTTTTGCAGAAACAGGGGAAATATGTCGCCTGCGAGAATATCAGCATGAGCCCAGTCTACGATACCATGACCGAACCATTTTTCAAGTTGCTTGAAAGTTTCAGATTGAAATGCCGGAATATGATTTTTGAGTAATCGAATGGCAATTATGGTTTCCTCGTATTTGCCGCTTTCAAGAAGGGGTCGAGCAAGATTTAATACTTTATGAAGAGATAAATCGGCATCCCTTGATATCAATTCCACGCACCTTTCGTACGCTTTGTCATCCAGCCCGTAGGCATCATACCCTTCCTTAAAGAACCGGCTGTATTTCTTGACTACGGCCGGGTCGCCGTTTTCCCTGCAAAATTTACGTATTTTTCTTACCAGCTCGTCGATTGTGTCGCCCCCCGAAAGATAACCATTGGCGGTTTCCTTTTTCATAGTCTCATCCCGATTGCAATGATTTTAAGTAATTTTTCGAATTCAAGCGGATAGATCTTCAAGCCGGAGAGGCTGGGATTCGAACCCAGGGGCGAGTGTTACCCCGCCAATTGCTTAGCAGGCAACTGCCTTCGGCCACTCGGCCACCTCTCCATTTAAGAACTTGTTGCGGCGCCATTATAATAGACAGATGGTCACTCAGCAAGCCAATAATATGTCCGGAGAATCGGGTTCGGGCTATTTGGCCGGATTCAGAATCTGCGATGAAAAAAGCCGCCCCAAAGTTGAGGCGGCCACCTTTTGCATCGGAGTTAGAAAATTAATCTTTTCTTCGTCTGAGGCCCGCCACTGCCATTCCAAAGAGGCCAGTGCCCATCAGGGCTATGGTGCCTGGCTCCGGAACCGAGCTCGGGATACTCTCCGCGTCATGCGAGAATGGAGCAAACTGGTTGATAGAACCATCCGCGTTAAGCGTGTATGCATCGAAATGGAGGAATGAATAGATGCCATTGGTTTCGACATGGAACATCTTGACCTCGCCGCCGGCTGGCGCGCCGCCCGATCCTGTGGCGGGATTCCAGTAATTGCCAAAGGAGTCTGGCTGAACGTCCCCGACATTGCTGGATAAGCCATAATCTCCGGTATTGATCTCGGTGAACCAGGTCGGATAAATTCCGTGGCGCGGAAGATCCTCGCCTCCGTTCCAACGCCACCAGGCATTATCGATGGGGGCGTAGCCGTATCGCCAATCAGATAGGCCGACTTCATCCCCTGCAAAGTTGATATCAGCATTCCCCGGTTGATCGGTTGGAGCCAAAGCCATGCTGACCATGACATCCTGCTTGATATTATTGGCCGATACGACATATAGATCGAATGAATTGCCGGTAACGATCCAGGACTGTTCACTCCAGTCATATGTCGCCCCGCTGATAAAAAGCTGAATTGCAGGTACGGCAAAAGCGCTCGTTGCAGTTACCAATATTGCGATTATTACTATTCCAATTTTTTTCATTACTCCGCCCTTAAAAGTACAACATGTCTGATGATTGGAGTACATTAAAGCAAATGGCATGCCAATACGCGGTAGTGCCTGAAGTATCTAATTGGTTGTCGGGTAATAAGTCAGTAAGATGAAGTGGTCGTGAAACATATCATGTACTACAATAAGTGCAAAAAAGTGCAGCTTTCATCCTAATTAATGCCAATTATTATTAATAACTATTGCGATGAGATACTTGTGAGTATCGGATTGTCGCGGGATGCATGGCGAATTATCCGGTCATCCGGCGCTGAATTCGGTTGGCCTTATGATAGCCTCGGTCGGTCCATTCATTGAGCTCTACAAAATCGGTTGAAAAATACCCGCCGAATTATTAGAATTAATCCAGTCGGACGATAGGGCATTAATTTAAATATTTCGGTCCATTAACGTAATTCCGGGCGAAGATGATCCGGCAGGGTTCTTGTTGGAGGGAAAATGAAGATAAAACGACGGGAATTTATGGGGCAGATGATGATGCTATCGGCGGCATCGTTCTTGGCCCCAGGTTTATTGAAGTTTGCGGAGCTCAAGGCCGAAAACGTCCTCTCACCGCCTTTCGATGATGATCAATTTAGGGTGCTCTTGTCGAAAGCTCTGGCCAGGGGCGGCGATTTCTCGGAAATATATTTTGAATCGGTCCAATCTTTGTCTCTGAAACTTTCCGAGCGAGTATTCTCGGAGGCCACCCTCGGTTTCTCCGAGGGTACCGGTATCAGGACCGTGGATGGGATCAAGAACGGCTATGCCTATATAAATGGGATCGATTTCGCCGGCGCAAAGGAGGCGGCCGGTACCGCCGCCTTCATCGCCAATTCACCGAGAATTATCGAGGTAGCCGAGCCGGTAGTAAAGAGGGCGCCGGGCTATATCACTGTAAAGATACCACTCGATTCGATCTCCGAGGCCAGGAAAATGGAATTGATGGAGCAGGCAGAGCAGACGGCCCGCGGCTACAGCCCCCATGTCAAGCAGGTTGATATTACTTACTACGACCACTTTAAGAAACGAATGGTGGCCAATTCAGATGGCCTGAAAATTGATAACGAACTTCCCCTGATTTGGATTGTGATCGAAGTTCTGGCAGAGAAGGATGGAGTTCGACATCAGGGGAGAAGCCGGATTTCGGCTCACCAGGGATTCGAGTTTTTCGACGAAAACAGCATGGTCGAGGCCGCCAAAGAGGCCGCCCGCGAATCGGTCGACATGCTGGCTGCCAAGCCGGCTCCCGGCGGCACGATGCCGGTTGTGATGGAATGCGGCTGGGGCGGTGTGCTCATGCATGAGGCGGTCGGGCACGGCCTCGAGGGTGATTTGATTCACAGGGGAACCTCGATATATGCCGATAAGCTCGGCAGGAAGGTCGCCTCGGACCTGGTCACTTTGGTTGATGATTCCTCCTGGCCAAATGCCCGCGGCACAACCGAATTCGACGATGAAGGTACCCCGGGGCAAAGAAATGTGCTCATAGAAAACGGGGTCGTGACAGGTTTTATGCACGATCTCATTTCCGCAAAGAAATTGAACATGTCTCCCACGGGAAATGGCCGACGAGAATCGTATCATCATTATCCGATTCCCAGAATGACAAATACATTTCTCGACAACGGCAAATCGAATCCGGCCGATATCATCGCGGATACCCCCAAAGGTATCTATATCAAATCCCTTTCCTGGGGTTCTGTCGATACCATTTCCGGCCAATTCAATTTCGCCGTGAGGGAAGCCTATTTGATCGAGAACGGCAAAATAACAGACCCCGTATCCGGTGTTACTCTCATAGGCCGAGGGATCGATGTCCTGACCAATATCGATGCGGTCGGCAACGACTTAAAGCTCGGAGTGGGGATATGCGGAAAAGACCAGTGGGTTCCGGTGACATCGGGCCAACCGACAGTCCGAGTGACGAGGGGCATTACAGTCGGCGGAAGGGCGTGAGGAGGAAAACATGATGCATTTGGATAATATTCTTGATCGGTGTGTCTCGGCCGGAGCCGAGATGGCAGATGTCTTTGGGATTTCGCGAAAGACACTGGTTATTTCGGTCCGCGATGGCCAGGTCGAATCGATAAAAAAAGCTGGCCCGGGCGGTATCGGAATCAGATTTTTCCTCGAAGGCAAAATGGCTTTCGCCCATTCGACTGATATCTCCGAGGGTTCGATTAATTCCATGATACCCAGGCTTTCGGCAATGGCTCAGAAAACTGAAAAGGACCTGTTTGCCGGTATGCCTGGGCCTGCTGAATATCCCAAAGACCTCGATATTTATGACGCCAGGCAGTTGAACAGGCCGGTCGAGGACAAAATTGATTACTTGAAAAGACTCGAGCAATTGGCCCTGAAATTCGATCCCTCCATTTCCAAGTCGAACGGGGTTTCTTATGAGGAAATCGTCACGACCCGGAAGCTGGCCAACTCCAAGGGAGTCAGGTTCAGTTACGATTCGACCTTTTATAGGATCGGCATTTCCATAGTGGCCTCGAAAGGTGAGGAGATGTTTCCCGGCGAGGGTTCGATGTTCGCCACGCTATTTGAAGATATGCCCAATCCCGAGGAAATTGTGGGCTATTACGCCTCGCAGGCTGTCCAACTCGTGGGCGGGACTCCGATAGAGCCCGGGGAATATGAAATTGTATTTACTCCCCAGTCGGCCGGCTCGATATATTGGGGACTCAATTTCGCGCTTAATGGTGATAACGCCCATAAGGGTTACTCGTTCCTGGCGGACAAACTCGGCAAAACCGTCGCAGGCGCGAATTTTTCGGTTATCGACGATGCGCTCATGCCTCGCGGCATATCCACCCGTCCTGCAGACGACGAGGGAACACCTTGCCAGAAAACTATCCTGATTGAAAACGGCGTCGTCAGGAATTTCCTCTACGATTACAAGACTGCCGCCAAGGCCAAGGTATCATCGACAGGCTCCGCTTATCGCGAGGATTACGGCTCAACTCCCGGCATAAATCACTCCAACCTTTATATCGCGGCCGGCAAAGATAAACTGGAAGATGTTGTGGCCTCGCTGAAAAAAGGAATTATTGTCGAACAGACTCAGGGATGGGGCTTGCACAGCGTAACCGGCCAATACTCCGCGGGGATCAACGGAATTCTCGTGATCAACGGGAAAAGAATCAGACCGGTCGCCGGAGTAACATTGGCCGCCTCGGCCGAGGAGCTCCTCATGGGAATCGGCGCCATATGCGATGATATCAAATTCCATTGGGATATGACCTCGCCCAGCTTGATGATAAAGCGGATGAAAGTGGGAGCATAGAGAAAAGGCCAGAGCCCAGTTGGCGTTAGAGATCACCGGGGCCGGGGCGCGGAGGCGCTGGTTTGCCCGGTCGAGAGTCGTTCGGAATGATACATCACAAGAAAAGCCGCCGGGCTGGTTGGCCCGACGGCGAAATTCAGACATGAAATATATTCAGTCGCCGGTCATTACATAGCGATGAGGAATCTCGATAAAGCCGGTATCCATCATTGTGCGTGTGAGTGAGCGGGCGCGAGTGATCTTCTCGGCAGCCATGCGGAATAACTCATCACGGGAGAGGACCTTCTTGGCCACGCCCTGCTCGATCGCTTTCATGCCGACCGCGGCAGCCTCGCGCGGGAAGACTTGCCAATCATCCATGGTAGGCAGGATACAGTTTTCATGCAGCCCGTTATCGACCGCCAACTGGGCCAGCTCATAGGCGGCTGCGATACACATCTCATCGGTGATCGTCGTAGCGCGGACATCGAGGGTGCCTCGGAAAATGCCGGGGAATCCGAGAGAATTATTGACCTGGTTGGGGAAATCGGAACGGCCGGTGGCGACAATCCTGGCGCCGGCTTCTTTGGCTTCCCAGGGCCAGATCTCGGGGGTGGGATTCGCGCAGGCAAAGACGATGGCGTTTTTCTCCATCATTGATACCCATTCCTTCTTGATAATGCCGGGGCCGGGGGTCGACAGAGCGATAACGGCATCGGCGCCTTTCATAGCCTCGGGTATTCCGCCTTTGACCTGATCGGCATTGGAAAGCTGGCAGATTTCCCATTTCTCCTTGTATTCTTTCTGTACTTCAGTCCTGCCCAGATGTAGTGTGCCTTTGGAATCGGTCATTATGACGTTTTTCGGATTGACACCGGCTGCGAAGAGAAGCTTGGCGATTCGGTAGTTGGATGCCCCTGCGCCGACCATGGCGACTTTCACCTTGTCAATCTTCTTGTCGACAATGCGCAGCGCATTTATGAAGCCGGCTACTGTGACAGTTGCGGTTCCCTGCTGATCATCGTGCCAGATCGGTATGCGGGCCTTTTTCCTCAACTCGTCGAGAATCCTGAAGCATTTTGGCTGGGCAATATCCTCGAGATTGACTCCGCCGAACGCCGGCTGAAGCATGAGCACGGTCTCGATAATCTTCTCGGGGTCTTTGGTATCGAGGGCGATCGGAAAAACGTCGATGCCGCCGAGATATTTGAAAAGCATGGCCTTGCCCTCCATGACAGGCAGGCTGGCCTCCGGCCCGATATCGCCGAGTCCCAGCACGCGGGTGCCATCGGTGATTACCGCTACCAGGTTTCCCTTATTGGTGTGTTCATAGACCGTATCGGGATTATTTTTGATATCCAGGCAGGGTTTGGCCACGCCCGGCGTATACCAAATTGCGAAATCCTGAAAATCGCGAATGCAGGCCTTGGGCACGACCTCTATTTTTCCCTTATAGAAGGGATGAAGCTTCATTGCCTCGACACCAGGCTGATCCGCCTTGGCCAGTAAATCCTTCTTGTCCATCTAATCTACCTCTTTCAAAAACGCCTCAAGATTACGATCCCATAAAAACCGCAATTAACCGCACAAAGCTAAGATATGGTTTTCAAATCGTCAATTCAATTTATTCGAGGACTTTCCTCTTGTTGACTATTTCGCGGCCCGACGGTATATTTCTCAGTCGTTCACGGGAATCGAATATCGTAGATTGGCAATTTTGACTTAGGAGAATATTATGAAGGGTAATGACAAAGTGCTTTTGACACTGAACAGCCTGCTGGCCGATGAACTGACCGCTATCAACCAGTACATGGTCCATTCCGAAATGTGCGATAACTGGGGTTATCAGCGGCTGCACGAACTTATTGAGAAACGCGCTATAGACGAAATGAAGCATGCCGAGAGAATCATAAGCCGGATCCTGTTCCTGGAGGGGATCCCCGTGGTCAGCTCTCTACGCGAAATCCATGTCGGCAAGGATGTTCAAATCCAGCTCGCCAACGACCGGCGTGGCGAGGATAAAGCCATCATGGCCTACAACAAAGCGATCGAGGAGGCGGTGGAGTTCCTCGACAACGGCACTCGCGAGCTTCTGGAATCAATTCTGGAGGATGAGGAAAAGCACATTGACTGGCTGGAGGCTCAGCTCGATCAGGTAGCGCAGATCGGCATCCAGAATTACCTCAGCGAGCAGATCAAGTAATGAGACGCGAATTGGAATTCAATTTCCACGATGGCATGCTTCCGGTAGCATGCCTTTCTATTATCATTTTTCCCGGCAACGTAATTCGCCTCTTGCCGTAGTTGTTAAGTGCGATAGTTTTGACTACTGACATCATGATGGAATTCAGGAGGTTGATATGAGAATACTGATTGGTTTCTCGCTGATCATGGCTTTGATGGCTGCAATGGCCGGCGCTGAGGATGAGACTCTTTTGAGCGGTGAAATCGAACATGGCGGTTTCGGTGCTCCGGTCGTCAAATTCACAGAGCTAAAAGACGAATTCGCAGTCCTCGTGGGAGGGCGCGGGGGATGGATCATAAACCATTCGTTTTCGATAGGGGGAGCCGGTTACGGGCTGGTCAACCAGGATATCGACGAGCGCATTATCTCGACTGATACAACTCTTTTCTTGACCATGGGATACGGCGGAGTGGAATTTGAATACATCGCCAGCTCGGAAAAACTCATGCATATGACAATTTCCTCCTTAATTGGTGGGGGCGCTATCGATTACCTGGCCAAAAGCAACTCCAGGGATTGGGATCATCACGATTATCATTCTGACAATGCCGATGCCTTTTTTGTATTTGAACCCGCCATTAACGGAGAATTGAATGTAGTGGAATTTTTCAGGATCGGCGCCGGGGTAAGCTATAGGTTTATTTCGGGGGTCGAGACCGAGGAATTGACCGATAACGACCTCAGCGGCTTGGCGGCCAATATTATGTTTAAATTCGGCAAATTTTAGACGATACCTGAAGCTATTCGAGCATCGCCGCCCCAAAGGCGCCGACTGACTTCTCGTCATCGTAATTGAATTGATCGTTGAAAATGAAATCCGTTGGTCGGATCATCGCCGGAGGCTCGAAAATGCCATCGAGCGCATATCTGCCTCACATGATAATCCTGTCATTGGGCAAAAAACGTCATGAGCGCTGGTTGCGGATAAGGGTGGGTCAACCCTTGCTCTTACGCCTGACCTTGGATTTCCCGGCCTCTTTGGTTTTCCTGGCCAGCGTGACTTGAATCTTCTCTATCTCGCCCAGGATATTGTCGAAATATTCGTGGTTGAGTTCTTTATGGAGAAGATCCTTTTTCCCCTTTTCCTCATCTGTGGATTCGGGCAGATCTTCGATTTTCTTTCGAAGTTGCGCCAGACGGCTGCGGGCGGTCAGCTTGCGGCTTCGCTGATCGTACATCAGGATTATCGCCCAGGTTAAAAGGATCAGCACCAGGATAAGGGCGACAAGGGAAAAGTAAGAGACGAATTCTTCCATTTCGATGAAAGTAATGGCAAGATCCGAGCCGGTCAAGTCAAAATAATATCGCGCATATCACCGAAATTGGATTTGAGCTCATAAATGGACTTTGCCTATTTCTTTTCGAACAGGAAATTCAGCTTGCCTTTGCGGAATGCTGTCAGGCAGGCCTCGACAACAGTCGGATCGAATTGGGTCCCGGAGAATCGCATTATCTCGTCCATGGCGCTCGCAAGTGAGCGGCCTTTTCTGTAAGGCCTGTCGGAGGTATAGGCGTCTATAGTGTCGACCACGGCCAGCAAACGGCCCTCGAGTGGGATCAGGTCGCCCGAAAGGCCGTGCGGATATCCTTTGCCATCGTGCCTTTCGTGGTGACAGAGTATGTAGGGAATCGCCGACTTCAGGAAAGGAATGGCCTCCACCATCCTGGCTCCGATGATTGGATGTTGCTTCATGATCTCCAATTCATCGTTCGTCAGGGGGCCGGGCTTATTGAGAATCGAATCCGGTACCCCGATCTTACCAATGTCATGCAGCAGGGCCCCAATCTGAAGGTCGGCGAATTTTTCCGGTTTCCACCCCAATTCCTCGGCGATTGCCTTGGCTAACAGGTAGACACGTTCGGTGTGACCCCGCGTATACGAATCGCGAGCCTCAACCGCATTGGCCAGCACCTCGACCGTAGATATGTAGGTTCTCTTCAAGTTCTCGTATAGCCGGGAATTTTCTATGGCCGTGGCGGCTTTTGAGGCCAGCAGAGACAGCCCGGCAAGTTGGCCGGTGCTGAAATGATGACCATTGTTGATTCTGACTACATTTAGCGTTCCCAGGGACTTCCCCTTGGCCAGAAGCGTCTGGCACATCGATGACTTTATGCTTTTTTCTCCCCAACTATATTCACTTTCGGGATCATCGAATATCAGGGGAGAGGATTGCTTTAGCGCCTGGTTCGAAATCGCGACGCAATGTTCCACGACGATCCTGCTGAAATCGTCCGTACCCAGGCCGACGGCGGCGCGCGGCTGGGGATCCGTGACCCCGCCCCTGGCAAAAAATATCATGGCGGCATCGGCCTCAAACTCCTTCACCGACGTTGTCAGGATTAGATTCAGCAGCGTCTCGAGATTGACGATCGACCCCATGGCCTCGGAGATCTGGTAAAACGACATCAGCTCACGCAGCTTGATATTTTCATCCTCGAGCCGAATTCTCTCGACAGCTCTGTCGATTGTCATCTTAACCGCCTCGACCGAAAAAGGCTTTACCAGAAAATCATAGGCTCCCTGTTTTATGACATCGACGGCGTCCTGGATTGTGGGACGCCCGGTCATGAGGATTACCTGGCTGTCGGGATGAACTCTCTTGGCCTCCAGCATAATATCGATACCGGAGCCATCGCCGAGAAGCATATCGGTCAGGACTATGTTGATGTTCTGCCTTGGAATTATGCTCAGAGCCTCGGCGGCCGAATATGCGGTGATAACATCTAAATTATCCTCCTGGAGTATTTCCCGCAAGATATCTACGACGTGCGGTTCGTCGTCTACCACGAGGACGGTGTTATGCTCTGTAGTTTTGATATTATTGATTAGGTCGACGACCAATATTATCCCCTTTCAGCCGTTGATAATATCGGATATATAATATCAGCCTCAAGTATGCTCGAGCGGAGTTTGCCTCAATTTGGGACAGAAAATATAAGTTCTGTCAGTGTAATTTTTGAGCAGTGAGACTAAGCGAAGATGAATCGATGATATGCTCAGTTCGATGCGCAGTTGCAGAAAATTGCGATATTCAAGCGGGGTCGTTCATCGAATCAAAAAGCGATTCGGCTTCCCTGGAACGCTTTTGCAAAATGGAAAAATCATCTTATCCGTTGACTTTGTGCTTGAACGCGGCCACCTGTTTGTGCGCAAGATATGAACTCCTGACCAACGGCCCGGCCTCGATATATCTCATGCCGAGCTTTTCACCCTCCGCCTTGATATGGCGGAACCATTCCGGCGGATAATATTGCTCGACTGGAAGGTGCCATTCGCTGGGCCGCAGGTATTGGCCGATTGTCAATACCTGGCAGCCGTGATCGCGGGCATCGGCGACCACCTGCAATATCTCTTCCTCGGTTTCGCCCAACCCAACCATCAGCCCGGACTTGACTATTATACCCTCCCTGAGTTCTGATGATGCCTTCAGCACGTCAAGCGATCTCTGGTATTGAGCCTTGGGCCTGACTCGCCTGTATAATCTCGGCACGGTCTCGAGGTTGTGAGCCAGCACGTCGGGCCTGGCGTCCAATATGCTCTCGAGCGCATCGATATTGCCCATCAGGTCGGGTATGAGAAGTTCCACGCCGCACGTTGGAATTTTTGACTTGATTAGCCTGGTAGTCTCGGCGAATATGGCCGCGCCCCCATCGGAGAGATCATCCCTGGTGACCGATGTTATGACAGCGAACCTCAGGCTAAGCCTGGCACAGGCGTCAGCGACCCTGGCCGGCTCATCGAGATCGTATTCGGCAGGTTTGCCCTTCTTGACATTACAGAAGCGGCATCCCCGCGTACAGATATCACCCAGTATTATGAAAGTTGCGGTTCTGGCCGAGTAACATTCGCTGATATTGGGGCAGGTCGCCTCCTGACAAACAGTATGAAGGTTCATCTCCGATATCAGGTTTTTCACCTCTCTATAGGTGTCACCGAATATCGGTCTGATCTTAAGCCAATCGGGCTTGCTTATGCCTTTTCTCTCGGAGATCTGCACTCCTTTAATCTCCCCAGGCTTCGATATACTTGTCGGCGGCCACGGCGGCGGTGGTGCCATCCCCGACCGCATTGGTAACTTGTTTCACCAATTGTTTGCGAACATCCCCGATAGCCCAAATCCCCTTGATGGAGGTCTCCATGTTTTCGTTGGTGATGATATACCCCATGCTGTCCTTGCGGATAGCCTCCCGAAAAATATTGGAGTTAGGCACAAATCCGATGAACGGAAAAACCGCGCCAACTTCCAGGATGCTTTTATCGCCGGTTTTCAAATTCTTCAACGAAAGAGATTCGATCTTGGTTGTCCCGTTGACCCTCTCGACCACCGAATTCCAGACAAACTCCAGTTTCTCGTTCTTCACGGCCCGTTCCTGGATTATTTTGGCCGCCCGAAGTTCATCGCGCCTGTGGATTATATATACCCTGGAGCCGTATTTGGTCAGGAAGATACCCTCCTCGACAGCGGAATCGCCGCCGCCCACGACCGCAATCGGCACCCCCTTGAAAAATGCGCCATCGCAAATGGCGCAGTAGGAAACACCCCGTCCGGCCAACTCATGTTCGCCCGGTACTCCTAATTTTCGGGGTTGCCCGCCTGTGGCCACGATAACCGCCTTGGCTCGATAACTGTCGAAATCGCCCTTGACGATCCTGTATTTGCCCTCGGTATAAATCTCGGTGACATTGTCATTGACGATCTCCAGGCCGAATTTCTTGGCGTGGTCTTCCATCTTCCTGGCCAGCTCGGCCCCGCCGATAAGCTCGAACCCCGGATAGTCCTCGACCCATTCGGTATTGGCGATCTGCCCGCCGGGCATCAATTTCTCGATCGATACGACCTTCCGGTTGGCCCTCGACGCGTATAAACCGGCTGCCAAACCACCCGGTCCACCCCCGACTATCACAATATCATAATCCTGCATGAATCACTCCCTAAAAGTCTATTCCTCGTTGCGCCATGATTCCCTTCTGATATGGGTGTTTTATCTCGCGCATTTCGGTCACCAAATCTGCGATATCGATAATTTCCTGTTTGGCATTGCGGCCTGTCAACACCAGGTCGAGAAGCGAAGGCTTGCACCGAATCAGCTCGAGAACATCGTTTATCTTGATCAGGCCCAGCCCCACCGCCACGTTAATCTCGTCGAGAATGACTATGTCGTATTTTCCCGATCCGATCATCTCCCTGGCGAAATCAACCGCCTCTTTGGCCGCCTTGATATGCTCCGAGCGGTCGAGCTTGTCATCGATTATGCCGACAAAGCCGAGCCCTTTCTGATACAGCTCGACATTGGGGGACAGGCGCTTGATACCGTCCAGCTCTCCATATTTCCAGCTCCCCTTAATGAATTGCACGATGCAGACTTTCTCATCATAGCCGATTGCGCGGATACAGAGGCCGAGTGCGGCGGTGGTTTTTCCCTTGCCGTCGCCGGTGTAGACAATTACGAGGCCGCGATCATCGAAATTCTTTTCCATTTTCCATCTCGTTCCAGAATTCACGTTATCAAAACAATTTTAGAACTATCTAATATAGCACCCTGTTCCGCGATGTTCAAGTGTTTAGAATGAGGAGTTTCCCCGCAATTTTCACTCAGATGTCTATTGTTGTTTTCACTAAGCTTGCCTCGTCCAGACGGACCCGTTCTGGGTTGTGTCAGGTCGTCCATACGGACCCCTCCGGGTAGGCCAAATGGCCGTGACCCGACACCCATTTGCTCTCTCAACCAGCAGGTTCACGGTCAAATGACCTACGAACCTGCTGAACTACTTCGGGTGCCTTAATAACCCCCAAGCTCCCCAGTTTCTTGAAAAATCATCATTCCCAGATTTGAAAAAAGCTAATCCTATGAAATCACTAAAGCTGAAGGGAAATTATGCCCGGTTTTCGGGGAAAGACCTGTTTAGAAAATGACGAATATTCTTGACAAATGCGGAGTCCATTTATATATGTTAGATGCATCATTGAAATGTCATCATTGGTAGGCAGCGTGCCTTTATGGATTGAATGGGAATTATTCGATAATCCGGAGGCTTTATGAAACCCGCGATTGCTTTTCTTATTTTCGCCGGCATTGTGATATCGGCCACGGCGAACCTGCATGCGCAGGGGTGCGATTATATCCCCGGCGATATCAACGGTAATGGAACTGTCAACGGTATCGATGTTACATTCGCTGTCGCCTATTTCAAGGGATTGCAGGTACCCCCGATCGACTGCAATCCGCCCTGCACCGGGGTGCCGGACCCATTCTATGCCGCCGGCGACGTCAACGGCGATTGTCGATTTAACGGGATCGATATTGTGTGGTGGATTCACCATGGCCCGCCATTCCGTTGGTGCCCGGCGTGCCCGCCGGCTCGTGGCGTTAATGAATGATCATCGGCCAACTCAGGCAGGCCGTGAAACGGCGTAGCCGCCGTAGATTCCCATAATTCGTTCTTATTGCGGTTTCCCCGCCTGTTTATTATCATATCCAACGAGCCAATTTAGGGACATCATTTTTCTGCGGGGTAGGTAAGATGCTCGTATTATTTTCCACGTTCCCGGTCGACAAGGGTGAATCGCTGTCGAGCGAGGTTGCCAGAGTGATTCAATTGATCGACGACTCCGGCCTGAACTATCAGACCACCGCTATGGGCACCCTCATCGAGGGAGAATGGGACCAGGTGATGGCGTTGGTCAAGCAGTGCCACATGGCCCTGCGGCAATCCTCGAGGCGGGTTTACACGCGGCTCACGATAGACGACCGCGAGGGGGCGAAAGATCAGCTAACCGGAAAGGTCGCTTCTATCGAAACCAGGCTGGGAAAGGGGATAAGGAAATAAACAAGCTCTTGATTGTGTTTGTCACGTGCGGCTCCGATGAGGAGGCCCGAAAAATCTCCGAGCTTCTGGTGCGAGAGCGAGTGGCCGCTTGCGCCAATGTCGCCGAAATCGAATCGGTGTTCGAATGGAAGGGCAAACTCGAAAATCAAGCCGAAAAGCTCCTGATAATCAAAACCATTCAGTCGCGATACGGCGAACTCGAACGACTGGTAAAAGCCAACCATTCTTATGAATGCCCCGAAATCATGGCTATCGAGGTCAGGCATGCATCGAAGGAGTACGAAAATTGGCTGCTTGAGTCCTGCAAAAACACACCTAAATCCCGAAAAGGAATCGGCCGGGCCAGGCGACCCGACTGCGCCGATTGATATATCAGAAAGGCATTGAATGAAAAGCACAAGAATCGCCGACGGTTTCCTGGTCCGATGTGAAATTGGCGATGAAGTAGTATCGACATTGACCAGGTTCGCCGCCGCAATGGAGATTCATTCCGGCACCATCATGGGAATTGGCGCCCTGAAGGACCCCGAGCTTGGATTCTACGATATTCATAATAGGAAATATATCCGCAGCAAGTTCGAGGGCGATTATGAGTTGGTGGGGCTTTCCGGCAATTTCGCGCGCCTTGGCGACGATACTATCCTGCATTGCCACGCCGCCTTTTCCGATACCCAGTTTCGCGTGATTGGCGGCCACCTGTTTTCGGCCGACGTGGCGGTTACCGGGGAGTTCTATATCAGGCCCGGGGGCGCGGAAATCGCGCGGGCACCCGATCCTGAAACAGGCCTTAATCTCATCAAAAACTAATGGCAATAATCACACTCGCCTCCGATTATGGTACCCAGGACGGCTATCCCGCCGCGGTTAAAGGCGTCCTGAAAACGCTGTCTCCCCAATCGGAAATCATGGATATTACTCATAGGCTGAGTTCGATTTCGAAAACCGCTTTGGTCCTGTTACGTTATTACCTGGAATTCCCTCTCGGAACCGTGCACCTGGTCGTGATCGATCCGACAGTCGGCTCGTCGCGGCGCGCCATGGCGGGACAGAGCGGGGGTCGATTTTTCGTGGGGCCGGATAACGGCATCTTCACTAAAATTACCGACGAGGCGCCCAACTCCGAATGGGTCGAGATCGATCCAGCCAATCTGCCATCCCGGCCGATATCCCCGACATTCCATGGTCGAGATATTTTTGCTCCGGCGGCGGCCCTGCTGGCAAACGGCGTCGATCTCGTTACGCTTGGTCGGCCTATCAAGGACCCGGTCCGCCTTTCTATCCCGAGGCCGTCAAGAGAGCCTGGCAAAATTGTCGGAGAGATTATTGACATTGACTCTTTTGGGAATCTGATTATAAATATCCCTGGAAATGATCTCGGCTCTCGGCCAAAAGTGGTTTTGGAAAGAAACGAGATCGCCTTTGCCAGATCTTTCGCCGAAGTCGACCGGGGGAGCCCCCTGGCATATATTGGAAGCCTGGGTTATCTCGAGATAGCCGTTAACATGGGCCGTGCCTCGGAGTATTTCGTGGTTACGGTCGGATCTAAGGTGGTGGTCGAATTATGATTTGCCCCGTCTGCAGTACCGATGGTGACCGCGTAATCGATTCGCGGCCCACCCCCGATGGCAGGGCTATCAGGCGGCGACGTGAATGCCTGGCCTGCGGCAACCGTTTCACAACCTATGAGCAGGTGGAGGCGCCTGGACCCGCGGTCGTCAAGTCCGATGGCAGGCGGGAGGCGTTCGACCATTCCAAGATTCTGGGTTCAATTCAGACGGCGCTGAAGAAACGCCCGGTGTCGAGAGAACGGCTCCAGGCCGTCGTGACCGACCTGGCGACCCGCATAAAGAACGATTTTCCCTCGGAGATAACCACCCGACAGATCGGCGAGCTTGTGCTCGGCGAGCTTTTCAAGCTTGACGAGGTGGCCTATATCAGGTTTGCCTCGGTGCACAAGCAATTCGGTGACAAAGACGAGTTTATTATGGCGCTCAAAGCCCTGCCGAGCTCCCTTCAGGTGGTCAAAGCCAACGGTCGCTACGAACCGTTCAGGCGCGATAAGCTCATAGCCTCCATGATGATAGCCCTTCGCAAGAGGCCCGTCTCCCGGCGCAAAGTCGAAAAAATAGCCGAGGAGATCATCGAATCGATCTCCGAGCGCGAGGAAGTCAGCTCATCCGAAATAGGCAACCTGGTCATGAAGCGTCTGCGCGACATCGATGAAGTCGCTTATATTCGCTATGCCTCTGTATATCGCAAGTTTCGCGATGCCTCCGAATTCGCCAAAGAGGTCGAAAATCTGACCGGAGAAGAAACGCTTGACAGATCATGAGGCCGGCCGGCCGGCCCGCACCGCCGAAATGCCGATCCTCGAGCACCTCGAGGAGCTTCGCTGGCGAATAATCAAGATTCTCGCGGCCCTGATTATCGCCGCCGTGGCCTGCTATTTCTTTACCGATACCCTGTTTCTGTGGGTCCGCTGGCCTCTCGATATGGCAACGCCGCCGGGCCAAAAGATAAATCTCAACTACTTGAGAATCGGTGATAGTTTCACAGTCAGGATCAAGCTGGCATTTTTGGCGGCGGTTTTTGTGACTATTCCGATTATCGTCTACCAGATCTGGCGCTTTGTCATGCCCGGACTTTATGAGCATGAACGGCGGGCGGTCATGCCGTTGGTATTTTGGTCATCATTGCTTTTTCTTACGGGGGCGGCGATCTGCTTTTTCTGGGTCATGCCGATAACTATCAGGTTTCTTCTGGAGATAGCCCCCGAAAATGTGGCGCCGGTTCTCACGGTCAATGACTATATCAATTTCATTATGTGGACCACTGTCTCTTTTGGAGCCGTCTTTCAGCTTCCCCTGGTGGCTCTATTTTTGGGCAGGTTGGGACTGGTCAATTGGAAGCTCCTGGCAAAAGGCAGAAGGTATGCCATCGTGATAATCGCCGGCGTGGCGGCTGTCATAACGCCAAGCACTGACGCCATTTCGATGGTCATGCTGGCCTTGCCCCTCTATACCCTATATGAAGTATCGATTTGGTTACTTCGTTTCCGGGCCCGCCGCGAGGCCGAATCGCGCCTGGCGGGGTAATGCGGCGAAGCGGGAAAAACTGTTCAAACTTTGCCTATTGACATTATGGCTTTCGATGTTACCTTAGTTTCGGGGATCGTCTATTTGCGCCGTTTCCGAGGGCGCCTGCTCGCAAACCTCTTTTTCCAGCAGGAAATAAAAATTCTGGAACATGGTATAATCATGTGAGGTTAACCTTTTTAAGGGCAGCAGGTTCTCAAATGAAACGATCCACTTCAATTATCAGCAGCTTGACATCAATCATAATATTGATGACCTCCGTTGCAGGCGCCCAATACTATTTCGGCCAAAACAAAATCCAATATTCGCAATTCGACTGGCAGGTGCTGAGCACCGAGCATCTGGATATCTATTTCTATCCCCAGGAAAGGGAAATAGCCGAAACGGCGGCGCAAATGGCCGAGGAGTCGTACACCTATCTTCAGGCCAAATTCAATTTCACGGTCGAGAAGAAGATCCCGTTCATTGTATACAGCTCACCGGTTTTCTTCGAGCAGACCAATGTCTACCCGGGATTATTGCCGGAGAACGTGGCCGGCTTCACCGAATTTTCCAAACAGCGGGTGGTCATTCCATACAACGGCTCCATGTCCGATTTCGCCCACGTCATTCGCCACGAAATGGTGCATGTCTTCACTTTTCAGAAAATCGAATATGTCTGTAAGGTTCACGGACACAAAAACATGGCCGCGCCGCCATTGTGGTTCACCGAGGGTGTGGCCGAGTACTGGTCGGCCGGATGGGATAATGAGGCCGACATGTTCATGCGCGATATGGCCATTTCGGGCCGCATCACCCCGGTCGGGAATCTCTATTCCATTGCCGGCACTTTTATGATGTATAAGGTCGGGCAATCGATCCTGAAATTCCTGGGCGAAACCTATGGCGATGACAAGTTGACCGACCTCTTCGACAACTGGTGGAAAGGTGCTGATTTTGAGTCAATCCTCAAAGAAACATACGGCAAGAAGTTTGGTGAGCTTGGCGAGGAATGGGAGTATTCGCTCAAGAAAAAATATTACCCGTATATCCAGCGCCAGGAGCTTCCGGACCGCCAGGCCGAAAAACTCACTCGCGACGGTATAAACCTCAAGCCCGCCGTTTTCCTGAAGGATACCAAACACGGGCGCCAGGAATTCGTGGCTTTCAAGACTTACCGCATGGGATACTCCATTATCGCGGAGATGCCGCTGGACGGGGAGAAAGCCAAATACAATACTCTGATTAAGGGGGGACGGTCGGAGCAATTCGAATCGCTTCATTTTAATGAAACCGGCATGGATGCCAATTCCGACGGCCTGCTGGCGTTTGTCTCGAAAAATCAGGAAAATGACGCCCTCTATATTTACGATACACGGCGGCACAAGGTGATCGACAAAATCAAGGATGAATCCCTGGTAGCCTTATTGTCGCCATCGTGGTCTCCCGAGGGCAAGCGGATCGTTTTCGAGGGCATTAATCGCGGCGGCCGTTCCGACTTATACCTTTACCAGGTCGATTCCAGGAGATTGGCCAGGCTGACTGATGACATTTACGCCGATCGCACCCCGGCATTCTCCAATTCCGACAATTTGATTGCGTTTTCGTCGGATCGCGTCACCGGCGGCCTTCAGGGAACGCGCAACCTCTTCGTATACGATCTCGGCTCGCAGGAGATTTCGCAACTGACATCCGGCGCCCAGATCGATGATTCACCGATCTGGACAGCCGCGGGTGACCGCATCATCTTCTCCTCCGACAGAAATGGCGCCATGAATTTATATGTTATCGATGGCGTCACCAACGGGCACAGGACAATATCACAATTGACCGATTTTGTCACCGGAGCTTTCGATCCTGTCCTGGCCAGGAACGACTCGCTGGTGATCTTCACGGCATTCCAGGATATGTCTTACCATATATATAAGATGCCGATACCGGCTGAGCCTATAGCCATCGAAAGCGATTCGATAGGGCCGTCAGGCAATTGGCAGATTGCCGATTCCTGGACAACGCCGAAGCTCGCCGGCGAATCATCGCAGGGCTCAGTCAAATACCGGCCGCGCTTTTCATTCGATATCGCCCAGTCGGCCGTGGCTTATGACGCCGTGGCCGGCTCGATGGGCGGCTTGCAGTTCGCCCTGACCGATATCCTGGGCAATCATCAATACTATTTCCTGCTCTATAACACCGCCACCACCCGGGAGGCATTCCTGAAAAGCTTCAATTTCGGAGCTTCTTATTTCAACCGTTCCCGGCGTTTGAATTGGGGGGTCGGGACATTTCACTTTTATGACGAATACAGCGACGACTATTACGGCTATGTGGAGGAGCGCAATTACGGCGGTGTGCTCATGGGCAGTTATCCCATTTCGAAATACCGACGATTCGAATCGGCCCTGTATCTCCGTCGCATTGAAAAGAACACTCTCCTGCCAAACGCCCCCAGGTCGACCAACGCCACGATGCTGCTCTCGTATGTCAAGGACACGTCGATCTGGGAGCCAACCGGGCCTATCGAGGGGACGAGGCTGAATATCACTGTCTCTCAAGCGATCGATATCACGAAAATCAAGCGGTTTTACAGCGGCTACAATATCGATTTGAGGAAATATCTCAGGCTGGGGAAGGTCTCGGCTTATGCCGCGCGAGTCATGTATTTCCATTCCACCGGCGAAGACCCGCAAAGATACTACCTGGGAGGCAGTTGGTCCCTGAGGGGATACCCCCGCCGTTATTTTTACGGCCGCAATCTGCTTCTTGTCAATAACGAGCTTCGCTTCCCGCTGATCAACGATTTATATATTGGATTGCCGATCGGCGATATGCGCCTGCAGGCTATCAGGGGAGCTCTGTTTTTCGATGTCGGCGACGCGTGGGAAGATAAGTTCGATAGGCTGTATGGCAGTGTCGGTTTTGGATTCAGAGTCGCTTTGGGGTATTTCACCGTGTTGAGATTCGATTTTGCGCGCCGGACAGATTTTAGATCTTTCGGCAACCATTACAACTTCGATTTCTTTTTTGGGTGGAATTTCTGAGGCGCTTATTCGCCATTGCTGTCATAGCGGGTGTGGTGGTTGCGGGGTGCTCCTCGACTCAAACCATAGAACTCGTCGTAAGAGATCATGATTGCCGATGGAACCAGGCCGGCGGCGATGCCGGCAGGACCGGTTTTATGCGGCTGGCGTACGATGTGGCGCCGGAGTTCGCCTGGAAACGGGAGCTTGGATCGCCGCTTCTCACGGAGCCGTCGTCAGGCAGCGGTTACCTTTTTCTGCCTATCCCGGACGGCGACATTGTTATCCTGGAGCTCGAATCCGGCGAAAAAGCCGGAATTCTCAAGAGCAATGGTCCTGTCACTGTGCCGGTGGCGGTTTCGGATTCCATGGTTTTATTAAACGAGTTTGGCAAGAAGTTGGCGGCCGCCAACTGGATCACCGGCCGCCGGCAATGGGCAGTTGATCTTTATGGTTCCGATTTCGCGCCACTCATACTGGATGGCCGGGTTTTCTGGCATGACGGGCGACAGAGCATCATTTGTTTCGATCTCAAAGAGGGGAAGAGGCTCTGGGGCAAAACTGTGGATTACGGCATCACCGCCCCGCCATCGGCCTGTTCACTGGGCGTTGTTTTCGCAACGGACCGGGGATACCTGGAGTGCTTGTCTCCTCTTGACGGCAGTCCGATTTGGAGCCTCGAAACCGATTCGCGGATAAAAAATGCCCCGGCGATTACCGGGGAAAATGTCGCATTTTGCTCTGTCGATGGCAGGGTGGTCCTGTCATCGATGCATGATGGCGTGCCGATTTGGAAAGTCGATCTGGAAATGCCGATATTGGCCCCGGTATCTATCGACGGTGAGGGGGTTTATGTTGGCGCTCAGGGGGGCGAAATATTACGGCTGAATATATCCGATGGCCGCGTGGCCTGGTCCGGGCAACTGGACGGACCAATCAAGGGCGGTCCCAGCATTTCAAGCAATATAGTTATCTTCCCAACCCTAAACCACAGGATATTCTTTGTCGATAAGAATGAGGGTAAGGTGATTTTCGACTACTCGACATCCGGCATGATTTCAAGCAGGCCCGTGGTCTGTTCCGACCGGGTTTTCGTGGCCGGCGAGGACGAAAATTTGTATTGCTTTCAAATGCTGAGGAAAAATGAATAAGGATATTAAGCAGTATTGCCTCGACATCCTGCGAGACATGTATGCCGGTTCGCGCCGGCTCGCAATGTATCCCCTGGGTCACCCCACCACACAGGAAACTCTCAAGAAGCCGCTGGGCGCCCTAAACGAGGTTTTTGCATTTAAGCATAGCTTTACAATAGAACTCTTCCGCGGCAGGCTTCTTACGGAGGGAATCCTTCTCGATGATTCCGTCTTTGTCAACGGCATCGCCCTCGAAATGAAAAAACATAAGCTGACCAACATCGTGGTCGGCTCCGAGGTCACAATTGGAGACCTCTACCATTTTCTCTCGACCCTGGTTGCCAAGCCGGGCCCCTACGAGGACAATGTCGCGCGGATCTTGAAAGCCAAGAATATCAGCGCCATTGCGGTCGATATCGAAAATCCCCCGTGCACTTTCAATTTCGATACGTCCCTGCAGTCGCCGGGCACCAGCCAATATTCCATGGACCAACGAATCAAAGAGATACTCGCCGATAAGCCCGGAATAATCGCCCTCTACTACATGGGGCAGATCAAAGATGACTATGAAGTGCTTAAGGAATTAGGGATCGATTTCAGGCTGGCTTTCCTGACGAGATTTTTCCGCGATTCACTCATGCAGCTCGATCGTGACAAGGGTCTCAATCTTATCGAGCAGACCATCCTGGCCACCAACTGGCTCGATGACGCGATCGACTCGCAGTCGGTGCTGGGACTCAAGCGGCTCTTCGACGATTTCCTGTCGGGGAACAAAGACGATGAAGTCATTTCGAGAATCTATAAACTCCTCAGGAGAATAGGCACTCCCGATATCGTGATGAGCCAGGTCTTCGATAAATCGTCCCTTTTGAAACTCAAAGCTCTCCAGGAATCGGAGGCGATTGTCGAAACGCTGCGCTATGCCAACCCCACCCAGATCGAGCCGGCCTCTCTCAAGAAGACTGTATTCAAGCTGGCCGCCTCGGGACAGAAGCAGTTCCTGCAGGACCTGCTCGACCAGCTTATCCGCTCGCTGTCCACGCCGGTCGCCGGCCAGCGCCGGCAAGCCGCCGCCCTGATATCGACAGCGGCCGAGGTCCTCGCAAACGGCGGCTTCTTCGAGGATTTCGGCGGACTTTGCAAGGAGCTCATCCGGCTCTCCCTTCTGCCCACCGACACCAGCGAGCCGGTCGAGATAACCTCGGATATGCTTCTTCTGGCCTTGAAAAACAACAGGTGGCGTGAATTCAAGGCGCTGGGAAGCACCCTGAGAGGTGTCAGCGAGGATAAGCTCCAGGCCGAAAGCAAGCGGGAGCTGGCCTTAGGCAAATTAAATGGAATTGCCTCGTCGCGAATGCTCTTCACGGCGGCGTCGAATTTCTCGGAGCAGGGGAAAATTGAGGAGGCTTTCGATTTCTTCGAGGGCTTGAGCTATCTCGGATCGCGCGAAATTATTCAGATGTTGGCCGGCAAATTAACTCATCCCGATATTAATGTCAGATCGCGCATGATCAAGCTGCTGGTGGCCATGAAGCGGGATTCCGGTGTGGCGTTGACCGAAATTCTGGCGCAGATGATTACCGGTGTCAACGGCGGTGTGATTACCGAGGAAGAATGGTACTACTTTCGCAACGTGCTGCGAATCCTCAAGGAGGTCCGGGCCGAGGAAGCTTTGCCACAACTTGAGATCATGATCGGATGGCCGATTCCGCGAATCAAACTCGAGGTAATCAAGACATTGGACGGCATGCCGGTCGAGGGTTCCTCAAAGCTGCTCCAAAGGTTATGCCTTGATGATAATATCGATGTCAGAAAAGCGGCCATAGTCGCGCTCGGCCTGACCAACGATGCTTCAATCGTGCCATTCATGCGTGAGATTTTTATTAAGGACTCTTCGTGTCGACACGTAGTGGCGGCGACCCTGGGCAGAGCAGGCAGTTTCGAGGCCAGGAATCTGCTAATAAGCCTCTTCGAGGATTCCGAGCTTTATAAATCTCTCGATATCTCCAAGAAGGACTCGGACGAAATCAGAGCCACAATCCTGAAGGCGCTCTCCCTCATTGGAGATCCAACTGCCATGAAGAAGCTGGCCGAATATTCCAACATGAGTTTCGATAAGTCATTATTTAAGAGGGACTTATTGTCTAATACCGCCAAACTTATCTTAAGCGGCAAGTCCAAATAACCGCCATAATGACACCTCAATGCCATAATGGCTCTTCAAAATTGCCATTAAGGCAACGTCTTTCGATCCCCACTCCACAAGATTCCATTTGGAATTGAATACGCTTTCATAACATCTTAAACCATATTTAGTTACGATGGCCGTAGAAATTTGGCACACCGTTTGTATTATTGGCGGTGTAGAATAACGAGATTAACAAATGAAAGGAGAAATAGAAATGTACAATGTCATGTTTTCACCATTAGCGGCCAGAATTCTCCGCGATAATGTCGGATATGCGTGGCCTGATGTCGATATCGCCGAGTCGGACGACAGCTACTCATTCACATTCGAGATTCCCGGCGCGCTTAAGGAGGATATCAAAATCTGGATCGACAAGGATGTTCTCACGGTTACAGGAGAAAAGAAAGGCTCCAGAATCGATGGTCAGAAGACCATTTCGTCCGAGCGCAATTTCGGAAAATTCGAAAGGTCCTTCAGGTTGCCTGAGCTTGTCGACAGGAACAATGTCCAGGCCAAATTTATGAATGGGTTATTGGTTGTGACTATTCCCAAGGCTCAAGAGGCTAAAGCTAAGGAAATTGCAATAAATTAATAAAAAGGAGGTGTCAAATATGGCACTGATCAGATGGAGGCCATTTAGAGACATGTATTCTCTGCAGGATGAGATCAATCGCATGTTCGATGAATTCTCCGGCGGATCGCTTGACAGGGATGATAAGGTGGTTAGGTTGGTTCCTGCGGCTGATGTGATAGAAAATAAAGACAGCTTCCTTGTCACGGCCGAGCTTCCCGGTATCCGCAAGGATGAAATCAAGGTGACGGTTCAGAATAACACGCTCATCATCAGCGGGGAGAAGAAGAAGGAGAGCGAGGATAAGGGTGACACCTGGCATCGCGTGGAGCGAAGCTACGGCGCCTTCACCAGGTCGTTCGAGCTTCCTGCGATGGTCGATTCCGGCAAGATCAAGGCTGATTTCGAGGATGGGGTCTTGACGGTCGAGCTGCCTAAAGCTGAAGCCGCCAAGCCAAAGGAAATCATGATCAATATTAAATAGATATTCCGGGCGCGGGGGTTTGGCAGACCTTGACCGCGTTAGAGAGAAACTCCCCCGCTTCCCGCCTGGGTTCTCCAAACCACTTAACACTTGATAAAGCGAGAATCCAGGCGGGGAATCTGTGAGCCGAAGGTCCGTATATTTTCGTTACTCAATTGATCATGTCTTTGCTCGAAAAAGGCGTCATGAGCCGCCAATGTCGACAAGAGTGAAGTTCGGATCGCAGGCTAATTAGAATCTGATCAAGATCGCTTTTGAAAAAATGAAGAGGAGGTATGCTGCAATGCCTAAAGTAATAGGAATAGACCTCGGAACGACGAATTCGTGCGTCGCAGTCATGGAAGGCGGTGACCCCGTGGTCATCCCCAATTCCGAGGGATCGCGAACCACGCCGTCGGTGGTTGCGATCAGCAAGACCGGCGAGAGGCTTGTCGGCCAGGTGGCCAAGAGGCAGGCCATTACGAATCCCGAGGACACGGTGTTTTCCGTGAAGCGATTTATGGGGCGAGCCTTTAACGAGGTCACCTCGGAAATCGCCAATTACCCATATAAGGTCAAGCCGGGACCAAACAACGATGTCAGGATCACGATTGGCGATAAGGGCTATTCGCCCCCGGAGATCTCGGCCATGATCTTGCAGAAGATGAAACAAACCGCCGAGGATTACCTCGGCCAGAAGGTCACGCAGGCGGTCGTCACCGTGCCGGCCTATTTCAATGACGCTCAGCGCCAGGCCACCAAAGATGCCGGCCGGATAGCCGGACTGGAGGTCCTAAGAATAATTAACGAGCCCACAGCCGCCTCGCTGGCCTACGGTCTCGATAAGAAAAAAGACGAGAAAATCGCGGTCTATGACCTGGGTGGTGGCACTTTCGATGTCTCTATCCTGGAATTGGGAGATGGGGTTTTTGAGGTCCGTTCGACCAATGGTGACACTCACCTGGGCGGCGACGATTTCGACAAGAGAATAATGGATTGGCTGGTGTCGGAATTCAAGAAATCAGACGGTATCGATCTTTCCCGCGATCCGATGGCGCTTCAGAGGCTTAAGGAGGCCGCCGAGAAGGCCAAGATCGAGCTTTCAACCACGCTCGAAACATCCATAAACCTGCCGTTCATCACAGCCGACCAGAATGGTCCTCGTCACCTGAATATCACATTGACACGATCGAAACTCGAGCAACTGGTGGAGGATTTGATCGAGCGGACGGTGGAGCCGTGTAGGAAGGCCATTGCCGACGCCAAACTTTCGGCCTCTAATATCGACGAGGTGGTGCTTGTCGGTGGTATGACTCGGATGCCCAAGGTACAGGAAACGGTCCGCGGGCTTTTCGGCAAGGAACCGCACAAGGGAGTGAATCCCGATGAGGTTGTGGCCATCGGGGCCGCTATTCAGGGCGGCGTGTTAGCCGGCGATGTCAAGGACGTGCTGTTGCTTGACGTGACTCCGCTGTCGCTGGGAATCGAAACGCTCGGCGGAGTATTTACGAAGCTGATCGAACGTAACGCGACTATCCCGACCCGCAAATCGGAAATATTCTCCACCGCCGCCGACAATCAAACGTCGGTGGAAATCCATGTCCTCCAGGGCGAGCGCGAAATGGCAGCCTACAATAAGACGATTGGCAGGTTCGCACTTGACGGTATCCCGCCCGCCCCGAGAGGCATGCCCCAAGTCGAAGTCACATTCGATATCGACGCCAACGGCATCCTGAATGTGTCGGCCAAGGATAAGGCCACTGGTAAAGAGCAGTCGATTCGGATTACGGCATCTTCCGGGCTCTCCGAGCAGGAGATTCAAAAAATGGTCAAGGACGCCGAGGCTCATACCGCCGAGGACAAGGCCATCAGAGAGAAGACCGAGACAAAGAATCGCGCCGACCAGGAGATCTATCAGACAGAGAAGCAACTCAAGGAGTACGAGGGCAAGATCGACACCGACTCGAAATCGAGGGTAGAGGCCGCGCTTAACCGGCTCAAGGAGGCGGTCAAGCGCGAGCAGGCAGAGGAGATAAAATCGGCCTCCGAGGCGCTCATGTCAACCTGGCATGAGATTTCGGCGAAGATGTATCAGGCTCAGGGCGCCGGCCAAGGGTCTGGACAAGCAGGATCGAACAAGGGCCCGGCAAATGGTGGCGGATCAGGCGACGGCGCTGTCGACGCCGATTACGAGGTCGTCAAGTAACAGGCCTAAATTGGAGGCGGATTTAGAACCACCTCTAAGATCGTGCAAGGACCGACTATGCCGCTTGGCGCGGCAGGGATTAAGAAGCGAGCGCACGTTCACTTGGGCGGCAGACCCCCGCGTCTGCCCCTTGTCATTTGTCTGAATTGCCGCTATAATACGTGCGTGGTAATCCGCAAGCGTCTGGAGTTGGCCGGCCCGGCGGTTGTATTTGTCACCACCACGGTGAGGGGTTGGATTCCATTATTATCGTTGGACAGGGTGGCTTCGATGGCAATCGAAGAGCTCAACAGCAGACTGGCGATTTATCCCGTCTCGATTTCGGTATACGTATTTATGCCATTTCATCTGCGCATGATATTATTATTGAAGTCTGAGGTAACTCCATCAGGGGGAAGATCGTGATCGAACAATGAAAGACTTTTATCAAATACTCGGCGTTCCGGAAACCGCCAACGACGATGAGATAAAGAAAGCCTATCGCAAACTGGCCAAGAGATATCATCCCGACACCAATCCCGGAAATAAGCAGGCCGAGAACAAATTCAAGGAGATTTCGGGGGCGTACGACGTTCTCTCCGACAGGCAAAAGCGCAGTCAGTACGATCAGATGCGGAAATACGGAGCCGGAGGACTTGGCGATTATGGAGGTTTCGGCAGGGGAGGGGCCAGGCCGAGAGCCGGGACCGAGGGGGGAGTTGATTTCGAGGATCTCTCCTCGATTTTCGGCGAGTTCGGAGGATTCGGCTCGTTCGCGGATATATTTTCGTCCTTATTCGGCGATAGGCCCGGCGCCGGCATGCCTGGCGCGCGGGGGAGGCGAGCCGCGCAAGGAGAGGATCTCTATAGCGAGGTCGACGTGCCATTTAAAACCGCTGCAACAGGTGGCAGGATGACCGTTCGTGTCAATGTCAGCGAGCAATGCTCCGTATGCCGCGGCACCGGCGCCAAATCGGGCTCGGCGCCGAAGACCTGCCCCGAATGTCAGGGGAGAGGCACAATCAGTTTTGTGCAGGGTAATTTCGCGGTATCTCGTCCCTGCCCAAAGTGCCTGGGACGGGGCCAGATAGTCACCGAGGTCTGCCCGACCTGCGCCGGCAGAGGCACTGTCCGCCGGCCGCGCGAAATTGCGGTCACGATTCCTGCAGGCATCGAGAATGGAAAGAATATCAGGCTTAAAGGGCTCGGCAATCCCGGAACCAATGGCGGCCCGCCCGGCGACCTGTATTTGCAGGTCAATATCACCCAGCATCAATTCTTCTGGCGCGAGGGCCTCGATATCTATTGCCGGGTTCCTATCAATATCGCGCAGGCGGTCCACGGAACGAAAATCAGGGTTCGCACCATAACCGACAAGAAGGTCGAATTGAAGGTCCCGCCTGGCACCAGGACCGGCGCCAGGTTTCGCATGAGGGGTTTCGGCCTGACACAGAATGGCCGTAAAGGCGACCAGATTGTCGAAATCGAAATTAAGATTCCTCAAAAGATGACTGACGAAGAAAAGAAAATGCTCGAGGAGATGGGCGACAAGATAGGATTGAAAAAGTAGGGGGAACATTGCCTTATCCGTTTCTCATGTTATCCAGATAAGGGATTTTGGAATTCAGGGGGAAATAAATTATGCGCCTGGAAAAATTGACACAGAGCTCGCGCGAGGCCTTGGAATATGCCCAGGAATTGGCCGATTCCAAATCGCACGCCGAGATCACCGGCCTGCACATGATGAAAGGCCTGCTCACCAGCGACGAGGGGATAGTCGGCGACCTGCTAGCGGAGGCGGGAGTAAACAGCAACCGCTTGTTGACCAGGGTCGACGATGAGATAGAGATGCTGCCCCGAATTTCCGGCCAACATCAATTGTACATTTCGCCCGACCTGCAGAGGATTCTTCAGGCGGCTCAATCCGAGGCCGACCGCCTCAAAGACGAATTCATCTCGGTCGAACATATTCTGATCGGCATGGTCGATGTCAAATCCGACAAGGCCTCGCAGATTCTCTCGGAACTGGGCCTCACGCGAGACAAGCTCTATGCCGCCATGACCAAAATCAGGGGGAACCAACGCGTGACGGATGAAAACCCCGAATCGAAATACAAGGTCCTCGACAAATACTCGCGCGACCTTACCGCGCTGGCCAAGAAGGGGAAGCTCGATCCGGTAATCGGCCGCGACGATGAAATTCGTCGGGTACTCAAAATTCTCTCGCGGCGAACCAAGAACAATCCGGTGTTGATCGGTGAGCCGGGAGTCGGCAAGACCGCTATCGCCGAGGGTCTGGCGCTCAAGATTGCTCAGGGTGAGATCCCCGAGTCGTTGAAATCCAAACGTATCGTGGCGCTCGATATGGGGGCGCTGATTGCCGGTTCCAAATTCCGCGGCGAATTCGAGGAACGCCTCAAGGCGATTATCAAAGAGGTGGAAAAGTCAAACGGCGAGATAATCCTCTTTGTCGATGAGCTCCACACCATAGTCGGCGCGGGCGCCGCCCAGGGGGCGCTCGATGCCTCCAACATGCTAAAGCCGGCGTTGGCCCGCGGCGAGCTTCACATGATCGGCGCCACCACTCTCGATGAATATCGCAAGAATATCGAAAAGGACCCGGCCCTGGAACGTCGCCTGGCTCCGATTCTCGTAGCCGAGCCGTCGGTGGAGGACACCGTTTCGATTCTGCGGGGTCTCAAAGATCGCTACGAGATTCATCATGGGATAAGGATCACCGATGGCGCCATAGTGGCGGCCGCGCAACTGTCGCATCGATATATCACCGATCGATTCCTGCCGGATAAGGCCATCGACCTGATCGACGAGGCCGCGGCCAATGTCCGTCTCGAGATCGACTCGATGCCGGAGGAACTCGATACAATCGTGAAGCAGACTCGCCAGCTCGAGGTCGAGAAGGAGGGAATGAAGAAAGATCGCAACGCCCAGGCTCGGCTCAAAGCGCTCCAGGAGGAACTCGACAAGTTATACAAGGAACGCGACCAGCTCAAGTCGCAATGGGAGCAGGAGAAGAAGTTGGTTTCGGAATTAAATTCCCTCAAGGAGCGGCAGGAAAAGATAAAGTTCGAAATCGAGGAGGCGATTCGCCGGGCAGACTACGAAACCGCGGCCAGGCTTCGTTACGGAGAGACCAGCGAGATCGAGGGTAAGATCGCCAGGAAATCCGCCGAGCTGGCCGAGGTTCAAAGAGAACGCAAGATGGTCAAGGAGGAAATCGACGAGGAAGACGTTGCCGAGGTCGTCTCCAAATGGACCGGTATCCCGATCACGCACTTAACCGAAACCGAAACGGACAAGTTGCTGCATCTCGAGGAATATCTGCATCGCCGCATAATCGGCCAGGATGAGGCGGTCAAGCTCACAAGCCAGGTTGTTCGCTCCTCGCGCGCCGGACTTTCCGACCCGACCCGCCCAACCGGCTCATTCATATTCCTGGGGCCGACCGGAGTCGGCAAGACCGAGCTGGCCAAGACCCTCGCCGAGTTTCTATTCGGCTCGCAGGAAGCCCTCGTCAGGATAGACATGTCGGAATATATGGAGAGGTTTTCCGTATCGAGGCTGATCGGCGCGCCGCCGGGATATGTCGGCTACGAGGAAGGGGGCCAACTGACCGAGGCTGTCAGGCGCCGCCCATATGCCGTTATTCTTCTCGATGAGATCGAGAAGGCGCACCAGGACATATTCAATGTACTCCTGCAGGTTCTCGACGACGGCCGCTTGACCGACAGTCAGGGCCGCACGGTTGATTTCCGGAATACGATTCTCATCATGACATCGAATCTCGGTTCCGACCTGATAATGAATGAATATCGGATATCGGGCTCAAGCGATCCGGCCAGGCTTTATGAAAATATCAAATCGCGGGTATTGGGTCTGTTGCGCATCTCGCATCGCCCGGAGTTCCTGAATAGGATTGATGAAATTGTCGTATTCAAGCCGTTGACCGAAAATGAAATCGAAAAAATTGTCGATTTGGAATTCGCCGACGTGCAAGGCAGACTTCTGGCAAATGGCCATACGGTTGAATTGACAGAGAAGGCCAGGCAGTTTCTGGCCAAAGAGGGGTATGATCCCCAATTCGGGGCCAGGCCTCTGAAGCGTGTCATAAAACGGACCTTGACAGACCATTTGGCCAATCTTATTCTTGCGGGGAATGTCGCGCCCGGCTCCAGGATAGTGGTGGACGCTGATATCGACGGGCTAAAATTCCACTCGGAGGCCTCCGGGGTCGCCGATAAGATTGGTTAAGATAATCCTGCCAAGGAGGATTGCGTGAGAAGTTTGGTGGCGGTTATGGGGCTGCTATTCTTTTTCGCATTCGGTGAAAGCTGCGACAAAAAGCTACCCAGAGATATAGTGCTTTTCGAAGAAGGCCAGAAGGCAGAGACCTCAGCCCAATACACCGCGGCTATCGAGAAATATAAGGCCATCGTCGATAGTTTTCCTGAAAGCCAGTATCGCTATAAGGCTTTATTCATGGCCGGGTATGTTCAGTTTGAACACCTGAAAAAGCCCGAGGAGGCCGTACCGCTCTTTTCGAAACTCATAGAGGAATACCCAAAATGTGATCTGGCTGACGATGCCGCTATCATGCGCGACGCCGCCATCACAGGCCGCGATCTGATGTCGATTATCGAGGATTCGCTAAGAACAAGATAGCGGGGTTGCGATTTTTCGAATAATGTGGCCCCCTCGAGAGGCCTTTTTTTTTGAATTTCCCGCCATCCATCTATCCCGAAAGAAGATAAAACCCCCAGAAATCGGCTATTTTCTATTGACTGAAACGACTGCAGATAGTAATCTAAAGTAATTCTGGAGGGGTTTTGAAGGTTGTTCTACAGAGAGTTTCCGAGGCTTCTGTCGAGGTCTTCAATAATACCATCAGTTCAACCGGTCGTGGGCTTCTGCTGCTTGTTGGCGCCGACAAGGGGGATTCCGAGAAAAATGCGGACTTTCTTTCAGACCGCGTTCTCGGCCTGCGTATTTTTGAGGATGAGGCCGGGAAAATGAACCTGTCGGTGAAAGATGTCGGCGGCCAGCTCCTTGCCGTATCGCAATTTACGCTTTCTGCAGATATCACCAAGGGGCGGCGCCCGAGCTTCTCATCGGCTATGCCGCCCGACCATGCTCGCAAGCTTTTTGACTATTTCGTGGACAAGCTTAAAGAAAGCGGCCTGGATATCAAGACCGGGGAATTCGGAGCCAGAATGAAAGTGAAACTTGTCAACGAAGGCCCGGTGACATTCGTGTTGGAGGGGTGACGACGATTATTTTGCAGGAGATGATTTTGGCATCAAGCTCGCCCAGAAGACGAGATATACTCGCCGCGATGGGGTACGATTTCAGGGTTGTCCCGGCCGATCTCGATGAATCGCCACTCGACAATGAATCTCCCGCCGAGCATGTCATCCGCCTGTCCAGGGCTAAGGCATCCCTGGTGGCCCGGAAATATCCCGAGAACCTCGTAATCGGCGCGGATACTGTTGTGGTCCTGGGAAATCATATTCTCGGCAAGCCGGCCTCCCCGGAGGAGGCGGTTGCCATGCTTCAGAAACTTTCCGGCGAGGGACACAATGTTTTTACTGGACTTTCCTTGATAATATCAAGCGCGAACATTGAAATATCCGGCTATGATGTTACCAGGGTCGTATTCAACCGGCTTGGCGAGAACGATATTCGCCGATATGTGGCCAGCGGCGAACCTCTCGATAAGGCCGGCGCCTACGGTATTCAGGGCATGGGCTCTTTTCTCGTCGATCACTACGAGGGCGAATTCGATACCGTCATAGGGTTCCCCACGAAGCTTTTTAGAAAGCTGTATGAGGAGGTGGAATCGTGCCGGAATCATTAGGCGACAAACTTCGGACGACGCGCGAGAGCAAGGGGCTGACAATCGACCAGGTAGCCGCGATAACCAAGCTCAATCCGCATTTCATCGAGGCTCTGGAGGAAGGCCGATGGGACCTGCTGCCGGGGCGAGTCTACCTGAAATCGTTTGCGAAAATTTACGCCGAGGCTCTCGGTATCGATATACGGGAGATATACGAAAAAATCGATGGCCCGGTGAGCGACGACAAGGGCGGCCAGGGCATCGTTGCTCAGCCCACACCAGCCGCGCCGTCCCTGGAAACGACCAGGAAAGTCGATTATAAGCTGCCGATCGTTCTAACAGTCGGCATCTTGGTAATTATCCTGATAATCATCGCGGTTCGCTCGCGGAGAGTGGATATCTCCGGCCCCGAGGACGAGGATTTCATTCCTGCCAGAGGGCTGTTGCGCCGGGCGGAAATAAAATGGGATCGGCCGTGGGAAAGGCCGGCATCAAACCCGGAATTCTTTGCCGGCGCCTGGCTGACACTGGAAACGGCCGAAAAAGAAATCTGGGCATGCGTCGTAGCCGACAACGATACTGCTTTCATAGGTACCATGCCTCGCGATTCCGGCAAGTCGTTCTCCGCTGACAGCGCATTTCGGATATGGCTGTCGCGCAATGACGGGATCGCAGGATATCTCAACGGCATTCAAATCTCGGGCATCGGAGGCAGCTCGAAAAGGCTTAATAATTTTCTAATCAGTATTCCTGCAAAGGATACCACGAAAAATGAAACTGAATAGTTTCGCCGAGCAGGCGGCCAGGATATTTCACGAGCGCCGGATGAGAATCGAGCCGGTGGCCTTTCACGAGGTCAGTCGGGGCATAAAAGCATGCCTCGTTTGCATGCCGGGTCGGCTTGACCTTATCAAGCCGGCGGCCGAAATTCTGCCCGATATCGCTACCGCCTTTCCCAACCGGAGCCTGAAGGTGATGCTGACCTCGAGCATCGACCCGCAATCGCATGATATCATCAAGCGCTTCATTGTCATCAGGGCCGAATCCGGCGATTACGATACGTTTTCGCTGCCCAAAAAGCATTTTATCGCGAAGATATCGACCGACGGCGTGGGCATTGCAATCGATCTCGACCCGCGGCCAAACCTTTTCAATGCCGTGACCGTTTTGCGATCCGGAGCGCTTATCAGAACAACGTTTGACAAAGGAATCGGGCTCCCCTACTATAACATGATTGTGGGTTCGGAGGGGCAAGACCCGACCTCGCGCACGGCTTATCGCATGATGGCCAGTGTGCTGGCCAATTTTAGAGTTGAGTAAATTTCCCAGGGGGCGTTAAAAGGAGAGGGACGTGTATTTATCGCAATTGGAAATCCTCGGCTTCAAGTCGTTTCCCGAAAAAACCATACTCGAATTCAATGGCGACGTTACCGCCGTCGTGGGTCCCAATGGCTGTGGCAAGACCAACATACTCGATTCCATCCGCTGGGTGTTAGGTGAACAACGCACCTCCGCCCTGCGAAGCGCCAAGATGGAAGAAGTAATATTCAATGGCACTGCTCAGCTAAAGCCGCTGGGATTGGCCGAGGTTAACCTTACTATCAAGAATGACCGCGGCCTATTGCCGGTCGAGTATGACGAAATCGTCATCACCAGGCGGCTTTTCAGGTCGGGAGAATCGGAATACCTCCTCAATAAGAGCCAGTGTCGACTCAAAGATATCATGGAGCTTTTCTATGATACGGGCATGGGGCCGCACGCCTATAGTGTCATACAACAGGGCATGATTGACGCCATCCTTTCCGACAAGGCCGAGGACCGCCGTGGCCTGTTTGAGGAAGCCGCCGGCGTCACCAAGTATAAGCATCGCAAGAAAGAGGCCATCGCCAAGTTGGAGGCCACGCGGGCCGACCTTCTTCGCCTCGGCGATATTATCATCGAAATCGATAAACAGGTCGGCCAGTTGCGGCGACAAGCGGCCAAGGCCAGGCAGTTCTCGCGCTTCAAGGATGAGCTCAAGAATATCGAGCTTGCCCTGGGCGCGAGCTCCCTGTACGAGACCCAGGCGAAATTCAAGGAGATAGAGGATCGCAGGAGCGCCCTTCAGCTTGAAATAGATTCGCTGAATATCGAGTTTGAGAAACGGGAACTCAACCTGCAGGAAACCAGACTCAAGATTTCCGAACACGAGCGCCTGGCATCCGAGCACAGACAAAAGGTGGCCGAGTTGTCATCGAAGGCCTCCGAGATAGAAGGCGAGATCAAACTCGGCAAGCACAAGGTCGAGACCGCCGGCCACGATATCGAGAAAAGCAGGAATGAGATGGCCGCCCTCGACAGCCGAATCGCGGCGCTTCAGGATGGCATTGAGCAGAATGGCTCGCGTCTGGAGCAGCTCGATTCGCACAAGATAACACTTTCGGAGCATTTATCTTCGATTGAAAACGAGCTTGCCGAAAAGGTGTCCGCCCTGCTGCCCCGCGAGACGGCCGTAAACGAGCTTCGCGAACGGAACGCGGCCTCGACCGAGAAGATATCCGCCTTGAGAGCCGAGGCAGCCTCGATTGCCCAGATGCGAACGGGTCTCGATCAGAAGCTTCAGGAAATCCAGGGCGATACCGCCGCCATCGATCAATCTCGTGGCGCCGAGCAGGACGGCCTTAACGCCCTCGAACAGGAGCGCCGGAAACTCGATAATGATATCGAAAAGCTCAACCAAAAAAAGGCGGCGATGATTTCGAATATCGTCGAACTCGATAACACCTTGGATCGCCTTCGGGATGCCCTTGCCCGGGATCGCGCCGAGCTTTCAGGGCACGCCGCCCGCAAAGAACTGCTAAGCCAATTGATCGAGACGGGCGAGGGTTATTCCAGCGGCGCCAAGACATTGATGTCCTGGACTGAAAAGCCATCCGGCATGATGCTGCCCTTGATGGAGGTCCTGCAGGTGCCCGAGCAGTACCGTGACGCCGTATCCTCGGCGCTGGGCAATTTGGCAGAAGTCATCCCGGTCAAGAGCATGTCTGACGCTGAATCCGGCATAGAATATCTCCTGGGAAATGCCGGCGGACGGGCCAGTTTCCTCGTTCTGGGGAAGATCGAGTTGTCGTCCTTTGCTGTCGAGAGACCCAATGGCATCGAGGGTTTCGTCGGATTTGCCGATACGCTTGTCGGCTACCCCGATGATTATCGTATTGCCGTAAATCTCCTCTTGGGTCATACGGCTATTTTCGATAGCAGGAAGGCCATGCTCGAGGCAGACGGCCAATGGCGCCGGTACAATCTGGTTTCCCTCGATGGATACCATCACGCCCCCAATGCCGTTATCTCCGGGGGCAAACCGGGTCAAACCGCTTTGGGACGCCGTCAGGATTTGGTTGACGTCACCTCCGATATCGAACAAATCAGCGAACGCATAAGGTCGTCCGAGGCCAAGTTCGAGCGCAATCTCGAGGCCCTGCAAGTGCAGAAGGAAGAACTGACATCGGTAGAAAAAGACCTCCGGCGTCTCGATGAGGATAAGCGCAAGATAGATGCCGAGCTGGGGCAGTTGAAATTCGATTTCCGGGAGCGCGAAAACCGATATTCCGCGGCGGTCAGCCAGGGCCGGGGCATATCGAGCGAAATTGCATTTTACGATGAGAGGTTGAAGGGTATACAGGCCGAACTCGGACAGCTTGAGAATCAAGTTCGGCTGGGCGCCGAGAAACTAAATGCCGTATCTACGGAGCTCTTGGAGGTTCGCGGTTCCGTCTCGCGTCTTGAAAGCAGCTTGACAGAAGCCCGCATCAGGGCAATCGAACATGACAGCCTGACCGCCAAACTCAGGTCCGATATCGAGCATGGGGGTGAACTGCGCTTCGAGGCTGAGAAAATGATCGCGGCTCATCGGGCGGCTATCGAGGTGGCCGAGAATACGATAAAGAATTCAACATCGAGGAACGAGGAACTGGAGACCAGCGTCTACGATATTCTTGCGGAGCGTCGCGAGGTTCAGGCCGGGCTTCGGGCTATCGAGGATAAGCTCACCGAATTAATGGAAGAAACCGGGCGTATCGACGACGAATTGTCCACCCACCGTAAGGAAAAAGATAGGCTGACTGCCGACCTTCACACCCTCGAACTTGAACAACAAGGATTGCAGTCGAGCCGACATTCTATATTCGACCGTCTGCGAATGGAGTTCAACGTAGTTACTGTCGATCCCATGCCGCTTCCCGGCGGTAAGACGGCTGAGATGCTTAAAATCGAGGGCGATGAAATCAGGCAGAAGCTCCAGCGAATGGATCCGGTCAATCTGGTCGCCGCTGAGGATTACGAACGCGAAAAGGACCGCCTCGATTTCCTGGTTCGCCAGCGCGATGACCTGGTGGCCGCCGAGGAATCACTCATGGAGGCGATCAGCAAAATCAACACTACGGCCGAGGCCAGATTCCGTGAAACCTATGCCAAAATACAGGAAAATTTCGAAAGCGTATTCCAGACGCTGTTCGAGGGCGGGGAGGCGCACTTAGAGCTCGAGGATGCCAATAACCCGCTCGAAAGCCCGATAGGCATATTCGCCAGGCCCGGCGGGAAGCGTCTGCTTTCGGTTGCCCAGCTTTCGGGAGGAGAAAGGGCTCTGACCGCCATATCTCTCCTATTTGCGATTTACCTGGTAAAGCCGAGCCCGTTCTGTATCCTCGATGAGGTCGACGCGCCTTTGGACGACGCCAATCTCATGAGATTTTTGAAGCTCATCAAGAAATTCTCCGAGGGCACGCAGTTTATCATCATCACTCACAACAAGCTGACCATGGAGGCCTCTGACGTTCTCTACGGCGTGACGATGGAAACTCCGGGTGTCTCGAAGGTCGTATCCGTAAAATTCGGCAATGGCAACGGCAACGGCGATGGGCGAGGGGGCAAGGGGTAAGGTGGGGCCGAACAGGTTTTTCTCCGGGCTCAAGAAAACTCGACAGGCGATAACAGAACGCATATCCGCTATACTCGGACGAGGCGGGGCTCTCGATGATGAAACGCTCGAGAGGCTTGAGGAGGCCTTAATTCTGGCCGATGTCGGAGCCTTGGCGGCGCCAAAGATTATCGAGGAACTGAAAAAAAGCCAGTCCGAAGCAGATCCTCAGAGGGCATTGGCCAATATCATCGCGCAGAGATTCAAACCTCCGGAAGAAGCGAAGGCACTGACCTCCGGTCCTCGCGTGATATTGATAGTTGGAGTCAATGGCTCCGGGAAGACGACCACAATCGCCAAGCTCGCTCAGAGGACCATTGCCTCGGGCGGCAAAGTCATGATGGCGGCGGCCGATACGTTCAGGGCCGCGGCGTGCGAACAGCTCGAAATTTGGGCCCTGCGTGTCGGCGCACAACTTATTCGACAGAAAAGCGGGTCGGATCCGGCCGCCGTGGCGTTCGACGCGGTCAAGGCCGCCATGGCCCGCGATTTTGACCTCGTTCTAATCGATACTGCGGGAAGGCTGCAGACCAAGACTAATCTCATGGAGGAGCTCAAGAAAATCAAACGGGTCATCGGCAAGGCCATGCCGGACGCACCCCATGAGATTCTCCTTGTCATGGATGCCACCACCGGCCAGAATGGGCTTTCGCAAATCGAACTATTCAATGACGCGGTCGGCCTCTCTGGCATAGTCATGACCAAACTCGATGGTACTGCCAAGGGGGGAGTCCTGGTAGCCGCGGCAGAAAAATACGGAATCCCTATTAAGTATGTGGGCCTGGGCGAGAAGGCCGACGACCTGATTGATTTCGATGCCCAGGCATTTGCCGAGGCGCTGGTCGGTGTCAATGAGTAGTTTACGCGAATTGAGCCTGCTTACCAAGGATCGTAACGAGTTGATCGACATTACCGTCAGGGTTCAAAAAATTATCGAGGAGTCCGGTATAAAGGAGGGGATCGCGCATGTTTTCGTGCCGCATACTACCGCGGCGGTAACTATCAATGAGAATGCCGACCCCACCGTTCAAACCGATATCATCAGTTATCTCGAGAAGCTTATACCCGAAAACGCCAACTTCCGCCATACCGAGGGTAACTCCGATGCCCATATTAAATCAAGCATTGTCGGGGCGCACGTGACCTTATTTGTTGCCGATGGCCACATAGTGTTGGGCACCTGGCAGGGGATTTATTTCTGCGAATTCGATGGCCCGCGATCAAGACGGGTTATCATCAAGATTCTACCCGACACGTAACCTGCGCGTTGAAAAATCATATACCCGGAAAGATTCCCAACTTGTTCTATTGAGGCCCGGGGTTCACCCCGCGAAATTCGCCACTTGTCTGCCAACGATTTAGTATAAAAAGAATGTGCATTTTGCATTTTCTTTCGTAGCGCGCCGGTTAGTGGGAGGACCAATCTCCAGCCGGTTGATCCTCTCACTCGTGGGATACAAGGTCCCAGTGCCTTTCCTACGGATGCCTGTGGGCGAAGCCACGAGCACGGATAGAGACGCAAGAAATGCGGAAGGGCTTAATTCAAGGAGCCAGACGGAGAGAATCCGGGTCGAAAGCTCATCTGCCAATAACCCCATACATTTTGGCACGGGCAATCGGTATTCCAGCGCAACGGGCCAGGATCTGCACGCTCATACGCCAATAATAAATTCTGAAGGCCGAAAATTATTTCAACCGGCCAGAGAGGTCATAAAGTGTCATATAATTCTAAGCTCGAAATCGATATCAGGATATCAAAACCTGTCTTTGTTCCTACTCCTATCGTCGATCCTGAACCGCTTTTGATCATCTCTCGAATAGCGCGAATCCTTATGATTCAGATCGCATTCCTCCTTGGGCAGGGTGGCATCAGTGAATATATCGGTGACGACTTTGCTGCATCCCTCAACGGCCAATTTCCCCGATTCCAAACAGATGGTGGCTGTGTATATGCCGGGGGGTATGGGAAAATCACGCACCGGCAGCTTAGCCGTAGCCACCTTCATGAACTCGGTCCAGACAGGGAGCGCAGTTGTGGCGCCAACCTCACCTTTCCCGATTCCGATCTTGGTCTTGTCATCGAAGCCAACCCACGCCCCGCAGGTAATTTGCGGCGTGAATCCGATAAACCAGTTGTCGGTGTTATTATTGGAGGTCCCGGTTTTGCCGCCGGCGGGGCGAGTGAATCCGCGAGCTCGGGCGCCATACCCCGTGCCGTGGTCGACCACAGTCTGCAGCATATTGGTCATGATATAGGCGGTTTGGGGAGAAAGCGCCTCCTCCTGGTCGATCCGCGATTTTTCCATGACCAGGTTGCCGTTACGATCGATAATCTTGCTTATGAAAAATGGCTCTTTACGAACGCCGCCGTTGGGGAATATCGAAAATGCCGGCACCATATCCCACATGGTAACCTCGGATGAACCTATCGCCAGCGATGGCACCGGCACGAGCGGGGTGCTGATTCCCATGCGCTTGGCGTATTCTGCGACCTGCTGCGGAGTGACAAGCGGGTCCATCATCAGCTTGATCGCAATCAGGTTCCTGGAGTCCTTCAGGCCATCCCGAAGCGTCATTTCGCCGTTGAAGGACAGGTCGAAATTATCGGGACGCCATTCTTCGCCGCCAACCGTGAGAACTATTGGGGAATCGAGGAATAGATCGGGCGGCGAGAATCCATTGTCGATGGCGGTGGTATAGACGAAAGGCTTGAAAGCCGATCCCGGCTGGCGCAACGCCTGCGTCACCCTGATAAATTTGCTCTTGTCGAAGTCGCGGCCCCCGACAAATGCCAGCACGCCGCCGGTTTCGTTATCGATGGCAAGAAGCATCCCCTGAATCTGCTTGTAGACTCTTTTCTTGCCTTCGCGTCTGGTGGTATCCGGCGCTATGATCGTATATAGCGGATCGTTGATTCCATAGCGGCTCTGAGTCTCCATTTGTATTTCATCCAATTTGGCGACCAGCGCTTGTTCGGCGGCTTTCTGCATTTCGGCATCGAGGGTGGTATAAATTGTCAATCCCGACGCATATAAGCCCTCCTCGCCGAAAGTCTCATAAAGATATTGGCGCACCAACTCGGTAAAATAGGGGGCCTCGCCGAAATTCCCCTGGTTGGGCCTGATTTCGAGAGGAAGGAGCTTCAGGCTGTCGGCCGTCTCCTGCGAAATCTTGCCATAGTCCACCAGTGAGTTGAATACAATATTGCGACGCATCAAGGCCCGGTCGGGATGCTCGATGGGCGAGTATCTGTTCGGCGCTTTGAGAAGTCCAACCAGCACAGCGCAGTCCTGAATCGAAAGATCCCAGGCGTTTTTCGAGAAATAGAACTGGGCCGCGGCCTGGATGCCGTAAGCTCCCCTGCCATAGTAATGCTGATTCAAGTACATCTGGAGAATCTCATCCTTGGAATAAGTCCTCTCGATCTTGACGGCGGTCAGGGCCTCCTTGATTTTTCTGAAATAATTCTTTTCAGGTGACAGGACCCTGGGGAATAGCGACCTGGCGAGCTGCTGGGTTATAGTTGAGGCGCCCTCGCGAGTAAGGCTGAGATTCATGACGTTATGAAGTGTGGCCCCGAATATACGCCTGATATCGACCCCCCAATGGCTGTAGAATCTTCTGTCCTCGGTGGCCAGAAGGCAATCGATGAGGTAAGGCGGCAATTGGTCGAACGGCACCAGGATACGCCTCTGATTGTAAAACTCCTTGAGCAGAACTCCATTCCGGTCATACACCTTTGTGATAAGGCTGGGTCTGATATCGTGAAGCTGTGCCAGAGATGGCAGATCACGCTCGAAGGCGCTGATGGAGACCAGCCCAATGATAACTGTCGAAATCAACAGGGCTAGGCCGATATATACCGATTTTGAACGGCCACGCGGTCGATATTTCAAAAAGCTTGGCATAATAATTCAATTATGTATCTGCAAGGTGGCTGTCAAGGCAAATCGCCACAATTTACTTGCAATAAGGTCATATAATAATTAATTTTACAATTTTCGGGGAGGTATGTTCCAATTGGCGATGTTAAAACCGCAAGAACAACTTGAGCTTATAAAGCGCGGTGCAGTCGAAATTATCCGCGAGCAGGAGCTTTCGGATAAACTCGAAAGATCGTATCAGACCGGCAAACCGCTTGTAATTAAACAAGGCTTCGATCCTACTGCTCCGGATTTGCATATAGGGCACATGGTTTCCATAAGGAAGTTGAAGACGTTCCAGGACCTCGGACATACTGTCGTATTCCTGATCGGCGATTTCACCGGCATGATCGGTGACCCGTCCGGCAGAAGCAGCACCCGCAACGCCATGACCCGCGAGGATGTCGTGCGCAACGCCGAGACATACAAAAGTCAGATATTCAGGGTGCTCGATCCGCAGAAAACTGTCATCGATTTCAACTCCCGCTGGTGTTCGGGGATGAAATTCGAAGATGTTCTGGCCTTGACATCGAGATATACCGTGGCCCGAATCCTCGAGCGTGATGATTTTGCCAAGCGTTATAGCGAGGGCAAGCCGATCAGCATGCTGGAATTCATGTATCCGCTGGTGCAGGGGTATGATTCGGTGGCGATTCGGGCTGACGTCGAGCTTGGAGGCACCGATCAGAAATTCAATCTCCTCGTGGGGCGCGATCTGCAACGCGAGTATGGCCAGGAGCCTCAGGTGGTCATGACAATGCCTATTCTGGTCGGCACGGATGGCGTCGAGAAGATGTCGAAATCGCTGGGCAATTATATCGCTATCTGCGATGAGCCGGACCAGATGTTCGGCAAGACGATGTCGATTCCCGATACCCTGATTTACGACTATTTCAGGCTGGCCACCGATATCAGCGCGGACGAACTGGAGGAAATCAAGCGCCAGCTCGAGCAGCCTGATATTAACCCGATGACATTGAAAAAGAGTCTGGCCCGGAGGCTGGTGGAAATCTATCATGGCCCCGGAGCCGCAGATGCCGCCCAGGCGGGGTTCGAAAAGCAATTTTCCAAGCGGGAAGTGCCTGATGATATTCCCGACCTGCTGATTGAATCGGCCGATGACAAGATGTGGCTGCCCAGAGTCATCACCGCCTCCGGCATAGTCAAAACTAACGGCGCTGCCATGAGGCTCATCAAGCAGGGCGGCGTAAAAATAAACGGTGAAACGGTTGTAGACAAGGATTTTCAAGTGCCCCTCCGCGAGGGGCTAATTATTAAAATCGGAAAAAGGCATTATTTCAAAGTGGGAAAAAAATAAATGGAAACTACCGTCGATGTCAATGAGCTCAAATCGCGTTTAGATAAACTTCGGGGGTATCTTTGAGATAGACCGACTCCGCAGCGAGGCCGCCGACCTCGAGAAGGAGACGCAGGGCGCCAATTTCTGGGCCGACAACCAGAAAGCTCAGGCGATCTTAAAAAAGCTCAATACAACCAGAAAAACTGTCGCCGACTGGGAAGCGCTTCAAAAGGAGATCGAGGAAACCTCCGAGTTGCTCGGTCTGTCGCAGGCCGATGGCGATACGGAGCTTCGCCAGGAAATCGGCTCTCATCTGGGCGCGATCGCCCGGAAGCTGGATGATTTCGAATTCCAGAGTTTCCTCTCGAACGAGGAGGATGCCAAGGATGCCATATTGGCGATCCATCCCGGCGCCGGTGGGACCGAGTCGCAGGATTGGGCCAGCATGCTCCTGCGCATGTATCTTCGCTGGGCCGAAAATCACGGCTTCCAAACAGACATGATGGATTATCAGGCCGGTGACGAGGCCGGCATCAAGTCGGCCACGCTCGAAATCAAGGGCCCGCACGCTTACGGGTACCTCAAATCGGAATCAGGCGTCCACCGCCTCGTGAGGATTTCGCCGTTCGACGCCAACAAGCGCCGGCATACTTCATTCGCGTCTGTCTTCATCTACCCTGAAACCGATGAAGATATCAATATCGAAATCAAACCCGACGACCTGAAAATCGATACCTTCAGGGCCTCCGGCGCCGGGGGGCAACATGTCAACAAGACATCATCCGCGGTCAGAATCACCCATATCCCGACCGGAATCGTGGTCCAGTGTCAGACCGAACGCTCTCAGCACAAGAACCGCGAATCGGCCGTGAAAGTCCTGCGGGCAAGGCTCTACCAGAAGGCTTTGGAAGAGGAGCGGGCCAAGATGGCCACGATTGAGGCCTCTAAGAAGAAAATCGAATGGGGTTCGCAAATCAGGTCATATGTTTTTCAGCCATATACGATGGTGAAAGACCATCGCACCGAATATGAAACATCGAACGTTAACGCCGTCATGGACGGCGAGATTGATAATTTCATACATGCTTACTTATCACACAGGGAGTGATTGAGCCGCAGGCTCATGATCGGGCCCCTGGCTCATAAAGGCAGGATTTAGATGAATATCATGACAAGCATTCAGGACAAAGCGCGCAAACTGAAAGGAAGAATAGTACTGCCGGAAGGCAGCGAGGAAAGGACGGTTCAGGCGGCGAAGAAGCTGCTTTCGGAGGGGATTTGCACTCCGGTGCTCTTGGGAATCGCCGACGAAATCCGGAAGATCTGTAAGAAATTCATCGTTAACCCCGATAAGATCGAGATGGTCGATCCCCAGTCCGATGCGATGTTCGATTTTTACGCCGATGACTATTACCGCCTTCGCAAAGAAAAAGGGATGACCCCTGTTGAAGCCGAAAAGACAATGAAAAACACGCTCTATTTCGGGGCCATGATGGTTCGTCACGGACGTGTCGATGGTTCTGTGGCCGGGGCGCTTTCGACCACCGGCGACGTTTTACGCGCCGCCATCCAGATAATCGGGCTGGCCAAAGGAATTGACGTTGTCTCTTCATGCTTTCTTATGGTCCTTCCCGAATTCCAGGGAGAACGCGACAAGGTATTCGTGTTCGGGGATTGCGCTGTTCTGCCGGATCCCGATCCCGGTCAACTGGCCTCGGTTGCCATATCATCGGCTGATACGATGCGGAGGCTGGTCGGGCAGGAGCCGCGCGTGGCGATGCTGTCGTTTTCGACCAAAGGCTCAGCCAAACATGAGCGGATTGACAAGGTTCTCAAGGCGCTCGAGATTGTCGGACAGAAGGCGCCCGGCCTGGCAGTCGACGGTGAACTTCAGCTCGACGCCGCCGTGGTGCCGTCGGTGGCCAAACGCAAAGCCCCCGATTCCGCGGTTGCAGGGAACGCCAACGTATTAATATTCCCCGATCTCGATTCCGGCAACATCGGCTACAAGCTCACCCAGCGGTTCGCCGGCGCCGAAGCTATCGGCCCCATTATCCAGGGTCTCGCCAAGCCGGCCAACGACCTCTCTCGCGGCTGTTCGGTTGATGATATTGTCAATGTAGCGGCGATTGCCTCGGTACTGGCCAAAGCATGAGATAATCTGTTTTGGCGTGCGCCAGGACGAGTTAAGGTCACGTCCCGATACGAAAAATACCCCGATTACAAAAAAGCCCCCTTCACCGGAAGGGGGCTTTGTGCGGATGCATGTATCTTATCTGGCGATCGCCTTTGCCTGCGACTCATGTTTAATTATGGCCGGGGCCTCGGTGCTTGCCGGAGGGCAGTCGGGGCAATAAAGCAGTCCCGGCTGCAACCCTTTAAGATAGGCGACGAAAAATGTGATATCTATGCCGTTAAAGCCGCAACTGCCATTGACATCGCCGGCCGCCAAGAGATCTTCATCGATAACGGGGCAATCAAAACAGGTATCCGGTGGTGCGGCGCCACCCTTGAGGAATGACACACCATAAGTAACATCGAGGCCGTTTGCGGTCCCATCGCTGTTGATATCGCCCGCCGCGTAGCTGCATCCGGCGCTTGACTGCATTACAAGAAGCGTTACCGGCAATATCGTCGAACTTTCATCGGCGTCGTTTGAATTGACATTTACCTGGCCGGCATACGTTCCCGGTGTCAAAGCCGCGGCGCTGAATGTAACCGTTATAGTGTCGGTCGACGATACCGGCACATTGCCCGTATCGGGGGCAGCAGTTATCCAGGCGCGATTGTCGTGCACGCCATAGAGGAGAGTCGCGGTGCCGCTATTGGTGATATACAAATATCGGGCAATCGAATTGCCCTCCAAGACGGTGTCGACAAAAGCGGTTCTGGACAGGTTTATCTCCGGCGCGCCGACTGGAATCACAAGCAATGTGACCGGAACATTAAGAGCCGGCTGGTCGGGATCGTTTGAGTTCACCCAGACTCTGCCGGAATAAGTACCCGGCGTCAAGCCCGTGGCGTTAAGTGTAATATTGCTGAAAATGCTGTCGCCGGGAGATATGAAATACGACCCGGCGGGAACACTCAGCCAGGCTGCTGAATCGGCGAAAGTGATTCCCAGGGTCCCGGTCCCGGTGTTCTTGATTTTGAGAGTATGCACGGCCGACTGGCCCTGGACCAATGTATCTCCGACTGCGCCCGGGATTACGACTATATTCGGCGTTCCGCCGGCGCCGACAATGAACGTTACGGGAATATCGATATTGGGAGTGTCCGGGTCGTTCGAATCGAGGTTGATATTGCCGGTATACGTGCCAATTACGAGATTCCTGGCGTCGAATGTAATTGTCGGCGAGGCATTCCCGCCCGGCGCCACGTTGCCGCTCGATGGCTCCGCGGAAAGCCATGAGGCTGAGATTCTGATGCTGAGGTTGCTGTGGAGGTATGCCGAATTATAGGAGATTTGGAGGCCGTCCGTGCCGCCGGCGTTTTCGATCCCCACCGTGCAGGTATTTAAATTGTGCGATCCCGGACTGAGCGTCCCATAATTCATCTCGATCTTGCCGTTGGCATAAAGGACCATTTGGAAATCGAGGCTGCCGCCATAAAGCCAGTATGGCACGTCGTCGAAGCTGACAATGAATCGCTGATTGGCGGAATCGTAGTAGTATCGAACCGTGCCGCCCGCGCCGGGGTTAACATCCTCCCAGAGCGCGGCAACAAAGTTGTTGGGCGTACCGGTGCTGGGTATGCCGACAAAGTCATTTGAGTTATAGCCGTTTCCAAAGGAAACATACCCATTGGAGCAGATATAGAGCTGAGTGTAGTTGTTTTCGAAATAGGGGAAACTGAATCCGATTGAAAACGGACCCAGGTAATTGTCATCGCTCAGGGATATCGGAGTTCCTACGCCGGAAATATCGACATATGTCGCCGGCGGGCCGCCCGGTTCGTCGGAATCGATCCAGTAGTGCCCGTAGGTATCGGGGCCGCCGCTGCCGGCTATCACCGGCGGGTAAATCGGCTGCGTGACAATGCCCGATTTTGTTTCGATGGAAACGTAATCGATCGGCTTTGGTTTAAGGGCGGTGATATTGAATGGGACCGACCGGCCGTCGTTCAGGATTAGATTATTTGTTATGGTCGACAGATAGTAATCGAGGGACCCGGGACCGGTATTGCCGATATTGAGGCTCCTGATTTCGATCTGGCCCGGCGCCGCCTGGACACTGTAGGATGTCGGATTGTAAGTGATATTGGGTGGATCGGGCACATATATGGCAACGTCGTCGATATACCATCCGTAATCCGTTATCAATCCGTCCGACGAAAACCGCCAGCGAATCTTGACTGTCTGTCCCACGTAGCTGTTCAAATTGAACCTGACTAACGACCAGGCGCCGTTGGAGCCGCTAAATCCCGGTTGATCGTCTAATGCGTAGACGCTTTGATCGGGATAGCCGGTCAGGGGGGTGATCAAACTCCAGGTGGCGCCGCCGTTGGTCGATATCGAGACGTTTCCGCCATCCCAGGTCGATTCCATCGAATACCAATGCCAGAATTCCAGACGCGAGTTGGGAGCGCTGATCACGAAATTGCTGCTGATGAGATTATCGTCCACATTATCTGGATACTCACCATTCAAGACCGTGCCCCAGACTTTGGTCCCCGAATGGGCTCCGGGCGGGCCGGCAGTCGGCACGCCCCATTGCCAGACACCGGTGCCTATGTAGCCTCCATTGCTGTATTCGAACGATTCAACCGAATAGAGGACAAAATTCAAAATGTTGGTGCCGCTTTGAATCAATATGGAATCTCGATCGAAGCTGTGGCTGGGGGCGGTAGCGCCTACCTGGTAAACAGAACCTGTGGGTATGGCCGGGAATTGATAGAATCCGCTGGCATCGGTCGTATCGGGAATAATGGGCGTATTCAAGACCGTGACGATAGCCCCGGCGATCGGGGCTCCTGCGCTGTCGGTCACATTCCCTTGAAGGATGGCCGATGGCGCCGGCGACAGCAGGAAATTTTGTGACGTTGTGTCGTTGGGCAGTATGGCTGCGCTATGATCCAGAGGGGTATATCCGAAATACGAAGCCCTGAGAGTATAGGTCGTATCAGCCGCCAGTCCCATTATATAATAACCCGAGCCGTTGGCATTAACCTGATTGGCCGCGCCAACGACCGACACTGTGGCCGGCAAAGGCGCCGAGGTCCCGGCGTCCCTGACATAGCCATCCGCAAAGCCGAATCCGGTCATGGCAAGTTGAACCGCGGTTTGGAGATTTAAGACGCCGTGTCCATAGGTATTGTCCTCGCCGTTGCCGGGGGCAGGAAGATCCACGCACGATTGCAGGATTATGTCCTTGATAGTATCGACATCTAGATTGGGATTGACCTGCCTGATTATAGCCACAGAGCCGGTAATATGGGGCGAGGCCATCGAGGTGCCATCCCAGGTGCCATCGTAACCGCCGCCCGGAATCGAGCTGTAGACATCAACACCGGGCGCCACGCACTCGGGCTTGATCGCCATATCGCCCGTGGCGCATGAGCAGGGGCCTCGAGAAGAGAAGGAGGCGATAGGGTATCCGGCCGCGTGGCCGTCAATTGCGCCAACCGAGAAGGCATTGTAATAAGTGGTGGCCCGGTCGGCGGGCGTGCGAAGCGTATTGGCGCCTGGCCCCTCGTTGCCGGCAGAGAATATAACCACTACGCCGGCGTTCTCACAGCCATCGATGGCCGACCAGAATGTGTCATCACAAGGCGGCACGCCATGATAGATCGGCGACCATCCCCATGAATTACCTACTGCATCGGGGACATCGGAGGTGGTGCCGGGATTGCCGTCGGGATCGGCAATCCACTGGAAACATTCGATAATTTGAGCGATAGTCGAACCATCGTCGATCGCTCCCGCGGCAATCCATTGGGCATTGATGGCTACGCCGACTGTGTCGTAAGTGGTTGTGCTGCGGCCGCAGATTGTGCCCATGGTGTGCGTGCCGTGTTGGCCATCATCGGTGGGCGTAGGCGTATTCTGGACGGGGTCCTTCCAGCATTCGCTTGCCGGATGGCCGTTATTGCCTCGCCAGCGGGCGGAAAGGGCCGGGTGAGTGCCGTCAACGCCGGTATCGATATTGGAGACGATTCGCCCGGCGCCGGTGTATCCCATGGCCCAAACCTGCGGGGCATGGATGACATCGAGGCCGTTTGTGTGGCTGGTAATCATGGGAGGCGCATCGCCACCGCGGAACGGCTCGATATTTTCGACCGGGAAATCGAAATAGACCTTGTCGACATCGCTTCGATCAGCGATCTGCCTGATAGCATCCGGTGTTCCCTCGAAGGAGATCATGTTGGAAATCCAGAAGTTTCGGATTTTCTCGGCCTTTCCCCGGGCCTCCAGATCATTTAGAAGGTCTAGAACCTGACTCTGCGTTGAAGTTGCCTTGGCCTGGAGGGTGGTGATAACTTCGTAATGACGTTCCGCAAAGGTCGCCGACCGGCTCTTGAGGCTTTCATTCAGAATTTTATTGTCTACCATATCGGCCATGGCGACAACGACCCCGATTTTCCGGTTGGGATCGGCCGAGGCAACCATCTCGTCGAGAGGGGTTACGAGCGTGCCGGCTATGGCATTCGAGGTCAGAATGAGCAACAATGCCACCACCGCGATTGCGTTCCTGCGCATAAGTTCTCCTGTGATTAATGGATAATTCATTTATTTTGCTTTTGAATTTAACTGAACCAGGGCCCTCAGTTCCCAAATCAAAGATGAGCGAAGAGTTGCGACTTTATAATAGGGGATACTGCCGAAAAATCAAGTTCAATCCGTCAGGAAAATTTTGCCTTTGTCATAGAAATAACTGCAGTCTCCAATTCCCCGTAAGCTTGTGACCACGCGTCACCGCCTGGCATTTAATTCGAAGTCATGAATGAGTTTACCGCCAGAACCGACCTTCGATCAGGGCATTGGCACGGCGATTGCTCATTTGATATAAGATTGATATGAATAGCGTGCCCGAAATTCCGACTCCGCCTATCGCGGCCCTAACGGATGAACCGTTTCAAATGCAGATTGCGCCTGTACACGATTATCATGATTTGACATTGCAGTCGAGAATCGAGCCGTTCATGTTCGAAGCGCAGAATTGCGAATTTCCGCCGAACGTCCATCCAAGGTGTGCCTGCCCAATTGAGTCGAAAGAGCAAATTCATCTGAATGCCGATTTAATTCATATGGCGCTGGCAAACTCAAATAATACCGTCAGTATCAAAGCGCCACCTGAAAATGGGAGTGAACTGGATTATAGCCATGAGGACATGAAAGCCCTCGGGCCAAATGAATATTCAAAGGTGACAAATGGCGGCAAGGTCGTAACTTTCAAGATCCGGGACATTTGCAAGCATCCAAAATCCGAGGGCCGCATACAGATTTACGTCGCTGATTCCGCGGGATGTTTGAAATACGGCACTATCAGCGTCAAGCTGTTAAGGAAAATGGTCTCGCATTATCCAATACCAATCCTGCTTGAGATTGGTAATATCGAACAGACCATATTCCCTCGCCCTTCAATTGATGAATTGCCTGATATTAATCCTATGGTTCAAAATCCGATCACGATTCTTGCGTTTGATTTAAGAGACCTGTTCAAAGACGACATGCCCGTAACCGCCGGGCCAAGAGTCATCAGGGGTGTGCTGATATCTCAATTTCCCCGGTGGCTGATATATGTCGCGACGGGACTCAAGCTCAAGCCGAGATCCCGAATCAGGCAAAGAGCTATTTTTCTAAAGCATGCTAACGCCGGCGGAAAATACGAGATGGCCGTGGCGCCCGACCAATACGGCTCAAAGCGGATCAATGTCAGACAAGCGCCTTTCGATTCCACTGAAAAAGGCAACATCCGACAGGCCAGGATAGACGAAATGAAGGAAATCCTCCTGACGGCGATGGAGAGCAATGTCAAGGCACTGAAATTCATGCTCGAACCGGAGGAGCCCGTCTCGCCGGATATCAGGTTAAGCCCCGGGAAACTTAGCATTTCAATATCGATGAACGCTGTCGATCGTGATGTCTGCAATACTCTGAGTTCTCGTCCGCTCGATATGAAGATCAACCCTGAAGGAGCTAATATAAAAATTCCCGAAGTGAGAGTATTCGATGACAAACTGACTCATATCGATGGCGACTTGACAATTCGCAGCCTCACAGGCAAATTTGACGGTAATGGCAGGGGCGCCAAGAAGACCTGGCGACATTAGAATCGATAGCCAAGAATCCACAGCCGCGAATCCCCATAAAGTTCCGATTCATAATAGCAGTTATGGCGCGGTTGGATATGATGATAACTGGCATAACGGCTCTTGCCCGCGCAAACCTCGGAATAATCACCGTTCTGTTCCGATAGGAAAAAATTGAACAGAGATTGGGCAGTATTTTCCCAGAGGCGTTTTTAATCTCGCTGTCTAAATTTCGATCATCAGCATAATTCACTAAGAAATAACAGCTTGCACAAGTCGTCATTCGGGCGAGCCGGCGGCATGGGCCTTGCTCCAATTGGTTCCGAATGGAGATGGTTAATGTCGTCAGTTGATTTTTCAGCCGGGAAATTCGAAAAATACTTCCCAGTCCTAATGCCAGCCGCCGGACGGATTGCGGCCTGGCGCCAATCATGGATGCGATTTTCATATCGATTCTCATTCTGCAAAATATCGGGGATATCAAAGCTGTCAGTCCTTCGAGAATTGGCAGTTTTCCCGATTTCGAAAAAGAGCACCGAATATGAAGTGGCGCCCTCGATTGAGGTAACGAGATGCCGGTAAGTCCGCGGGCAAAGACGCTCGCTCTCATTTCGGGGGCCGGCGGAACGGGTCGGACTACGGTCGGTGTCGGCCTGGCGCGATATCTCGCGGGCCTGGAGCAGAGAGTGCTTCTTTTCGACCTCTGCTTCGGGTGGGGCGGACTTGGACTCGGTGGACAGGAGGCTATTTCATATTCGGCTCTTCTCGATGCGGATGACCGGATCGAAGATGCTGTCGTTTCAGCCGAGCCGGGTTTCGATGTCCTTACATGTCTTCCCCCGCCGGTATTGGATCCGTCGCTTGATGATCTCAAGAAGTTGGTATGGCTAACAGGCTCGCTCTCGGAGAAATATGATTTTCTGATTCTCGACCCGCCCTCGGGAGGCCATCCGCTGTCGTTACTCGCCGCCGGATCGAGCGATCGGATAATGCTCTTCACCAGGCCCGATTCAATCTCGGTGGCTTCGTCATGCCGTCTCTTGAAGTCGCTGAACGACGAGGGCATTGCTTCCAATGTCGGTGCTGTCACCTCATTTGTCGATTCAGTTGAACAAGCGGCTTCGGTCAAGGCCCGCCTCGATATCCTGGCCGGGCAAATTCCCGTAGCCAGGATTCAAAACTGTGGATTCATTCGGCGCGTCAATCCAGGCCGCGATTTCGAGGTCGATTCAATACAGCATCTGGACCTGGCGGCTATCGCCATGTTGCAGAGTGAAACGGCGGCCGAGGCGATGGAGCCGGCATTTCGAGTGTCCGCTAAAGTGGGACGATAATAACAGGGATATATCAATAATTAAACAGGACGGGGTTATGGCCAATTTAGCAACGTGGGCGAGATTCAAAGAAACCAACAATTCCGATATGCGGACCAAGCTGTTATCGGACTATCTGCCTCTCGTCAAGAACGTGGCGGGCAGAATGGCGGCGGGGTTTCCAAAATCGGTCGAGCTAAATGACTTGATTAATACGGGAGTCATCGGCCTCATCGAGGCCTTCAACAATTTTGACCCCGGCCGCGGAGTGAAATTCGAGACCTTTGCCGTGCCGAGAATCCGCGGCGCCATACTCGATGAATTGAGAGCCCTCGATTGGGTACCGCGTTCGACCAGGGCTAAAGCCAGAAATATCGAAAAAGCCGTAAGCAAGCTCGAGGCGGAACTGGGGCGGGGACCTTCGGATACAGAGCTTGCCAGGACATTGAGCATATCGGCGGAGGAGCTACGATACGCGATGAAAGACGTCAGTGTCACAACTCTGCTTTCGCTCGATGAGCTAATCTGCCGCGAGGACGATAACCGGCAGGTGCCGCGCATCGAGACTATCGAAAATTCGACTTCGGTTGATGTACTCGACGACATGGAGAAGACGGAATTGAGAGTATTTCTGATTCACGCTATCAGCGGTCTCAGCGAGCAGGAAAGGCTCGTCATATCCCTCTATTACTATGAGGAGTTGACCCTGAAGGAGATCGGGGAGATCATGCTGATTTCCGAATCGCGTGTTTCACAGATACATACCAGGGCAGTAACCCGTCTGCGCGGCATGATCAGGGATAAATTCGCCATCTGATCGCCGGCGAGGAAGACGAATCAAGAAGACAGCAAGGCGACGAAAATGATTTCAAGGCATCTTCAGGAGATTCTATGAGCGGAGCAACGATATTGACGATAATGGCCCTGTCCAATGCGGTCCTGGTGGCCGTGCTGGTATTTCTTGTGTTTATCGACAAGCGCCGAGGAGAATTCCCCGAGAACGCCGCAATTGTCGGACATTCGTCGGCGATTCCGGCGGAAGGAATCCCGGCAGTATCGGCTAAATCCGATGGAGCGACGCCAACGTCATCCGTTTCGCGCGAGCCCGACTACAGCGCCAAAGTAAAGTTGGCATTGGCCAGGCTCGAGAGCGGCGCCCGGCCCGAGGCTGTGGGCGAGGAATTCGGATTTTCGCGGTCGGAGTTAGGCGTCCTGGTGGCCTCGGCGCGGCGAGCGCGACAAATGACGTTGCAGGATGAAACGTCGCGCCTGATTCAGGATTAAACAGCCTTGCCGATAGTAGGGATGCTATACGGACTGTCTTACCGGGCATGAGGGGAAAAATCAGATGATGTTTCGATTTTCAGCAGGAATAATTACCGAAATCCTGCCGGCATTTTTTCGCGTAACCACATTGCTTCATAAATCTCAAGGCGCAAGCGCATCTTTCCATATTAACCACGGTCGTTATATCGAGGCGGCCCATGCATAGAGCTTCTATGGCCACTCGCGAAACGCTGGGGTTGTGGGATAGGGTAGTGCTGGCGCTGGAGAAATTCGGAGAACGCTCGGAATTCGTCAGCCGGATCGAGGATATCAAACATGACTCGTACGTGCTCGAAATGCCGCTAAGGCAAAGCGGCCAAAATCATCTTCACAAGGGAGATGCCGTGGAAGTGATATACAGCAGGCGCGATGCCGTCTATTCATTCAAGGCCAGCATCCTGGACCTTTTCGATGGTGATGAAAAGACCATGAGAATCGAGAGAACCTCGGATATCAACCGTACCCAGAGGCGGAAATTTGTCAGGCTCGACCTCTCGGGCAAAATGCAATTCAAGACTCTGGATACCGCCAGGGCGGACAACCCCGGTCCTGAATTGCTGGGGACGCTTCTCAATATCTCGGCCGGCGGGGTGCTTTTCGAAAGCCCGGTCAAAGTTTCCGAAAGGGGATTCATTATCGTGAGTTTCACCCTGAAAGGCCGCCAGACTCTCGACGGAATTCTGGCTGTGATCAAGAGATGCGAGGGTTCCAAGGCCAAAGGGTATCTTATTGGGGCCGAATTTGTCACCCGGCGCAATTTCGGCGATCATGACATCAGGCAAATTGATGAATTCCTGCCTCCCGGGGCGGGAACTTTCGATGAAAATCTCCAAAAGCTGGTTGTGCAGTTCATATACAATCAGCAAGTGGAGCTTCGCAAAAAGGACCTGCTCGCCAAATGACTTCTGCCATGGCGATTAGTGCGGCCCTTTTTTTCTCGATGAAATCCTTGGTCGCTGCGACCCGCGGGCCTTGTGGCTGGTGCTCTGCGCCGCCCGGAGAGCCGGAAATATCGCGCCGGTTGGCTTATGCCGATGATGAAGGAATTTTCCCAAATTCTCAAAGATAATAAAAGAGACATGCTTGTTTGATTGGAGGTAATGTGTCGGGGGAATCCAGAATACCCACAATAAGTCCGGAACAGGAAATTGAGATCTTGAGCGAAATCTCCTCCTTGGTGCAGAGATCCGGGGCCACCCTGGAACGCGTGGAAGAAATCCTGAAGCTGTTGGGGCAAATTATCGATTTTCGCTCCGCGTCGATCTATATGTTTTCCAGCCAGACCGGCAAACTGGAGGAAATCCGCAATATCGGCCGGCGAGCCGATCTAATCGATTTCGTCAATTTCGAGCTTGGCAGCGGGATCTCGGCCTGGGTCGCAAAACATAAGCGTCCCATAATGCTCAATAATCTCAGGAAATCGAAGGGTGGGACCCATACGAGGTCATTCCTGTCTGTCCCGATCATATTCAATAAGGAAACGTGCGGGATTATCAATCTCTCGCATGACGAACCCGATATGTATCGCAAGCGCGATTCCCAGATCGTGGCCGCGGCAGGCTCGGTTATCGCATTGCTGATCGAGCGCATCAAGGCGCAGGAGGCGACCACTGCAATGCAGGAGGAAATTGAGCGGCTGAAGGCGGATCTGGAGACCGAAAGGAAAAAAAGGCCAAGCGCAGAGAAAGCCCCATTCGGGGAGGACCTGGCGAACACATTGAACCAGAGAATCACTAATCCCCTGGCCATTATCGCCGGCAATGCGCAGTTTTTGATGATGACCATGAAAGGCTCCGGCCCGTCGGTAATAAAACGCTTGAAAGCTATCGATAAGGAAGCCTCGAACATCATGGCCATGACTCAAAAGCTGACTCCCCAGCAGTCAGACCACCCCAGAAGCCTATCGTTGAGGTTGGAATCGGAAAACAGGCTGTTTCTGCAAACCCAGGGGAGACTGGGAAAGAATTAGCGATGTTGCCGGCTCAGACGGAACAGACCCGCATGTCCAGGACGGGGATATTCTTCCGGCTCAGCAGCAATTGGCGCATCTCGAATTTCCGCTGTCAGAGTGACCAATTCGCCGGCCAATCGATCGGTTCCGATCCCGATGATATTCGCCCGTTGATTCCATCGGATTCCAGCGAAGTGATTGGAGCCGTGCGGGCCGCGTTGGACGGCGTGCCGTCGATGGCCAGATATGTGCTCTCCGGCGAAATCGGCGAGGTGCATTGCGAGCTGCACTGTTACCCATGCCCGGACCATATCAAGGGCGAGGTGGCCTGCTTTCTGCTCGATAGAACTGCCGAGGCCGATTCGGCGGCCGGACTCGAGCACAAGATTTATATCCTGGACATAATCAACCAGGTCATTAAGGCATTCGCCGAAACCCGCAACCTTTCCGATATCCTCCGCATCATCCTGCTGGGCGTCACAGCCGGACCCGGGTTGGCTTTCAACAGAGGGTTCGTGTTGCTTTCGAACGAATCGCGGACCCATCTCTGGGGTTGCCTGGCCACCGGCCCCTCGACACCGGAGGAAGCCGGCTCCATCTGGCAGGACCTGGCGCGAAGGAAACTCAGTCTCGAGGAGACATTAAGGCTTTATAAATCGACATCCGGCAATGTCGAGGACATCCATGTCAATCGCCTGGTGGCTTCCTTGAAAATCCCGCTGACCGACGATGACAATTTCATCATCCGCGCAATCAAGGAGGGCAGGTCGCTCATTACCACCGCCGATTGCATCGATTGCCAGAGCAGCCGCCACCTGGTCGAGTTGTTTGGCACCGACTCCATGGCGGTCGTGCCGCTCATTTCGCATGACAATTTTCAGGGGGTTCTCCTGGCCGACAACCTGATAACTCGCAAGCCGATTTCGCAGTCCGACCTGAACGTCTTGGAGATTTTTGCCAAGTACGCCGCCGATGCCATCGAAAACTCCCGTCTCTATGGCAAGCTTGAACAGCAGGTTTGCCGTCTCAAAGAGGCCAACGAAAAGATAATTCAGTCGCGCGAAAACCTGGTCAAAGCCGAGAAGCTCTCTAGTGTCGCCAGGATGGCGCTCGAGGTCGCTCACGAGATAAGAAATCCCTTGACGGTGATAGGGGGATACGCCAACTCAAGCTTGAAAAAGCTCACCGCCGAAGATAAGTCCTTTAAGGTCCTGGAGATAGTATCCAAGCAAGTATCTCGAATCGAGCACGCCCTGGATCGTTTCTCGAGCGTGGTGACCCTCAGCGAGAAGAAAGAGGGCAAATTTCCTCTTGTCGGCCTATTGAAGGATGCTTTGGGGATGCTGGCCAGCCCAACCAGCGCTGAGTTGCCGGCGCTGCACGCTGATCCCGGCGCCGAGCAGCTTCGGATCCTCATCGACCAGGGGCTCTTCTATCAGGCGATGATGGCAATCATGCGCCGAGCCTCGCAGATAGCCGGCGGAATGCAGGACTTGCTGGTCAGGGTGGGCAATAATGGGCAATCCGGATTGATTTACATAATGGGGACTGATAATTATCCGAATTTTGCCGAAGATTTCTATAGAGTATTTCGCGAAAGCAGAGGAGACTTAAAAAGCCAGGATACCGCCGTGGCGCTTGAAATACTGCAACATTATGGTGGGGGAATCGGCGTGTCGTCCGACGAAAAAAATAATCTTCAGGTTTATATCGAATTGCCGCTGTGCACGGAGGAGAAATGAAAAATATTCTAATCGTCGATGATGAGGAGGATATACGCTCGCTCTATCAGTGCGAGCTTGAGGGGGAGGGTTACAAGACTCATTCAGTCGCGAGCGGCGAGGAAGCGCTGCAGTTCATCGGCGCCGACACCAGCGTCGATCTCGTCATCCTCGACATCAAGATGGGGCTTTTGGATGGATTGCAGGTTCTCGAGCGCCTGAGAGGCATGAAATCGGATCTTCCCGTCATCCTGAATTCGGCTTACTCGACATATAAGAACAATTTTACGTCGTGGCTGGCCGATGCATACCTGGTAAAATCGCCCAATCTCGATGAACTCAAGACCCAGGTCAAGGAGCTCTTGGCGCCTTGAGCATAATGGATAAAAAACGCAGTGAGGAGGACCTCCTCAAATATCTCGAAAGCGTCTCGGGTGAGATACAGCTTCTGGCTTTGAATATTGCCGTGGCCGCAGCCAAGATCGCGCATCGGCAGGACCTCGGCGTGGAGCTAAACCAGCGTCTCTCACAACTTGTCAACCAGGCCACGCAGACCGTCAAGCAAATGAACCAGGTTCTGTCGGCGGCGGGGGCGGATAAGAGAGGCAAGGGCGCGCCGGGTGACGGCGAAGAAAAGCTCTCCAACGGCGGCATATTGTACGATATCGAAAGCAGCATGGAATCGATTATCAGCGATTCCGAAAAAATCACGGCTATTCTCTCGAAGATTAAGCGAAGGCGAGATTGACCATGCCCGCATTCTCGGTTTTGGTGGTGGAAGACGAAGCGGATGTCCGTGACGTCATCAATGAGATATTGGCGCTTTATGGCTATTCGGTCACGTCGGCGGCCGATGGCCTGGAAGGGTGGAAGCTGGCCAGGGCGAGTAATTACGATTTGATTATTACCGATCTTGGGATTCCGGGCATCAGCGGGCTCGAGCTGGTTCGACGGATCCGGGCGGCCTCCATAAAAACTCCGGTTCTAATCATCACAGGCGTCATCTTCGACAACTCCGACAGCGAGATCAGGGCCTTTCAGCCCTGCGATGTGCTTCTCAAGCCTTTCAGGATCGATGACCTTTTGAAGAAAATCGCCTTGCTGGCTGCCAAAATAAAGGCAAATCCCTCTGAGGTGGGAAAAATAAAATGAGCGGCGAGGCAACTCGAGACGTGGCGTCGAGAATGGGAATAATCGCAATGTAATTGACATAATCCGGGTCTGGTCACAGGTCTTATTTTCGAAATAGAGAGCCGTCTTGATTTAGGCGGCATTTTTCATACAGAAAAAGTATCCCGAGAATGTGAAAGTATTTCTTGATAAGGCGCCCTGGACCGAAAGAGCGTGAATATGATATTGCCCGGCACAACCATCGGTAGACTGTAATTCATTTCGGGTAACTGGTTTACGTGTTTATCGATGCATGTTGGCAATGCTTTCTTGCACCTGGCCATTCAGGCATGCCACTTGCTCTCAGGCCTGCCGGATTGTTGTTCTATTGCATCGGCCGATCGGTGTTTGCATGTTGCCGCGAATTACGATCCTCGAGGCTGTCGAGATCAGTCCAGATGTCGCCATCAGCGTCGCCCTTAATGAGAAAACCGAAACTATCGTTAGGGGCCGGCTCGTTACTATATTGGAGGTTGACCCGGCTTGCAGAATCATGAATACCGAATCCGATTGAACTGTGCAGGGCATTCAACCACAGCAACTTAGAAGGGGAAGGCGCCGATAGGCGCAATTCGAAGATGTCTGACCGAGCCGTTAAGGCTTGCACGAACTGTTAGCCGGTGTGAGTCAGCTCACGAGGTTGGGCCAAGTCTAAGGCCGGGCAGGCAATACGAATCGGGATAGATGGCGGTCTTACAAGATTTAATCGCTTCCCGGATAGCGCAGAGGCGTCCGGAAGCTAATTGGAGAAATGACGGATTCTGGGGCATGGAAGCAGGCGCAATGGCGGAGCACAATGGTGTGCCGCCTGATAAAGAAACGTGAGAATATGTCGAGAAAATGGATGGCACCAGGAGGATTCGAAAAACCGATTTATGCCGGAAAAAACTGTGGACAATAACCTGAATGAGCTCATCGATATTTTGACCAGGGAGCAGGCTGTTTTTCAAGAATACCTGGAGTTATTGAACGAGCATCAGCGCCAACTCTTGCGGGGCGATTTGGACGGAATCGGGCCCGACAAAGACAGGATAAGCGCCCTTGCCCTGGAGGCCGCCAATCTCGAGAAAATCCGGCGCACCGTTCTCTCCCGCATCGCCAGAGGCATAATGGCGGAATCCGAGAGAAAAAGCATTGCCAGGATTCTTTCCGTCTTCGACAATCCTCGATTCGAAGGCCTCGAGCGATTCAAAGATACGATGCTCGAGATATACCGGCACATAAGCGATCAGAAAACGAGGAATGAATTTCTTATCGAGCAATCGATAACGATGATTTCGCAGACCATGCAATTGATACATGAGATCAGCAACAGCGAAGAGGCTTTCGGGAATATCGCAATCTCCGGGGGGCAAAATAGTCAACGCGGCACCTATATCGAGGATGATTCAAAATGCGCGAATCCGATGTTGGCCGGGAAATAGGCCGAACGGCGCTTTCCACACCGCAACCTTCCCTTGGAGCCGGCGGCCACGGCCCAATCAAAATCGACACCCCGGGATTTATCCGTCCCGAATCGGCGCCTGCTAATTTGACGTTTTTGCATTCGCAATCCGGCATTGCCGGCCGCGGGGGATATTGCAATCGGATTATGAGAGAGAACGGAACCAAGCCCTATCCTGGCCGGAGCCTCGGGATCAGTCAACAGCCCCTGATGATCCGGCTCGGGAATGCAACGCAACCGGTCGGCGACGAGGAAAAGTATGAGGGGGAGTTATGTTAATTTTGACTCGCAAAGTCGGTGAGGCCATAGCGATAGGCGGGGAAATCAAGGTGGCGGTGCTTGGCATTCAAGGCAAGCAGGTCAAACTCGGAGTTACCGCTCCCGAAAAAGTGAGCGTTTATCGCGACGAGATATTCAAGAAAATCCAGCAGGAAAACGTCAAGACCTCGATCTCGCTAAAAGAGGACTTGCAGGAGCTGGCCAGGATGATAAAAGCCAAGAAGGGCAAGAAATCACAGCCGTAACCTCCATGAATCTTGTCATTTAGGGGCGCGTCGAGCGGGTTTTGGCTTCGATATTTTCATATCAAGCATTTTCGGGATTTTCCGATAATATTAATGTGGCCATATTTGCAATAGTCCGGGAATTCCGGGGTCGAGAATCCGTTCTTGGAATTATCCCGAATCGTAATGTTTAAACCACTCTTCTTTGAGATGACGTTGACAGGTCTCGATTCCGATGTTGGTAAAATGCCCAGATGCGGCGTTGTTGAGCCTCTGGCCGCAGCAGCAGTCGTATCGCGGAAGTTGAAATTGAGGACCTGAAATGCCGGGCAGAATCAGATTGCCCTATTGGAGGTTCAGTGAAACCGGCGTCCTTGAAACTGGAGAAATTGCTGCAGGAGAAGTTGAATCTCCTGCAGAAGATGGATTCCTTCCTGATCGGTGAGATCGCTCGCCTCTCGGAGGAAGCGGCAGAAAATGTCGCTAACAGGATTGAGCCGAATGACGAGGCTGTCTCGACCATAAAGAATATCGATTATGAAATCGCGCGCATCGAGGCCTCCGAGGGCAGGGATGCGTCCCAAATCAGCGTCGAGGCCAGGTCGCTTATCGAGGAAGTCAACGAGGTTACCCAGCGGAGCGAATCGAGGCTGGTCGAGTTGGTCGAGAAGCAGGGTGAAATGAGAAGCAAGGCCGGGATCGGTCCGAAGAAGGGTACCGAAAACAGGCCGGCCGCAAGTCAGAAGACGGGTAGAGACGGCAAGGCGTCTTCCATAGTCAAGTGCCGATAGCATTTTCGGCATGACGTCATTGGCCCGGGGCGGTTTCGTTTGAAAGAGCAAGTGACCTGTCAGGGGTCCAAGATGAATGAAGACGAACAACGCATGGAGCTGGCGAGGAAACACGTGGCGTGCGGCCATTATGACCGCAGCGATGTCATCGAGGCCACTGCCGCAGCCGTGGTCAAGAGCCGAGCGCTCTACGTGCTGCTTGATAAATACGAGATAAATGCCGGCCATGGATCGGCGGATAATGTGGAATCAAAAGAGGAAAAATTCACGGAAATCAAACGCCGAATCGATGACGGATTTTATGACGATCCCAATTGCCTGGCCGAACTTGCGGAGAGAATCATAAGGAAGATGGGCATCGAAAAGGATGAATGAAACGCTTCTCAAAACATCGAAACTGCTGATCGCGTCGGATCATGCCGACGACCGAATCCGCCGTAAGATGAAACATATCGTTTCGCACATCCACAGCCTGCCAACTCCCCCGTCGGTTTTCCACCAGATAAACGAAGTAATCAACAATCCCGATACCTCAGCATACGACGTCGCCAACATCATGTCCGAGGACCCGGCCCTGACCGCCAAGGTCCTCCGACTGACCAACTCGGCCTTCTACGGCGTTTCGCGAACTGTGACCAATGTCAAGCAGGCGGTTTTGATTCTTGGCCTGGAGGTCGTAAAATCGCTTGTCATTTCGGCCTCGGTGTTCGAGATGTTTTCACGCAGGGAGAATCCGGACGCCGGATATCTCGATTATTTCTGGCGTCATTCCCTGGCGACTGCCATAGTGGCCAGGATCATTGCGCGCCAAATCAGAATTACATCACTGCCCGAGATAGAGGTGGCATTTTCGGCCGGTCTCCTGCACGATATCGGAAAACTGATTATCGCCTCGGAGCTCAAAGATGCGCTATTGGAAATCAAGAAGGCCCTGGAGCGCGACCAGGCGCTGGCGGAATACGGCGCCGAGATAAAGGTGCTCGGGTTTTCACATGCCGATATCGGCGCCTGCCTTTGCGTCAAGTGGAATTTGCCTGAGTCCATCTGCCGCGCTGTCGCCTTTCATCATGAAGAGACCCTTGCAGGCTCGGATCCCTGGATTGCCCTGGTTCATCTTTCAAATCACATCGGGCATCAAATGGATTTCCTGGACAATCGCTACTATCCCAACCATTCCCCGCTATACGATACGTCCTGGGCCGATCTCAATCTATCGCCGGCTCGGATGGACCGACTGGTCGACTCGCTCAAGGCAGAATATGCCGGGGCCGGCATCTTCGTGAATCTTGCCAAGGGCTTGTAGCGGCCGCAAGGGAACATGACGCATGGCTTTCGGACGCCCCCCGATAGGTCAAATGGAGCAATTTTTCGCTTGCCACGTTTCCGGCAAGGGAATATATTAATCGCGAGCCGGCCAATCAGGCCCGCCATAGATATTTGCCTTTGGATAGGAAAGAACAATCTTGATCGAAATTATTCGCGGTGGTTTCTTGCTTATCCCTGGCAAGATGGTCATGGTAGCGAGGGGCGATTAGCTCAGATGGTTAGAGTGCTTGCTTGACATGCAAGAGGTCACTGGTTCGATTCCAGTATCGCCCACCATTATTGGAAGGAGACAATTTTTTCATTTATCACATTTGATTGATGACTACTCCTTCCGAGTAGTCGTTTTTTTGTTTTTATGTCCAAAATAGAGATAAAATTACCCGACAACGGTCGTAGGGAATTCGACGCTCCGGTGACGCCGGCGCTGGTCGCGCAGACGCTTTCGAGGTCTCTGGCCCTGAAAGCGCTGGCGGCCGTCGTCGATGGCAGAGTAGTCGATTTGAATTATCCCATTTCGAAAGACAGCGAAGTTCGCATCCTCACCTGGGATGATCCCCAGGGGCGCGAGGTTTTCTGGCATTCCTCGGCTCATCTCATGGCATCCGCCGTGCTTGAGCTTTTCCCGGACACCAAACTCGCCATCGGACCGGCCATTCCCGATGATTTTTCGGCCAAATTCTATTATGACCTCGATATGCCGCAAAAATTGACCGACGCCGAACTCGAGAAGATCGAGAAGAAGATGGCCGAGATCGTGTCGCGCAACCTGCCTTTCGATCGCCGCGAGGCCAACCGCCTGGAATCGATAAAGGAGTTTCGTTCCGCCGGCGACATCTACAAGGCAGAAATGGCATCGGAGTGGAGCGACGAGACTGTCAGTTTTTATAGCCATGGCAATTTCACCGATATGTGTCGCGGACCGCACCTGCCATCCACCGGGTATATCAAGGCTGTCAAGCTTCTCTCGGTCGCCGGCGCCTATTGGCGTGGTGACGAGAAGAACAAGATGCTTCAACGCATATACGGGGTCTCATTCCCCGAGCGAAAGATGCTCGATGAGCACCTGCAGAAAATCGAGGAGGCCAGGAAGCGCGACCACCGTTTCCTGGGCCGTGACCTCGACCTGTTCTCGATCGTCGACGATGTCGGATCCGGCCTGGTGCTCTGGCATCCCCGAGGGGCGATGGTTCGGCATATCATCGAGGCCTTCTGGAAAGAGGAGCATCTCGGGAACGGGTACGAGATTGTCTATTCGCCGCATATAGCCAAGCTCGATCTCTGGAACACCTCGGGCCATACCGGTTTCTATGCCGAGAACATGTATTCGCCGATGCCTATCGAGAATGTGCAATACGAAATCAAGCCGATGAACTGCCCGTTTCATATCCAGATTTATAAATCAAAGACGCGCAGTTATCGCGAGCTGCCGATCCGCTGGGCGGAACTGGGAACCGTCTACAGATACGAGCGATCCGGCGTGCTTCACGGCCTGATGAGGGTTCGCGGTTTCACCCAGGATGACGCCCACATTTTCTGCCGTCCCGACCAGCTCACCGTCGAGATCGTGCGCACCATCGAATTCAACTTATTCTTCCTGCGCACGTTCGGTTTTGAGGACTATGACGTTTTCCTTTCGACCAGGCCGCAGAAATTCGTCGGCACTATCGAGGGTTGGGATCTGGCCACGGAAGCGCTCAGATTGGCTCTCGAAACCGCGAAGTTGAACTATCAGGTCGATCCCGGCGAGGGTGTCTTCTACGGGCCCAAGATCGATATCAAGATTAAGGACAATCTCGGCCGTTCCTGGCAATGCACCACAATTCAGGTCGATTTTAATTTGCCGGAGCGATTCCAAATAGAGTATAGCGCCGAGGACGGTACCCGAGCGCGCCCGATCATGATCCATCGCGCATTACTTGGCTCGATGGAGAGGTTTTTCGGTATCCTGATCGAGCATTACGCCGGTAATTTCCCGGTCTGGCTGGCGCCCGAACAAATCAGGGTGTTGCCGGTTACCGACGAGGCGGCGCCGTACGCGGAGAAAGTCCTTGCCGCGCTTAAAGGGGCCGGGCTCCGGGCTCAGATCGATATATCGAATGAAAAGATCGGCAAGAAGATACGCGACGCCGAGAGCCTGAAAGTGCCGTATATGGCTGTGGTCGGCAAGATAGAGGCCGCGGCCGGACAGGTTGCTTTGCGCAGGCACAGGGCCGGCGATATCGGCAAATACAGTCTTGACCAGGCAATCGAGATGCTCAAGGGCCTGGAAGCGCAGAAAAAGATCGATTAAATTTCAACTTTTTTATTGGAGGATCAGTTATAGCTACCGAACCAAATGCCAGAATTAATCGCGGAATCCGGGTTCCGGAGGTCAGGTTGATCGACGAAACCGGTTCCCAGATCGGGGTCGTGCCGACCGCCCAGGCTCTCGATATCGCCGCCAGCCGAGGCCTGGACCTGGTCGAGGTTGCCGCCAATGTCAGGCCCCCGGTCTGCAGAATCATGGACTATGGCAAGTACCTTTACGAACAATCGAAGAAGGCCAAAGCCGCCAAGAAGAAGCAGCATGTCATTCAGCTCAAAGAGGTGCGTTTCCGGCCCAAGACCGAGGAGCATGACTATCAGTTTAAGCTGCGGCACATTCGCGAATTCCTGGAAGAAGGATGTAAGGTGAAAGCGACGATCGTATTCAGGGGCCGCGAGATGATGCACAAGGATTATGGCCAGCGGGTGATGGAACGGCTTTTGGTCGACCTGGCTGAGGTCGCCGATACCGAAATACCGCCGAAATTCGAGGGGCGTAACCTGTCGGCCATGTTCCAGCTTAAGAGGAAATAAGCGACAATCTTTTAACAAATTGTTTAATAGATTAGTGTAAATTTTTGTTGCCATTGTATTTGAAAATAAATATATTCGGCATATAAAGGAGATTCGATGCCTAAGTTGAAGACTAATCGATCCGCTGCCAAGAGATTCAAGAAGACAGGCACCGGCAAGATAAAGAGAATGAAAACCAATAAGGGGCATATTCTTACCAAGAAGACGACCTTACGCAAGCGTCACCTCAGGAAAGCGACCCTGGTACATAAGAGCGACGAGGGGCGTGTCAACAGGATGTTGCCCTATTAATTTGAAAATGGAGTAATGGAGTAGACAAATGCCACGCGCAACCAATAACGTAGCTGCTCACCGCAGACATAAGAAATTTCTCGATGCCGCCAAGGGAAATTATGGTGGTCGAAGCCGCCTGTATCGCACGGCCCGCGAGACGGTGCAGAAGGGGCTGATGTACTCATTCATCGACCGTCGCAAGAAAAAGCGCGACTTCAGAAGTCTGTGGATAATCAGAATCAACGCCGCCGCCAGGCTTAACGGTATGTCTTATTCGCAGTTTATCAATGGTCTCAAGAAAGCCGGCGTGGAATTGAACAGAAAGGTATTGGCCGATATCGCGGCCCGAGACGGAGCCGCTTTTGCCAAACTGGCCGAATTGGCCAGGAGTGGGTGAGATCGCCGAACCTCGACAATCTTTCACCTTTTATTGATTCCTGGCGGGCTTTTGACTGAAAAGCCCGTCTTGTCTTTATGAGCGAATTCATTGACCTTTTGAATAGTATCGAGAGAGAGGCTTTATCGGCCATCGAGAAGGCCGCTGATAAGAACAGCCTCGAAAACGCCTCCAACGCCTTTTTGGGGCGCAAGGGGCGCCTGGCGGAATTGTCGCGCCAACTGGGCACGCTCGATAACGAGAGCAGGCCAAAGGCGGGCGCGCGCCTTAACGAAATCCGCAAGCGCTTAAGCGACCTGGCCGAGACCAGGGCGCTTCAATTGGCCGGCTCGGAAAAAACGTTCTCGGGCATAGACCATACCTTGCCCGGCCGACGGTCTTTCGTAGGCAGGCGGCATCCGCTTCTTCAAACGGTCGATCTTATAGTGAGCATATTCCGCGGGATGGGCTTCGCGGTCGCCGCCGGGCCCGATATTGAAACCGACTTCTACAATTTCGACGCCCTCAACACGCCGGAGGACCACCCCTCGCGCGATCTGTCCGATACATTCTATGTCGAAAAGGGTATCCTGCTGCGGACACACACCTCACCTGTGCAGATTCGGACCATGCAGTCTCAAAAACCGCCTGTCAGAATAATCGCGCCGGGGAGATGCTATCGCTCGGATGCTCCCGATGCCTCGCATTCCCCGGTCTTCTATCAGTGCGAGGGGCTGTATGTCGATGAGCGTGTCACATTCGGGGACCTGAAAGGTGTCATCATCTCCTTTGCGCGCGAGTTGTTCGGGCCCGATATGAATGTCCGTTTCAGGCCTCATTTCTTTCCGTTTACGGAACCATCGGCCGAATACGATTTCTCGTGTGTCCTCTGCGGCGGCAAGGGATGCCGTGTCTGCAAGTACTCCGGATGGCTGGAGATCTCCGGCGCCGGCATGGTGGATCCCGAGGTTTTCAAGGCGGTCGGCTATGACCCCGAGAAATACACCGGCTATGCTTTCGGGATGGGGGTCGATAGGATCACGATGTTACGGTTCAGCATAGGTGACATCAGGCTCTTATACGATAATGATGTACGATTCTTAAGGCAATTCTGATGAAGATTTCGCTGAATTTACTCAGGACACTTATCGATTGCGATTGGCCGTATGAAAAGATCGCCGATAAGCTGACTATGTCCGGCAGCGAGGTCGAGGCCATCGAGCGCCGCGGCTATGAGATATCCGGCGTTATCTCCGCCCGCATAGACTCCGTTACAGCTATCGATGGTTCTGATAGGCTTTCAAAATGCGAAGTCCAAACGGGCAAGAAAAATCTTCAAGTTGTATGCGGGGCCCCCAATGTGGCCAAGGGGCAAAACGTGCTTTTTGCTCCCATCGGCGCCAGATTGCCAGGCGGCGTGAATATCGAGAAGGCCGAAATTCACGGCGTTGAATCTTTTGGCATGGTTTTATCGGAGGCTGAGCTTGATCTTTCCCCCGAGAGCGATATCATCTCGGTTCTGCCACCCGATATTAAGCCGGGGACGCCGTTAGATAAAATCGTTAACTATCGCGATATCATTTTTGAACTCGAGATAACACCCAACCGGCCCGACTGCCTCTCCCATATCGGGATTGCCGTTGAATTACAGGCACTCGGCGGCGGGCGGGCCCATCTTCCTGATATTAACATTCGTGAAATAAACGAACCGACATCCGGGGCTGTCGCGGTCGAGATCGAGGATCCGGTCGGCTGCCCCAGATATACGGCCAGGGTAATACGAAATGTCTCAGTGAAACCATCGCCGCTCTGGCTGAAAATTATGGTGCACTACCTTGGGATGCGGCCGATAAACAACGTCGTCGATATCACCAATATCGCAATGATGGAATTGGGTCAGCCCCTGCACGCATTCGATTATGATAAATTTTCCAATCCCCTCGTCGTGGTTAGACGGGCTCGCCGCGATGAAAAATTCGTTACCCTCGATAATATCGAGCGCAGTCTGAATGCCGAACATCTGTTAATCACTGACGGCGCCAGGGGAGTTGCCATCGCCGGGATAATGGGCGGGCTTGATTCCGAAGTCAGCGATCGGACCAGCGTTGTCCTTCTCGAATCCGCTTACTTCGACCCGGTCACCATTCGCCGCGGGTCGAAGAGCCTGGGGCTGTCGAGTGAATCGTCCCGCCGTTTCGAGCGCGGTGCCAACCCCGAGATGGCCCCTTTCGCCAATCATCGGGCCAGCGAGGCGATAAGCGGCATTGCCGGCGGCCAGCCGCTGTTGGATATCGTGGAATCCTATCCGAGGGCCTTTGCCCCGGTCAATATCGAGCTTCGACCATCGCGAGTAGAACAACTGCTCGGCGTCAAAATAGAAGATAACGAGATAGCGCGTATCCTATCCGACTTGCACATAAGCTACACGCTGGATGCCAACTTCGTTGTCATACAGCCTTCTTTCAGGCCGGACCTGACACGCGAGGTTGACCTGATCGAAGAGATTGCCCGGATTCATGGCTTCGATGGAATCCCGGCGTCGTTCAGGCCGGGCGGCTCACTTGTAACTCCGGAAACGAAATATCAAAGGATTCGCGAGAAAACGCGAGATTATCTGGTTGGCGCGGGACTTATGGAGATTTTCCCCGTTACCCTCGGTGACATCAGGCTGTCGTCCAAACTGGGGCAACTGGAATCATCGGTCAGGCTAATGAATCCTCTGTCCGAGGAAATGGCCGTAGTTCGGCCGGACCTTTTTCTTACAATGTTTCCGGTCATCAGGCGAAACCTCAATTTCCGGGAGCCAAATTTGGCTCTGTTTGAAATTGGGGATGTCTATAATCCCGACGGGAAAGGACAGCTTCCAAGGCAGTGTTCATATCTCGGTATTGCTCTCTGCGGTATGGAGTTTCCCGATTTCTGGGGCGCCAAGTGGCGTGCCAGGGATATCTTTTCGTTGAAAGGTCTTATCGAGGACCTGGTGAGCCATCTGCAATTGGGGAAAATCGAGCTGGTTTGCTCCGATCATTTCGTATTTGAAAAAGGGTACTCTTTTGATGTAAATATAAGCGGCAGACCGGCGGGCCGGATGGGGCGGATCTCGAAGTCTGTAGCTGAGTCCGTGGATATTAAGGAACAGGTCTATATCGCCCAACTCGATTTTGAGAATCTGGTCGAATTGACGCCGGAAACCATCACGGCCAGGGAACTCGCCAGGTACCCGTCGGCCGATAGAGATATTGCAATTGTGCTCAATGAGGACATTCCGGCCAGGACGATAGAGGATGAAATAAGTAAAGCTGCCGGCAGCCTTTTGGACGAAGTCTGGGTATTCGACCTGTATCGCGGGAAAGGCATACCCAACGGCAAGAAGAGCCTGGCTTTCGGCATGAAATTCCGTCTCGCCGATAGGACGCTCACCGATGAAGAGGTGGGCCAGGCGCTGGAAAAAATAGTCTCAGCCCTGAAGGTCAGGTTTGGGGCGGAATTAAGGGCATAAATTATAAGATTGGCCATATGGATAAGGGTATAATAAAAAATCTGGAAATCAATGTCGGTCGCGCGATCGAAATGATCGCCTATCTGAAGAAGGAAAAAAGCACACTCGAGAAGGAGAACGAATCATTGAGACGCCGGATCGGGGAGTTTGCCGGGCAGCTTGCCGAACAGAAGAAGGCTCTGGCTGCCCGTGGCAAGGCTCTGCGGCAAGCCCGACCCGACAGCGGGCTTCAGGAGGTCAGGGACCGCCTGGAGAAACTTGTTGGGAAGCTGGCGGCTCTTGAGGATAGTTGGACTTAATATATAGCGGACGCTGTCATGGAGAAGAATCGGGTTATGGTTTCGATTTTCGGCAAGGAGTATAGCCTTGTTTCCGAGGTCGATACCGAATACATAAAGAAGGCCGCCCAATATCTGGACTTGAAGATGAGGGAGGTTTCCCAAAACTACCCCAATATCGCAGAGGCCAGAGTGGCGGTTTTGGCCGCGCTAAATATCGCCGATGAGCTGTTCAGGTGCCGTGATAATCCTGAAGGCTCGCCCGATATGGAGCGTCGGATTTCCGATTTAGCCCGCCGACTCTCCGAGGCTTTGTAATTTAATATAAAAGCGTCCGCCCCATTTGGAGGTTTTATGGAGACGTCTTTGTACTATGTGATCGGGGCAGGCCTTATCCTAATCGTGTCGGCCTTCCTGATCGGCCTTGTCATCTCCCGCAAGACGGGGGAGGGCAGGATCGCCAAGGCTGAGGCATTGGCGACGAAAATAATCGCCGAGGCCGAGAAGGCCTCCGAAATCAAGAAGAAGGAAGCGCTGCTGGAGGCCAAGGATGAATGGTTCAAGGCCAAGCAGAAATTCGAACGCGAAACCCAGGTCAAGAAATCCGAGATCACCAAACTCGAGCAGGCCCTGGCTGTCAAGGAGAACAATCTTAATCGCAAAGTAGATGTATTAAATAAGAAAGAGGGGGAGATTACTCATCGGGAGAAGGCCCTGGCGGTTAAGGAGAAGGTGGCCGAGACCAAGGAGAAGGACCTGGAGCGGCTTATCACCGAGCAGAATACTCAACTCGAGAAGATCGCCGGCATGACCTCCGATGAGGCCAAGAAGCTCCTTATCTCCAATCTCGAGGCCGAGGCCAGACGCGAGGCGGCCGGCATAATCAAGGAAATCAGGGAGGAGGCCGAACGTAACGCCGAGAAGGAGGCACGCAACGTCATTATCCAGGCCATTCAGCGATGCGCCTCCGATTACTCCGCCGAATCGTGCGTCTCGGTGGTAAATCTGCCATCCGATGAGATGAAAGGCCGCATAATCGGACGGGAGGGTCGCAATATTCGTTCGTTCGAAACAGCCACCGGAATCGATGTCATTGTGGATGATACCCCCGAGGCCGTCATTCTCTCCGGTTATGATCCGGTACGACGTGAGGTTGCCCGCATGGCATTGGAGAAGTTAATTATTGACGGGCGCATTCACCCATCGCGGATCGAGGAGGTTGTCGGCAAGGCCGAAAAGGAGATGGAGGTCATTGTTCGCGAGACCGGTGAACAGGCCTGTTTTGACGTAGGGGTCCATGGGGTCCATCCCGAAATTGTAAAGCTTTTGGGTAAGCTCAATTTCCGCACCAGCTACGGGCAAAATGTTCTGCAGCATTCCAAGGAAGTCGCCATGATTTGCGGAATTTTGGCCGCCGAACTCGGACTCGACGGCACCCTGGCAAAGAGAGCCGGGTTGCTGCACGATATCGGCAAGGCCATCGATCGTGAAACCGAGGGTACCCATACGCAAATCGGAGTAGAATTCGCTTCCAAGTTCAATGAAAATCCAGTCATATTAAACGCCATTGCCAGTCATCACGAGGACATCCCGATGGAGACGCCTTATGCGGTGCTGGTGCAGGCTGCCGATGCCATTTCCGGGGCCAGGCCGGGCGCCCGCCGGGAAACTCTCGAGGGTTATATCAAGCGGCTGGAAAAGTTAGAAGAGATGGCCGATGGATTCAAGGGGGTGGCCAAGGCCTATGCAATCCAGGCCGGCAGAGAGATTAGAGTCATTGTCGAGGCCGATCAGGTCGATGACGTCGCCAGTGTCAGCCTGGCGAATGAAATTGCCCGCAAGATCGAATCGGATATGGAATATCCCGGGCAGATCAAGGTGACTGTCATTCGCGAGGTCAGGGCGGTGGATTATGCCAAGTAATCGGGTCAGGCAATTTTACGAATCGGACAGCTTTGCAATTGTCGGGGTTTCGCGAAACAGGCTCAATTTCACGCGCTCGATCCACGACTCGCTTGTCGCGCTGGGGAAGAGGGTGTATGCGATTGGACCTCAAGGCGGGAATTTCAACGGCGTCAACTTCTACGATTCATTCAAATCGCTTCCCGAGAAGCCGCAGGCGGTCATTATCGGCACCAGGCCTGAAAATGCGCAGTCGATAATAGATGAGGTCGCGGCCAGCGGCGCCGAGCACATCTGGCTGCAGCAGGGTTGCTATGACAGGCATCTATTGGCTCTGGTGAGCCGCCTTGGAATCAATCCAATTAAGGGTTGCGCGCTGATGTATATGCCGGGCACTCCATTTTTCCACCGCATTCACAGGGCAATCGCGGAGTTATTCGGAGGGGGCTATAAGTGAGAGTACTTTTCGTTGGCGATATCACCGGCAAGCCAGGGCGCGTATGCCTGGCGAGCTATTTATTCGAATGCAAGAAGCAGCGGGCAGAATACGATTTTGTCATAGCCAATGTCGAGAACGCCGCCGCCGGCTTTGGTTTGACCAAGGAGATCTCTCAGAAAATATCGTCGTATGGGGTCGATTGTCAAACATCGGGCAACCATATCTGGGATCGCAGGGAGATTCATTCCTATTTCGAGGCCGAACCCCGGCTCCTCAGACCCGCGAATTACCCATCGGGAGCTCCCGGCCTGGGGTATAATATTTACACCGCCCGGAACGGGGAAGAGGTAGCCGTCATAAACCTCCAGGGGCGGATTTTCATGTGGAACATCGATTGTCCATTCAAGACCGCGGATAGGATTGTCGCCGAGGTTTCCAGGAGAACGAAGCTCATATTCGTCGATTTTCACGCCGAGGCAACCTCCGAGAAGCAGGCTATGGGTTGGTATCTAAACGGCCGCGTAGCCGGCGTATTCGGCACGCATACCCATGTCCAGACAGCGGACGAGCGTGTTCTGTCGTCAGGCACGGCTTATATCACCGATGTTGGCATGACAGGCCCTTATACGTCGATTATAGGAGTGCAAATAAATGACGCGCTTTATCGCATTATCAACGCGCTTCCGAACAAATTCAATACCGCCACGGACGATGTGCGCCTGGCCGCGGTGGTGGTAGAGGCCGATCCCGGTACCGGCAAGGCGAAATCGATTCAGCGAATAATGTATAATATGCCCTCCGAGGAGGGCGAGCCGGGAAGCCAGAAGAGATTCTGATGGCAGCTCAAATCATCGATGGCAAGAAAGTAGCCGACCAGATAAAGGAAGAGCTTAAGATCGAGATCGATGCTCTCCGTTCCAAGGGGATCGTGCCGGGGCTGGCGGCGGTGCTTGTCGGCGATAATCCGGCCTCAGCGCTGTATGTGAGAATGAAGGCCTCGGCCTGCGAAAAAATCGGGATTTTTTCAGAAGTCATAAAAAAGGACAAGAGCAGTTCCCATGATCAAATCCAGGAGCTAATAGTCGGGCTCAACAAGCGAGAAGATATCGACGGCATCCTGATTCAATCACCGCTTCCCGAGGGAATAAATGAGCCGGCGATCACGGTCACAATTCATCCCGCCAAGGATGTCGATGGCTTTCATCCATTCAATCAGGGGCTTTTGTTGGCGGGCCGGCCTCTTTTCGAGCCGGCCACGCCTTTGGGAATAGTTGAGCTCTTGAATCGCAGCGGCCATAACCCGGCCGGTAAACACGTGGTGATTTTGGGCAGGGGCCTCCTGGTCGGCAAGCCATTGGCTACCATGCTGGCCTCAAAAACCAGTTTCACGAATGCCACCGTGACGCTATGCCATACCGGCACCAAAGACATAGTATCATACACCAGGCAGGCGGATATCATAATCGCCGCCATGGGGAAGGCCGGATTCTTAACCGCCGATATGGTCAAGCCTGGGGCGATTGTTATAGACGTTGGAACAAATGAGATTGCCGATCTAACGCATCCCAAAGGGAAGAGGGTAGTGGGAGATGTCGACTTCGAATCGGTGAAGGCGGTGGCCGGGGCGATTTCGCCTGTACCTGGCGGGGTCGGTCCCATGACTATTGCGGCGCTGCTGTCGAATACTGTCAAGGCCTGTAAGATACGGCGATTGTTGAAGCAATAAGATATGTCTGATAAGATATACACAATCAGCGAGTTAACAAGGTCAATTAAAGAATTACTTGAGAGTAATTTCGTCAGGATTTGGGTTGAGGGCGAAATCTCGAATTACCTCAGGCATTCATCGGGCCATCGCTATTTTACATTGAAGGACCAGGCCGCGCAGATCAAATGTGTCATCTGGAAATGGGCCGGTAATTCGCTGATTTTCGAACCCCAGGATGGTATGAAAGTCAGGGCTTTTGGACAGGTGACAGTCTATGAAAAATCGGGCCAATACCAATTAAATATCACGAGTCTACAACCAGCCGGGATCGGCGAGCTTGAGATTGCCTTTCAGGAGTTGAAGAGACGGCTGTCCGATGAGGGGCTATTTGATCCCGCCCACAAAGTGCCCATCCCGAGATTTCCGATGCGTATCGGCGTTGTAACCTCGCCTACAGGCGCCGCTATCAGGGACATTTTAAACATAACCCGGCGCCGGGCGCCGAATGTCGAGATCATAATCTGGCCGGTGCAGGTTCAGGGCGAAGGCGCGGCAGGGCAAATTGCCAAAGCAATCCGAGGCTTTAATAGGCTGGAACTGGTCGATCTGCTGATAGTCGGACGTGGCGGCGGCTCGTTAGAAGACCTCTGGGCGTTCAATGAGGAAACGGTGGCACGGGCCATCTACGAGTCGGAACTGCCGGTCATCTCGGCTGTTGGGCATGAAATAGATTTCTCGATTTCCGATTTTGTCGCCGACCTGCGCGCCCCAACACCATCCGCGGCGGCGGAAATGGCGGCGCCCGATATTAATCAACTGGCCATGCGTGTAGATGAGCTGGTGGGGCGACTTGGGGATGATATTACAGATATACTGAGTCAGCTCAAGTTGCGGTTGGTGGAACTTGGTTCCCGCTATGGCCTGAAGCGCCCCCTCGATATCATAATCCAGAGGACCCATCGCTGCGAGGAACTGCGGAAGTTAGTCAATATTCATCTGTCGCATCGCATGACCACGCTCAAGCAACGCTTCCAATCGACATTCGAAAAACTCGAGGTGGTTTCGCCGCGGTCCATACTCGAACGCGGTTATTCTTATGTGCGCAACGGCGAAGGCCAGGCCGTCAGGAGTTTCAGGCAAGTTGCCATCGATGATAAACTCGAAATCATATTCTACGAAGGGGGTGTTGAGTCGCGTGTCACACGCCTGAGACCCTATATCATGGGCGGCACCGAAGGCTCGTAGCATTATGCCAAAAGGACTTCAAGGGAAAATGTACTATTCCATCTCCGAGGTGGCCGAAATGGTGGGTGTTGTGCCATACGTGCTGCGATTCTGGGAGAAGGAATTTCCTCACATCAAGCCTCGCAAGAACCGGGCCGGCAATCGCACTTACCAGGCCAAGGATATCCAGCGGATAATGCAGATCAAACGCCTGCTATACGAACAAGGCTTCACAATCGAGGGAGCCCGCAATTTTCTCAAGAAAGAAGGCAAGCAGGTTACCGAGAACTCGTCAGCCGAAAGGACCCGCGCGCTGCTGCATGAAATCCGGCTTGAACTCGAGGATATCCTAAAACTTTTCTCTTGATTTATCACCAGTGTTTATTATTATCCAAACGGTTCGGGGCGTGGCGCAGCCTGGTAGCGCACTTGCTTGGGGTGCAAGTGGTCGGCCGTTCAAATCGGCTCGCCCCGACCAGTAATTCCCCCATAAATTCAATACGAATTTTAGCGTGCGACGGCCTTTCTTCCGCCATCGCGTTTTTCTTTTTAAACGGCTGCGCCGCGCGGCGCGATTGCGCCTGGCCCCAAAGGGGCCAGGAGGGCGAAAGCCCGCGTGCCGCCGGAATGCCTGAGACGAGATCGGAGGCATGTTTATGTCACATGCGACGGGCTTTCGCCCGGGGCCCCGCGGGCGGGGCCGCGCAATCGCGCCCAGGCGGGGCACGAGGATGGAATCCTCCATTGGCCCAAATTCCGGCCGATAATAGAATAGGCGGGGTAGTCGCGTATTCGATTATGAAAAAAGACCTGTAATATTTGGAGGCTTGGTATGTCAGTAATGATGGAGATTCTCGAATGGGTCGACATGAGCCCGACCGACATGATTCACCGCATTCCCGAAAAAGGCTCGCTCGATATCAAGGCCGGAGCGCAGTTGATCGTCAGGGATTCGCAATCGGCCGTTTTCTTCAAATCCGGCAAGGGGTACGATATCCTGGGTCCGGGAAGGCACTCACTGACATCGCTCAACGTGCCGCTCTTGACCCGCACGCTATCGTTGCCGTGGGGCTTTAAATCCCCAATCAGGTGTGAGGTCTATTTTATCAATCACAAAGTCTTTACCAATCTCAAATGGGGTACGCGCGATCCGGTCGCATTCCGTGACACGGAGCTGGGCCTGGTGCGGCTTCGTGGATATGGAGTCTACACCTGCCGCATTGTAGAGCCGCTCTTGTTCATCAATTCTCTGGTGGGGCGAGAGGCGGCGTTTTCGACAGATATTATCTCCGGTTATCTTCGCGACGTTATAGTCGCCAGGATTAATGACATCTTTGGTGAGCGGCTCGATACCATTCTCGATTTGCCAAAGCGATATGATGAAATGAGCCGCGAGATAAAAGAGAAGATCGCCAATGAATTCGGCAAATATGGCATGGAGCTTATTGATTTTTATATCACCTCCATTACCCCTCCGGACGAGGTCCAGAAGATGATCGACGAGAAGTCCTCGATGGCGGCTGTTGGGGACCTCAACAAATTCCTCAAGTATTCACTGGCCAAGGCGATGTCGTCGGGCAGTGACCCTGCCCAGGCCGGGGCCGGCATGGGGCTGGGGGCTGGTATTGGCCTGATGGTGCCTGCGATGCTATCCAACGCATTTTCGCCGAACGAGCGCGATCTGAAGACCGAGGCATTGCCGACCATCACATGCCAGAAATGCGGCATTGATACGCCGCAGAATTCTCGATTCTGCTACAAGTGCGGTAACCCTATTGTATCGGCGAATAAGTGCCCCGAATGCGGCGCCGATTTGCCACTGGAAGCCAATTTCTGTTTCGCCTGCGGGAAAAAGCTTGGTGAGAAGCCGGTTTGCCCCAAATGCAGTGCCAGGCTGACTCCCGGATCGAAATTCTGCACCAATTGCGGCGAGCGTCTGGCCGGAAACGAATAAAAGCGGTCGAAAATGGCCGATTACAAGACCAGTTTCAACTGTCCCGGATGTGGCTCGTCTCTCTTGACACTCGAGGGTGCTATCAGCATGCAATGCGTATTTTGCGGGCTGGTTATGCGGATCGGGGCGCCAGGCAGGATCCTGAAATATTATTATCCAAGCGACCTCGATAACTTCGCCTTGAAATGCGCAGTCGAGAAACATCTGAGGGACAATGGCCGTTTGTCCACCGTGGCTTTAGACACAACCCGGTTGTATTTCCTTCCATTTTATCGTTTCCGGGGCATGTCTTATTCGCTCATGTCTGAGAAAAAATACGAAGATGATGAGATCGAGCTCGATCAGGCTGTCATACCGAGCAAGACCATTTTTCATCAGAGATGCCGTCATTTTGATCTGACTATTCCAGCTTTCGAGAATAAGGCATTCGGCCTGGAGAGCCTCGGCGTGCGGCCGGAGGTCATTCCTTTAAGCGTTTTTGCTAAAGACATCTTGCTCCCGAGGTCGATTCCTCTCGGTATCAGAGTAAGTCCTGACGATGCTAAACAATCAGCTATGGGCATGTTCGCGTTTAATCTCGGTTTCGCCCTCGAGGGTAAGGAACATGTCATCTCCGAGATGATAGGGGAGGGGCTCTCGATAATCTATTATCCGGTCTGGGCCCTGTCGGCCACCGTTGGCGGGATGCCGGTCACCTATTTTATCGATGGTCTTTCAAAAAGGATTATCAACGAGACATCTGAGCCATTTGAAGATAGATCGGGAGAAACCGGCCTGGTAATTGGCGACGAATTCAAACCGATACCGCATCGATGCCCCAATTGCGGAGCGGATTTGCCCGTTTCCGAGTTTTCGCTTATTTATTATTGTCGGAATTGCCATAAATCATATATTGTCGTATCTGATGGTTACAGGCTTACAAAGACCAGGTCGGCCTTGCACGAGCAGGGAAAGGACTATTTTCCGTATTGGCGTTTCCAATTCAAGGGTGGCAGGGGCGAAAGCAGTGTCGGCGAATTTGCAAAAATCCTCACCGGAGAGATTCCTTTGATAGCCAAGAATAAGGCCAAAAATGCATTTTATTTATATGTCCCGGCGTTCAAGATGCCCGACCTTGATAATATGACCACCCGTGCCATCCGCCTTTGCCGCACCCAGCCGAGACTGGAACTTTCCGAGGACGAGATTACGCCTGCCGCCGACATGATCTTGCCGGAGTGCGAGGCCGTGGAACTGGCCAGGTTCTATTGGCAGGTTATCCGAAGCAGGTATCGTTATCTAAATATTCCAGATTATGTTTTCACACAGGGCAGTCTGGTAGGTCAAGGTGAATTGCTATGGCTCACGATGACCGATTCCACGGGCCCCGCAAAATCCCGCGTTGGAAAGAGCTCTATCAGTGCCCGCTGAACAACGCCTCGTAGTCGATATAGGCACAAATTCAACGCTGGCCCTCGTGGCGCGGGTTGATGGCAGGAGTTTGGAGGTCATTTCCGATAAGAAGGCCACCACGCGTCTGGGAGAAGGGTCAATATCGGCCAGGAGACTCACTGAATCAGCTATGCAGCGAACAGCAGCAGCGGTCACGCGGTTCGTGCGAGAATCGGAATGGGAGGCTGCTTATCTTCTGGGCACTGAGGCCCTAAGATTGGCCGAAAATTCAGATGAATTCGCCAAGGCCTTGAAACGGGAAACCAGCCTCGATCTTCAAATAATTTCAGGCAGCAATGAAGCCGAATTATCTTTTCTTGGAGCCATGTATAACCTGGATTTGTCGACTGACGAAATCATCCTGATCGATGTTGGCGGCGGCTCAACGGAATTGGCGGCTGCATCGAAAGGGACGATCCTCGATTCTAAAAGCATCCCGATAGGTGCGCTCAAGCTTCTTGAATCGCTTCCAGATGATACCGAGGACCTCTATGGCTATTACACAGGACGGGGGGTCGACTATCTGATGAACCCGCTGGCGGAATTCCCAAGCCTGGGAAATTCCGCTGTCATTGCCACCGGCGGCACTATTACCTCAGCGGCCGCTGTGATAGCTGGTCTCATAAATTATGTTCCTGCGCGTATTCACGGGTCGCCCCTGACTTTGGACCTTCTTTCGAAGCTTGCCCATAAATTTGAGCATGCCAATCTGGCCCGGCGCCGGGAGTTGATTCCATTTGATCCAGATCGGGCCGAACTTATTTTGCCGGGCTTGGGAATATTTCTGGCCTTCCTGAGTATAATAGAGCAAGATACACTTGTAGTTTCAACCGGAGGCCTGAGATTTGGAGCCGCGCTTTACCCCGAAAAAATACGATCTTAATTACATTAACCCCTTTTTTATCTTTACTTTAGATCGGAGGCCGCCTATTATAATTTACTAATGCTTTTTGGGGTAACAACTTTAATTAATAGGCGGCCCGATGTTAACAAAATTCAGCTTTAGCGCAGCAATTTTATCCATTTTGGTCGCTATTTCTTGCGAGAAAAAGGTCATCGACGTCCGGTATGGTCCTGTATTATTCGACCTTGTCGCGCCCGATTCGCTGGAAAAAGGCTCGCCCGATTCCTCGTATTTAGCCGTTAACGCATTTGATCCCGACGGATTGGATGATATCGATTCTGTTTATTACATGGTAACCAGGCCGGACAGCACCTCCAACGGCATTCGGTTTCTCTTGCATGACGATGGGGTCAATGGAGACTCCACCGCCAACGATGGTTGCTATACTTATATTATTCCATCACCGCTGCCCACCAGCCAATCCGGTGATTACACGTTTATTTTTTATGCATATGACAAGCAGGAAAATCGATCAAACACCCCGTCACAAATAATAACAGCCTACTAGAGGTCGTGATGAGAAAACTCCTCGCTTTATTCCTGCCGCTTTCCCTCGTGGGCCTGGCGCATGCCGAAATCGAGATGACTGTCCAGGGCGGGCGGACCGGTATGACATCCAACTCCGTAATCGATATCGACCACGATTCCACATCCATTTGGCTCGGCACAGGCGGGGGCGCCTCAGCCACCAGCGACAGTGGAGCTACCTGGACCACCTATGGCCACGAGCCCCTTGCGGCCGACGAGGTCTCGGCTCTCTCGGCCAACGATCGGGCTGTCTGGGTCGCTACCTCGCACTCGCGCGAATTCCAGGGCGATGAGTATCCCGAAGGAGATGGGATTTCCTTTTTGGGGCGTCCCGATTCGGTTTGGATTAATAGACAGCCGATGCAGGCCACCCGGGTCGGCATGCTTGCCTACGACCTGTCGCTTCATGATTCGCTGGCTTTCGGCGCCTGCTTTTATGGCGGCCTCATCCGTTCCACGGACTGGGGTGTCACCTGGACCAACTTGTTTCCCACGCAGCTTGATAGTGTCAACACCGATTCCGCCGATTTTGATGGAAGCGTATTTCGAAGCCTCGGCAATCGCTTTTTCTCTGTCAAAACGGATACCACCGATTTCCCGGATATCTTCTCGGTTTGGGGCGGCGCCGCCAGGGGGATATATAGATTTTTCTTCTATGCCGATACTATCACTGGCGCCTTTCATACTTACCCGGATTCAATCGAGCAGTACGCCTTCTCGGTATCCGACACGACTTTGCCCGATTCCCTCAAGCTTCCCGGAAACCACGTGGTGGCCCTGGGAATTAATTTGATCGACACTGTCAAGACGGTATGGGCCGCTTGTCGGGCAGTCGTTTCGGGGGAGGAGAGACGAGTGGCTTACACCACGGACGACGGCGCGACCTGGCATATAGCCAATATCATTGGTCCATCGGATAATCCCGATGTCGAGGCCTGGGATTTCGCCTTCAATGGCGATACGGTATATGTCGCCACCAGTTTCGGGCTCTATCAATCTAACGGCGATTACAGCTCCTGGACCCTTCTGTCCGGTCTCCGTGATCCCCAAAGGCAGACCTTTTACCAGGACAACGCGCCATTTTACGCAGTCGACGTCGTCGGTGATATCGTCTGGGCCGGCGGCTCGGATGGCGCCGCGCGCCGATCTGACGGAGAATGGCGGGTATATCGCTCTCAACTCGATCCTGCCAATCATTATGCTTATCCATCCCCATTCTCTCCGTATCATTCCACCAGGAAAGGCTCGACGGTCCATTTCAGGCCGGATAGAAATACCAGGGCATCGGTGAAAATCTACGATTTCAATCTTGAGTTGGTAAAGACGGTTGCAGTCGATCGTGATAGAATCGGAGGCGTTGAATCGGATGACATTGTCTGGGACGGCACCAATGATAAGGGAAAGATAGTCGCCAACGGGATTTATTTCTACCGCGTGGAGCTCGATTACGGCGAGGACCTCTGGGGAAAGGTCGTGGTGATCAAATGAACAAACTTGCTGGCATAATATCGGTTCTTATGTTTTCCGCCTCCTGCGCCATGGCCGGTGAGGGTGACGCCGGCTATTCGGGCGCCTTCATGCGAAGTGGAGTCGGAGCCAGGCCGCTTGGGATGGGCGGGGCCTTCACCGCAATTGCCGAGGGGCCCGAGGCCACCTACTTCAATCCCGCCGGGCTGGGATTCGAAATGCGTCTGGGGACCAGTCTCAGCTATAAGGCCCTCTCGCTGGATCGGCACCTCGGCCACATCGCTATCTCATTTCCGATCAGGAGCGAGGCTGTCATGGCCGCCAGTTGGGTCAATGCCGGCGTATCGGATATAGTGGGCCGCGGCTCATCGCAGCAGATTATTGGCAATATCAACAACAATCAAAATGCTTTTACTCTGTCATTCGGCAAGGCGATCAATGGTTCGGCCGCACTCGGGGCCAGCCTGCGATATCTCCAGGAGAAGCTCGATGAGCTGGATGTTTTCACCATCGGTGTCGATGCCGGATTTTTATTCCGTTACAGGGAGCTCATTTCGCTCGGCGGTGTGGTTCAGAACCTCGGTTCCACCTACAGGTGGGACACCAATGCTTATTGGGGCGATGGCACAACCTACGAGGAGAAATACCCGGTGATATTCAAATTCGGTCTGGCGGGCAATCTGCTTGACGGCAGGGTCATTCCGGCTGTCGATTTCGAAAAAAGCGACAAGACCGGGACGCTGTTCAGGGCCGGCGCCGAATATTGGTTCACCAGGAAAGTTATCCAACTCGTGGAGGACGAATACGAGGAGGGCAAGTTTAACGAGGTCGAGATGCACAAGCGTTGGGCCGGGCTGAGAATCGGAATCGACCGGGGCAGCCCCACTTTCGGGGGATCGCTGGCGTACCTCAAAGGGGACCGGTCGGCCGCCATAGAGTATGCATATTTGATAGGTCAGCACGGCACGTCGGACGGGCATCTATTTGCCCTTAAATTGGGATTCTAATGATGCACAAATCAGCGATCGCCATTGTCATTGTTGTCCTGGGCTACGGCATGTCATACGCCCAGTCCGAATCCGGCTCGTTTCTTTTCATGTTGATCGGCTCGGGCTCCCGAGCTGCGGCCATGGGGGAGGCTTTCACGGCCGTGTCCGGAGACGCCGGCGCGCCTTATTTCAATCCCGCCTCGGCGGCACATATGCAGAGCAGCGAGATTTCGCTCATGCATGTTTCATATCTTACCGATGCCTCGATGGAGCATTTTTCGGCCATTACGCGATCGGGCGATTTAAGGTTCGGCCTGGGGCTTTATCTCGGCCAGACCAGCGATATCGAGCGTCGCGATTCGAACCCATCGAGCGAGCCGCTTGGCACGTTCGATGATCACAATTTCACTCTTTCGGTATTTTTGGCGCGCCCGTTCGGCGACAGGCTGTCGCTTGGCAATTCGCTCAAGTGGGCCTATCAGAAACTCGACATCGAAAGCGCCTCGGCTTTCGCAATCGATCTTGGCGCCATTTACATGCCGTTGCCGGAGTTGGCCCTGGGAATGTCGGTTCGAAATTTGGGCACCAGGCCAAAATTCATCGACAAGCCATTTGACTTGCCCCGCGAGGTCCGCATTGGCGCATCCTGCAGTCCCATGGAAGATTCGCGGCTGCGGGGGATCATTTTCTCCGGCGATTATGTAATCCCACATTGGGGGAATAAGAGCAATAAATTCAATCTCGGCGGAGAGTACATTTATCAAGACATGTTTTCCCTTCGCGCGGGTTATGGCATTAACTATGATTCGCGCGGATTCTCGATCGGTGGAGGAATATCGTTCAGGGCTTATTTCTTCGACTATGCCTATGTACCCTCGAAAAATGATTTCAGCGACACGCACCGTTTAACCCTGCGCATACGGTTGTAAGCCTCCCTGCACCTGCTGCACTCTGAGAATAAATAGCAGGCTTCAGAAGTCCTCATCACGTTGTGCTTAAGCTGTCCAATTCGCGTTGAGAGACGACGCTTTATGCCTCTCATATAGAGGACAGGGTACGTATTTTGCGTGGGCCCGGCTTTCCTCAATCAGCGCCTTGTCTTTGGCATACCACGGACCATGTGACAACTTCTGAAGTCTGGAAGCCAATATTATTCTGTAGCCGGCTGACGATAAAGGCCAGGTGATCGTCACACACTTTTTGCTTGCTCAGCCAATTCCTATTGATAGATTTAGGCCAGCAAATTCGAAAGAAATCGTAAAAAGGAGTTGGAGATGGCTAAATACAAGATCGCCTGGATGCCTGGCGATGGTGTTGGCAATGATGTTTTGGACGCCGCCAAAATTGTTCTGGATAAGATCAAACTCGATGCTGAATATATTCCGGCCGAAATCGGCTGGGAAAACTGGCGCAAGGAGGGGAATCCTCTCCCGGATCGGACCATCAATATCCTCAAGAACACGACCTGCGCTCTCTTCGGCGCCATAACCTCCAAGCCGAAGGAGGAGGCCGAGGCGGAGTTGGCTTCCGAACTGCGCGGAAAAAGCATCGCGTATGCTTCGCCTATCGTGAAACTCCGCCAAATGTTCGACCTGCGCACCAACTTGAGGCCGTGCAAGGCCTATCCCGGGAATCCTCTCAATTACCGCGATGATATCGACCTGACCGTATTTCGAGAAAACACCGAGGACCTATATTCGGGGGTCGAATTCTTCCCCGTGCCCGATGATTTCCGGCAGGCGACGGAGAAGAACAACGCGAAGATGAAACGCTTTTCGAGCACTCCGGCCAACGAAATGGCCATATCGCTGCGCATCATCACCAAGCGGGCCAGCCGCAACATCGTCACCGACGCTTTCGAATACGCCAAAAAGCACGGCAAGCCAAGCGTTACCGTGGTGGAAAAACCCAACGTGCTGAGGGAAACCTCGGGGCTGTTCGTTCGCACCGCCCGCGAGGTAGCCAAGAATTATCCGGGTATTCGGTTTTATGAGGCCAATATCGATGCCATGTGCATGTGGCTATTAAAGAATCCGCAGGATTACTCGGTGCTGGTGACCTCGAACATGTTCGGCGATATCATCTCCGACCTGGCGGCGCAGTTGGTCGGAGGCCTGGGTTTCGCCAGTTCGGGCAATATCGGCGACAACTACGCCGTGTTCGAGCCGACACATGGCAGCGCCCCGAAATATTCCGGCATGTACAAGGTCAACCCCATGGCCACGCTCTTGACAGTCAAGCTCATGCTCGACTGGCTGGGCGAGACCTCGGCTGCCGAATCGCTGGAAGACGCCATTGCCGCCGTTATCCGCGAGGGGAAGGTCCGCACGTATGATATGGGCGGCCAGAACACCACGCTGGAAATAGCCCAGGCCGTGGTGGGGAAGATGTAAAATCGATTCTTGATATTGTTTGTAGCCCGGGACCCCTGTTTACCCCTGCCGAGTCTTGGGCGAGTGCGGGGTGGTCCCCGGTTTTTTTGTTGATGAGAAGAAAAGCGTCGGGTCAGGTCTCGAGAGACCTCGACCTCAGCTGAAAGGCGATACGACGCCACGCAAAAAAAAGCGTCAGGTCTGAAGACCTGACGCCGAGGTTGATGGCAAATCGGTAATAAATTGAGTTGAGGTGTCGGGTAATTTAATGTAGGGGCGTATGGCGATACGCCCCTACAACATGCAGAATTGTCATTTCCGAGTATCGAGATTTTTCCTCATCATAGCCATTTTGTCAACAGGCTGAGCGTCAGGTCTGAAGACCTGACGCCACCCCCAAAGTGGAAATTTCATTCTGTAGGGGTGTTCATTTGAACGCCCCTAAATTTTGTTATCGCTACCGCAATTCTGATTTTGTTGTATGGCGGATGCTATTGTCCCCGCTTTCCCACGGTTGCCACGACCATATTGCCGGTATCGAAATATGCCTTCGCCACGCGCTGAACATCCTGCGGTTTGACTTTTCGGACTTTGGTCAGGTAATCGTTTTCGTAATCGTATCCGGCACCGAGGAATTGATTTTTGCACATGTAGAACGCCTGGTTGATACGCGAGGCCCGCGCCAGAAGCATCGAGCCCCAGGTGGAGTTCTGCGCTTTTTGAAGCTCCTTCTCGGATGGCGCCTCATTCTTGATGCTATTGATCCGTTCCACCATTCCTCGCTGGGCAATCTCCATGTTCTTAAATCCGGTGCCCATGTCGGCTACGGCCCAGCCATAATCGGGCATGAATTCCACGCCCATGCCTACGGAATAGGCCAGGCCCTGCTTTTCCCGAAGATTCAGGCCCATGCGCGACGATATTATAGTCGAGGCCATATGAATAGCGGGCGCGTCCGGCGATTTCAGGCCCGGAGTTATCATCCCCATATAGATGTAGACCTGCTCTTTGTCCATCTCCTGATGAGCGGTTACGATACCTTTAGGCTTCTCGACCGACTGGCCATTTGCATAAGGAGTACTATCACCAAGCATTGTACCGAACGTCAAATAGACCCAAGCCTTGACAATCTCCGGATCGAGGTTGGTGGCCACGGCCATGATCATGTTATTGGGGGCGTAGAAATGCCTATGGTGAGCAACCAGGTCCTCCCGCATGAATGAGCCCACCGTCTCCATGGAGCCCATAACCGGGTTGCCGAACGGATGTCCCTTGAACAGGTTTTTGTACATCAGGTCGCGGCAAACCTGGTAAGTGGAACCCGATGACATTCCCAGTATGCCCATAACCTTCTTCTTGGTCTTGCCGATTTCGGATTCGGGGAATTGGGCTCTGGCAACGATGTCAAAGAGCAGTTTGGTTCCCTGCTCGGCGTACTCGTCGATTGTTTCGAACTTGATAAACGAGAACGAGCGCGAGGTATATCTGTCGTCGTAGGGTATATAAGGGTTATCGTTTGTTGTCAGCTCCGCGCCGATATCATCGAGCCTGTTTTGTATCTGCTCGGCGTTCATGCTGTCGGCGCCCAGCGCCAGCATACGGTTGACAAAATCGGTGATTCCCGTCTTGCCCTCGGGCTCATTGGCGGCCCGATTCTTAGCGAGTATATTTATCGCGAATACCCGACTATCGGGGTTGTGGCTGATTATCAAATCGAGGCCATTGGGAAGAACCTCATGCACGAATTTGCTGTATTTATCATTGGCCTGCGCCTGCAAATCGGTTGGCATTCCCGCAATCCAAATTGCAGATGCGGCGAGCGCCGTAAGGCCAGGCAATTTGAGCATTCTTGTCTTAATCATCACTCCACCTCCGGCGCCGGCTCTAAAGCGCAGACGACATATTTGGGATCGGCAAAATACCTGACTGCTACCGAGGCCACCAGCTCAGGCGTGACAGCCGACAAATGATCGACATAATTTTCGAGGAAATCGTAACCGCAAGTCGCCAGATAGGGCGCCTTCATGATACCATAATAATGCAGTTTTTCCTCGAGCCTGATCTCGTTCACCTTGTTCGGCACCACCACGCGGCGGATATCCTCCTGGCCGAACCGATAAGCAGGCAACCCTTGCAACACCTCGAGTGTTTTCTTCAAGATTGGTTCGACATTCTCTGGTTTATCCGTCTTAACAGAGACGTTCATCAGGCTGAACTCTTTCTGCATTTCCAGGCCGACTGAAACCTCGCCGGCCAGCGGGCTTTCTCCTGCGGTCAAAGCCTGTGACAGGGGAGATGATTCGCCGGAATTGAGGTATTGGCTCAAGACATCAAATGCGAAGAAATTCGGATCGCTGTAGACTGGCGCCGGAAACGAAATCTGAATATAGGTATTTTCGGCGTGGGGATGGCGCTTGATCTTAATCTCGGGTCCAAAAGGAAATGAGATCTGGAAATCGGGTGACAACGGCATATTCCCCGCTGAGGGCTTGCCGAAATATCGGTCGACCAGCTTTTTCATCTCGGGCGTTTCGAAATCGCCGATTATAAGGGCGATCATGTTATTGGGCACATAGTGCGCCTTGTAGTATGCCATGACTTCATCCCGTGTCACGCTGCGGATTGTGCTCTCATACCCGATTACCGGCCGCTCATATGGTGTCTCCGCAAAAACCACCGAGTTAAAAAAATCCTGGGCGACATTTTCCACATTGTCGTTATCTTTCCTGATCTCCTCGACTACGATATCCCTCTCCTTCGGAAACTCGGCTTCCGGCAGGATCGAGTTGAAAAGCTGGTCGGCCTGGATATCGAGTCCGAATTCCATGAACTCCCGCGGTATTACTATCAGGTATCCGGTCATCTCCTGCCGGGTAAAAGCGTTGATGTAACCCCCGTGGTCCTTGATTCCCTCGTTAAACTCCTCCCGTGTGCGTTTCTCGGTGCCGTTGAACAGCATGTGCTCGAGCAGATGCGTGAATCCGTTGTTTTGAGCGGTTTCGAACTTGCTTCCAGCCCTGACCACCACCACCGATGAAACCAAAGGCGACGCGTGATTTTCCCTGAGTATAACCTGCATGCCGTTGGGAAGCGTGTAAATGGTGGTCTCGGTGGCGGCGGCGGCCGATACTGAAATGAATATCGACACGACCGCCGAAAGAAATGCTTTCATCCTTCCTCCACTTCATTCGGAATTGAGTCAATTGGGGATAATTAGATTTTATAAGCGCGGAATGTCAAGAATGAACTTGCCGGTACGGCCGGAACTCCCGGATGAGGAATCGTCTGTCTACAAGCCTATATCTGCGTAGAGCTGGTAGAAGCCGGTCATCTCGAGCTTATCCTTGATTTCGATCGTCAGCTCGAGTATATCGGCGGCGTCGAGCTTATCAGTCGATTTGGCGCAGTTTGAGATAAAAAGATTGGCCCAGTGCGCGAATCCCTGCAGGAGATCGTCGCCCTTATACGGAGGATACCCCTTTATCAGATACGCAACACCATTGTTGTCTACCGTGAGAGTTGAGAGAAAATCGTATTTTTCCACCAGTTTGTCTTTGGCGTTTCTTAAATGCTTCGTGACAAGATACGCTCCAATTTTCTGTTGCGCGTTCGAGGCCAGAATATTGACGGCTTTGAGCAGAAATTCGAAACTGACATTGGAACCGTCGGAGCTGACGATTCCGCCATCGTGCACCTCGGCCCTGGCGAATCTACGGCAGATTGCCGACACGGCCTCCTTGCAAATCGAATTCAGCAGGTCGAAATCGAGCTCGAATCGCCCCAGCACCAATACGACCGCCTCGGGCCGGTTGTAAAGGCGTCCCTTGCCGTTCTCGAAGAAGAAATCGATGATCACATTTCTTTCGAAGGTCCGGCCCAGGTTCAATGTCGGTATGGCGAAACTCTTGACAATTTCGGCATCGTAAGTCGAAGGAAGCAACTGGTAAGTCAGGGCCCTTTTTTTGTCGATAGCGATTGCGCCCCAGACGCCTGGCACTGACCTGATTGTCGATAATATCTTGTTCATTCCTTAATTGCCTCGCTTAATACCATGCGGATATCGGCATCGGGCTTGAGTGTCAGTATGAACGGTTTGCCCTCGCTCTTGGCCAGTATGAATTTGCCCTGGTCGGATATCATGGCAGCTATCTTCAGAGGGCCCATTTTTGTGGAAAGCGTCACGGCATCGGCTATGTCCGAAATATATTTCGATTGAGCATAAATGGCGTGGGCATTGGGCGAATTCAGCTTTTCTTCCACATCGGTTACCGATGAAACCCCCGGCACCAGCGCCAACCTGTCGATAGCCGATATTTTTATGGAGCGCGTCTGTTTTATGAAATCAGCGCCGCTGGTCTGCATTTTCTTGGCCAGGTTTTGATGTTGCGTGGCGACCGCCGCCTCGGCCAGCCTCAAATCCTCGTCGTTTTCTATCTGGCTGTCGTAGGTTCGCTCCACCTTGTGAATGATCTGCCCATCCAGCGCCACCGAGGTAACGATCCGCGATCGCGGCTTTGCGATGAACTCGGTTTGCAGAATGAAGTTCTTATTCAACGCCCTTACCGACGATGTTCTCCCAGCAGGTACTCGTGTCATTATACTCCTCCTGCTAAGATATATCGGCTGATTGACTTAGAATTTAATTAGAGCACGGGGGAAGTCGAAATTCGATCTCAAAGCAAGATAACTAAGGTGATTATCGCTAAGGTTATTAATATCAATGAGATAATGATGTATCTCGTGAAATATGGCCTGAGGACTGCCTTTCGGAAAAGCGGCGAAAGGGTCTCGGCATGACCCCGCTTGCCATCGAGTATTCCCTCGATAATTTCAAGCGCCTCCAGGGCCATGACCTTCATGGAGGCCTCGGCAAATTCCGCGCCTGCGAAGGCGGGGTAGCCATAATATCCGCAGCCGGGGCCCTTGTTTTTCTTATCGCGCATTACACCGGGGAGGCTCTTATATTCGGGTTTTACCAACTCAGGCTTTAAGAGAAGCATCATCGAGGTTTCCCACCAGCCGCCGTGCAAGTCCATCTTGAGGACTTCTCTTCTTTCCGCGGGTATCGGGACTGTCATCAGGCTCGAAATCCGGTCGATGAATTCACCCTTTAGGAATCTTATCGCCAGCCCGCCGGAAAGATTATGCATTTGCATTTTATGTTTCCGTGACACTTTCAGGCAGGCCGATTCCACAGCCACGATATGTTTTGGGGAGCCATGGCCCGATAAGACAAATATATATTTAAATCCCCACGCCGCCAGCGACTCGCCAAAATAGTATATCATCTTGAAAATCGAGATGGCGTCTGTTTTTACCGAACCGGGCAGACGGTAGACGCTGGCGCCGAGCGGGATCCCGGGATATATGACAACCTCGTGATCCGGCCTTTTTTCGATGATTGACCCTGCAATCCGCTCGGCGAAATAAACGGCATTGAAATAATCGACTCCCAGAGGCAGATGCGAGCCGTGCGCCTCGAGAGGCGAAACGGGCAGAAAAATCAAAGTCCGCCGGCGGTCAAGCGATGTGAATTCGACAGAGGTCAGTTCCTCCATCCTAATTATTCTTCCGGGCATTGCTCGAAGGCTACAAAAGCTCATGTCTGGAGTCAAGAATTAATTGACAAGCCGGCGCATCAGCTATTTTAATAATCTCATGACTTTCCGGTCCAAGTTGGCCACCGTCATATTTATGATCGGCTTAATTCCCAGCCTGGTTGTAATCATCATTTCGGCGTACCTGCTGAAGTCGAGCATAAACAATATCGCCGCGTCGGGTTTGGAGACCAGCCTGGTTTCCGCCGAGCAGTTGATCGAAGATTCTAAAGGGGTGATCGGCGCTCTGCTGGAGGCGCGCTTAGCGGGTCAACCGTCATGGCGGGATACGGCTGACTGCAAGGAGTGGGTGAGACAGAACCGACTCGATCTGGCCTTTGAATTTAAACCCGAGAAGAATATTGCAGTCTTTTCGGATTCAGTCCATCTTGGTACCGAATTGCCTCCGGAAATTCAGCGTTCGAAATCCGGCTCATCGCTTATTACGGTCGATACGCTTGATTTCCTCATCTACTCGTCGGATGACAATGGAGCGATCAAGGGATGCGGAATTCTCCTGCCGAAAGGGTATAGCGCTAAAGGGAGAACGCTGTCGAGGGCGATTTCGGTCGCCGCCAGCCTGGGCATGTGGAAGGCCCTCTCCGCCCGCCTCCTGGTAATAATAACAGGGGCGACGATAGCACTGTCCATAGCGCTGGCGATCATTTTCTCCGGCCTGATAAGTCGGCAGTTAACTCGGCCGCTCGCCGAGCTTTCGCGCGCCGCCGAGTCGATCGGCAATGGCAATCTCGATTACAGGGTCTCAATCGGCGGCCATGACGAGTTTGGCATTTTAGGCGTGTCATTCAATAATATGGCCAGGGAGATAAAGGACAACCAACAGAAGCTCCTGGAAATAGAGAGGCTGGCGGCGTGGCGCGAGGTTGCCAGAAGAATCGCCCACGAGATAAATAATCCGTTGACGCCCATTTTTGTCCAGTTATATCGGCTCGAACAAGAGTATGCCAAGAATCCAAATTCCGGCAACAGCCAGGAATCTATTACCGCTATCAGGGCCCAGTTGACCTCCCTGCAGGAGTTAGCGCGTCAATTCTCTACTTTCGCAAAGGAACCGGAGCTCAGGCCGATCAAATGCTCGCTTGAGAATATCATTGAAGATGTCGTCAGGGCATACGATTTGAGGCGGTCAATGAAAATCACCGTGCGAATTGAATCTCCGATTCCCAATCTAAACCTCGATCCCCAAATGATGAGCCGGGCCATTGCCAATCTCCTCAAGAACTCACACGAGGCCGCCCCGCGCGGGGGAGAGGTCGAAATTACGATGGGATGCCTGGAAGATAAAGTCAGAGTGATTATTCGGGACAACGGTCCGGGTTTCCCGGCCGAGAAACTGGCTCGTATCGATCAACCCTATATCACCTCAAAGCCGACTGGCACCGGATTGGGCATGGTGGTAGCGAGAAAGATCATCCAGGAGCATGGCGGCTCAATCGAATTTTGCAATGACAACGGAGCCGTGACCGAAATTCTGCTCCCCAAAAGTTAAAGGCAAAAAAAGGGCGAGCCGCTGCTCGCCCAAATAGAAAATTTGCCACGGATTACCGCGCCACGGGCGGACAACTCGGGCAGAATATCAATCCCGGCCCGCCCAACATGTAAAAGACAAAATAGGTGATATCGACACCGTTGAAAAAGCAGTTGCCATTGACATCGCCGGCCGCATAGAAAGGATATGCGGGCACATCGGGACGGCAATCGCAGATATCCGGTGGAGCGGTTCCTCCCTTGAAATAAGCAATGGCGAAAGTGACATCGAGTCCGTTCGCGCCGCCATTGCCATTGATATCACCGGGCGCATAGGCGCAGCCGACGCCGTTGATGAACAGGGTGAATATTTGGTCGCTCATTCTCCGGGGAGCATGGCCGTTGTCGGCGACGACCTTCCAGTAGAGGAGCGTATCTTCCTGCAACTCCACCGGGCAATTCCAACTGGTGTCGGCGATGGATTCCGAAATCGTCGCGTTGAGGAATTCCGGCGAGGCGCTTACATAAACCTGGTAGTTGATAGGATACCCGGAATCGGGATCGGCGCTCGAGGACCAGGTGAATTGGGGATTGGTGGTGCCGATCGTATCCTGGTTTTCCGGCGCAATCAGGCTAAAATGATCCACCGTATAGACCATCGATGACAGGGAGCGTTTGGCGCCCTGCAGGATTCGGTGGCCCGAATCGGACTGGACGAACACGACAATTTCACAATTGCTCCAGACCAACGGGGAGGGGCAGTTGAAAGTCTGCGTGAATTGCAGGATTTGGCCTCTCTGAATAGTCAACGGTGTCCCGGTCGTTCCGGGGATCATGTCGCGAAACGTCTGCTCGTGCCACTGGGTTCCATTAGGCGCCGGCCAGTGGATGCCCGATTCGATGAGCCCCACCCGAAGCTTCAAGTTGGTATTGGTGATTTGATTGGTGGCCGCCACGGTAATCCTCAACTGGCCGGAGCGGGCGACAGTATCGAAATCGCCCTCGATTTGAATATCGAGCGGGGCGCTGAGTGCCAACTCGTTTCTTATCCTGGTGCCGTACTGGCCGGTGTTATAGCCGGCGTCGATATTGCCATCGACAAACAGATGTGGCGAGTAGTTATTGCCGTAATAGTTATTCCGCGCCATGTTTTCCGTGATATTGTATTGATAGTATGGATCGCTGGTGGATGGATAATACCAATGGTAACGGATCAGGACCAGACTATCGGTATATAGATTAGCCAACTGATCTAAGACCAGATCAGCATTGTAGCATGAGGGTCACGAGGTGTTGGTGATAAATTCCGCGACGACGATTCTCTCGGTGGCCAGGCTCTGCGTTAAAGGCGTGAGGCCGACCAACGCGATAAGCAGCAGGCTAAACCTTTTCATGCGAATCTCCTTTTGATGGCGGCTATGACTGCAAAAAACTGCAAGTTAATGGCAGGCAATTCAATAAAACCATATGGGCGTCTTGCGATATACCCCAATACCAACGCGATTCCCCTTGCACGATACTTGCTGACACAGACTCTGCCGATCCGAATCGGCGAGCAGGATGCCAAATACTACACTAATTGATAACAATTACGGCTTAGTTGTCAAGAATTAAATTGGGATGAGTTTCCCCAAAAATTTTCTTCTGGGTAGGGACTATCCGGTTCAATTCCTACCCCTGTTGTGTCAGGCCGTCCTTACGGACCCCTCCGGGTAGGCCAAAGGGCCATGACCTGACACTCATTTACACTACTGAACAGCAAGTTGACGCCCCGCCATTTCAGGTCGGGACTACGAACTGGCTGAACATCCTGAAGAGGGGAAAAGGCCTGGAGTTTCCCCGTTTTTTTAAAAACCATGATTCCCACTTCCGAAAAAAGCTAATCCCATATCAAAATCAAGGTTCTAAGAAATTACCCGGAATTTTCGGGGAAAGTGCTGCTAAATAGGGGATAGTCCCCTGAGAACGATAAATAATCCGTTTCGGGTGGCCGTAAGATACCAGGCCCCTCGTTAGCCCCGTTTACTAAGGTAATGACTCGAAATCTCCGGGGGGAGGGAACGGCAAATGCATTGCCGGGATATTCGTGGGTCAATTAATACTGATGGTTGCCGTGTCCAAGTAGTTGGTAAAGCTGATCGTGCGGCATGCGAGATTGAACTTTGACAATCCTTCCTGACCGAGTGGCCGTCAAATTTTCAAGGGTGGCCCGGCCGGGAGCGTCTTCCGGCAAGAGGCCTGCCATACCTCCACCGGCTTGCAGAACGCTGGTTACGATGATGGCATTATTGCCGCTGTCCATGCCAAGATACGCATCGAACAGATAATTCCCCGGTCCATTTATGACCGATATAGCCATTTCGTCGACATTGTCAACGTAACCAATTGCCGTGCGAATCATTGCAGATTGTTGCTCTCCAATACCGGCCTTGACCATTTGACGAAAATCGTCGGTCACCTTAATAAAGGCGGCGGACATGGCGAGGTCATTCTCGAAAAAGCCTGACGATATATCCTGCATGACACCCATCGATTCAATTCCCGTCGTCTTGTCGCCGGCGACATCGAGCACACCTTTCAAGCTCTCCTCCGACCCGGCGATCAGGAGTTTGTCATTCCCAAGCCTGGCCATGCATTCCCCGCCGGACGCTTGCTTGAGGTAGGCCACGCCCGTTGACCACCAAAGGAGTTTCTTGTTGGCATACTTCTCTTCCCTCCAACCACTCGATTTCACGTGTTTATATTTGGCCGCCGGATCGAAGGCGCCTTTGATTATCATGGCCGCGGAGGCAGGGAGATTTTCGATGGCGCCATTGGTAATTCGTGTCATCCAGACCTGATCATGCGGCATAAATACGGCAGCATAATCCACATGATTTGTCGAAAGGCCGATCAGGTCAAGGTAATGGCGAACCAATTTGCTCTGAGCAAAGAGATTGGTCAAATTCGCATCGTTGGATATCAACTGCGGCCTGAGCCAGAAAACAATCTCGGTATTTAGCGGGAATGGCAGGTCGAGTTCGGCGGCGGATGGAGCGATCGACGAAAAGATTAATAGCGCGATTGTGGCGAAAGCAGTCAATGGATATCTTGTCACTGTGGGCATTTCATTCTCCTGGTTCGTGCTTTTCGTGAGACGCAATCTCTGCCTTTGGCGCTCCAATGTCAAATAAAGAATTTTCCGCAAAGAAGATAATAAATAACCAAAACAAAAGCAGGAAGCATTCCCCCCGAAAGCGCTTCCTGCCATGTCCCCCTTTAAGGTTTTTTATGCCCCGGGATGTGATCTCCTTATGATCACATCCATAGGCTTAACGACGATTACCAGATTCCCAGTACGTCCTTAGCATAGTCGGTTGCCATCACGATCGGATCCCAGAGAGGGTCCCAGACCAGTTCCACGTCGGCATTTCTGACCCCCTTGACCTCCTTGGCGGCTTTTTCCACGTCGGCAATCAGGGTTGGTCCGTATGGGCAGCCCGGCGTAGTCAATGTCATTCTGATCACTACGTTTCTATCCTCCAGGATAGAAACATCGTATATCAGTCCCAGGTCCACGACCCCGAGTTTGATCTCCGGGTCCTCAACCTCGGATATCTTGGCCATTATTTCGTCTTTGGTCGGCATAGGCTTATTCCGTCGATGTGACGTTCGCCACCACTCCTTCTTCCAGCGCCTCGATTCCGTCGATCAGAGTCGTCCACGAAAGTAACGCGCACTTGATTCGCACCGGAAAGTTTTTCACTCCGGCCAGGGCTTCCAGATCACCCATTTCAACCTCTTCCGGCAACGGCTCGCCTTTCAATATGGCCTTAACCGCCGCCGCGATCCGTCTGACCTCCTGAAGCGACTTCCCCTTGATGGCATCGACCAGCATGCTTCCCGAGGCCACCGAGATGGCGCACCCCATGCACTCGACCGAAACCTCATCCACGCGGCCGTCATCAAGCTTCAATGACAACTCGATCTCGTCGCCGCAAACCGGATTTTGGCCCTCATTGCGCATATCCGCGTTCTCGAGCTTCTTTCGCCCCCGCGGATACCGGTAGTGGTCCATGATGATGTCGCGATAAAGTTCATCCAACGGTTCAGGCATTACCGAAAAACCTCCTGGCCGCCTTCAGGGCCTCGACCAACCTGTCGATATCGTCTTTCGTATTGTAAATGTAGAAGCTGGCCCTGACGGTCGCGGACACTCCCAGTCGTTTCATTAGCGGCTGGGCGCAGTGATGCCCGGCGCGGATCGCGACACCATAAGTGTCCAGTATGGTCGCCAGATCGTGGGGATGAATTTCATTGTCGATGAATGATATTGTTCCGCCTCGATCGTCGGGGTTCGACGGGCCGAAAATCCTGAGAGACCCCAGGTTTTGAAGTCGATCGAGCGCATAAGATATCAGCTCTATCTCATGCCGGCGGACCGCGTCCATACCCAGGCCGGCCAGATAATCCAGCGCCGGCGCGAAAGCCGCCGCGCCTCCGATATTCGGTGTACCCCCCTCGAATTTCCACGGAAGTTCGTTCCAAGTCGCCGAATCGAAGCGCACTTCGCGGATCATATCGCCGCCGTAGATGAACGGCTCCATCTCGTTCAAAATATTTTCCTTGCCATAGAGAATGCCGATCCCTGTCGGCCCCAGCATCTTGTGCGCCGAGAAGGCCACGAAATCGGCGTCGAGGTCTTTCACATTTACCGGCATATGCGGGATGCTCTGGGCAGCATCGACCAGCGTTAGAGCGCCGCGCCGATGAGCCAATTCGATAATTTCCTCGACCGGATTGATCGTTCCCAGCACATTCGACATGTGAGTTAAGGCAAGAATCCTCGTCGCCGGGGAGATGATGCCATTCAAGTCACTCAAGTTAAGATAGCCGTCGTTATCGATCGGGATATATCTTAATTCCGCCCCGGTCCGTTTCGCCAGCGCGATCCACGGCACCAGGTTGGCGTGATGCTCCATCTCGGTGAGCACAATGCGATCGCCGCGCCCGAGGTTGTTTCGGCCCCAACTATAGGCCACGAGATTTATCGCCTCGGTGCAGTTTCGAGTGAAAATAACCTCTTGGGTTTTGACCCCGCCGATAAAATCCGCCACCTTTTGACGAGCGCCTTCCATCGCCGCAGTGGCTTCCTCAGCCAGGGTATGTATGCCCCGATGGACGTTGGCATTATGGTTGCGATAATAGTCGTCGAGCGCCTGAATCACCGATTCCGGTTTTTGAGTCGTGGCGGCGTTATCGAGATAGACAAGCCTCTTGCCGTGAACCTCCCTGCTGAGGATCGGGAAGTCAGCCTTGATGATTTCCGGGTCGAATCCGGCGGCTGCGCCGGCCCTGGCGATCGATAATCCGCTTTCTTCTTTGACTTTCATTCAGGATTCCCTTACGCCGGTACGGCGACATAAACCTCGCCAGCGACTATCTTGACCTCGTGTGTCTCAATTGCGAATACGGCCGGCATGCGAGTCACCTCGCCGGTCTTCAAATCGAACCGGGCCCCATGGCGCGGGCACTGGATCTGTCCTTTGATGACATCGCCCTCGCCCAGATCGCCGCCGTCGTGCGTGCAGATGTCGTCAACTGCGTAAATATTCCCCTCATATTTAGCGACAGCGATCGGCCTGCCGTTGATATCGAATGTCCTGACCTCGCCCTCGGAGATATCGGCCTCGGCGCAGATCTTAGTATACTCTTCCACCATTTCCGTTACCATCCAATCTATCATGAACGAGTTCTCTCAATATGCCTGCGATATCGGCCGGCATCTGGTTCAACGTGGGTTCTATATAACCTGAAACGATTGCCTTGACCGCATCAGGTTCGGAATAGCCCCGGCTCCTCAAATAAAATACTTGTTCGGGATCAATCGGCCCCATGGTGGCGCCGTGCGTGCACCGCACCTGGTCGGTCATAATCTCCAGCTCCGGGATCGATTCGGCCCGGGTGCCCCGGTTCAAAAGCAGGTTGCGATTTTCCTGGTAAGCCTCGCAGTTGACAGTGTCTTTCTCAATGCGAATCAAGCCGGTGTAGGCCGACATCGATTTATCCCGCAGGACTACCTTGAAATCGAGATTGGAGAACGATTCGCTGGCCCGATGATTCTGCACGGTGTGATAATCGAAATGCTGTTTGCCATTTCCGAAGATCACGCCCGACATCCGGCTGTTGGCGCCGCGGCCATTGAGGATAGTGCCGGCGTTGACCTTTGTAACGGAGGCGCCGACGCTGCCGAATATCGAGTGCAAGTTGGTGTTCTGCCCGATTTGCGCCCGCTCGGTGATATAGGGCCGGGAATCCTCTCCAAGCCGCTGGATATTCACGTATCGAACATTGGCCGATTCGCCCGCAAAAATCTCTACGGCGGCGTTTGTCACCATCCCCATACCGCGGCAGTGGCAAGAGTAATCATCTATGATGGTGGCCTGGGCGTTCTCGCCGACCACAACAAGGAGCCTCTGGAGGGTGTACTGCCCGGTAGGATGCCGGTGCATATAGATCGGCTTTTCGATTACGGCGTTCCCGGGAATATGCAGAAATAAGCCGTTATTCCAGAGCGCCATATTTAGCGCCTCGTGCTTGCCGAACTCCGGCCCGACAATCTTCCCGAAATGCGGCCCGGCTATGTCCTCGTTCTCTCTCAGGGCTGCGAAGAGGTCCTTGAAAATGACGCCGGAGCCCCCCAATTCCGGAGCCATCTGCGTAAACGTCCTGAGATCGCTGCGGTTATAGCCGAAAGCCGCATGTTCGGGTTTCATCGGCTTGAGTTCCTGCGTCACGTCATCCGGTAATACAGGCAACCAGTCAAGCAGCTGCTCGGGATTTTCGATCACGAAAAGGCTCGGATCGGTGTACCGCCATACATTGGAGGCGCGGTTCGGCGGAGGAGAGTCATGGTAATGCTCCCAACCCGCCTTTCGAAGATCATAAAACCACTGCGGTTCAAATTTATCTATGGGTCTGAAATCGGCCTTCCGGGCCAGTATAGTATCGAGGTCCATAAGCTCCTTATCCAACTGAACCCTCCATCTCAAGTTCGATCAATCTGTTCAACTCAACCGCGTATTCCATCGGAAGCTCTTTCGTAAACGGCTCGATGAAGCCGTTGATGATGAGAAGCCGCGCCTCGTCCTCGGTCAGCCCACGGCTGGTGAGGTAGAAGAGCTGCTCCTCGGCAACTTTGCTGACACGGGCTTCATGTTCGATTCGAACATCATCGGCGTCTATCTCCATCGTCGGGTAAGTGTCGGACCGCGAGGCCTCGTCGATGAGGAGCGCGTCGCATTCGACCGACACCTTGCTCTTCTGCGCATTCGGATAAACCTTCACTAGGCCCCGGTACGAGGCCCGTCCGCCCGCTTTCGAAATCGATTTTGACGTAATCCGAGAGCTGGTGTTGGGTGCGGCGTGGATCACCTTGGCGCCGGCATCCTGATGCTGTCCGTTGCCGGCGAAGGCAATCGACAGGATCTCGCCTTTGGCGCCCTCGCCCATCAAGTAAACCGACGGGTATTTCATAGTCAGCTTCGAGCCGATATTGCCGTCGACCCATTCCACCGTGGCGCCCTTATACGCCATTGCCCGCTTGGTCACCAGGTTGAATATGTTATGCGACCAGTTCTGAATAGTCGTATAGCGGATATAAGCGCCCTCCAGCGCCAAGAGCTCCACGACCGCCGAATGTAGCGAGTTGGTGGAATATGAGGGCGCCGTGCATCCCTCTATATAGTGCACACGCGAGCCTTTGTCGGCGATGATCAATGTGCGTTCGAACTGACCCATGTTCTGGGCATTTATGCGGAAATAGGCCTGGAGTGGTATCTTGACATCAACTCCCGGCGGCACATAGATAAACGAGCCACCCGACCAGACCGCCGAGTTGAGCGCCGCAAATTTGTTATCTTGAGGGGGGATTACCGTGGAGAAATATTTCTGGACTATTTCCGGATGCTCCCGCAGTCCGGAATCCATATCGAGAAAGACGATCCCCTGCTTCTCCAGGTCCGCTTTGAGAGAATGATAGACCACCTCCGACTCGTACTGCGCCGATACGCCGGCCAAAAATTTCTTCTCAGCCTCGGGGATTCCCAGGCGATCGAATGTCTTCTTGATGTTTTCAGGCACGTCCTCCCAGGTCTTGCCCATGTTCTCCATCGGCCTGATGTAGTAATAGATGTCATTGAAATCGATTGAATTCAACAGCGCGGTGTTGCCCCAGGTGGGCATCGGCTTGGCCAGGAAGATATCCAGCGCCTCGTGGCGGAACTCTCTCATCCAATCCGGCTCCTTTTTCATGCGGGAGATCATCTCGACCACCTCGTGATCGAGCCCCTTCGCTCCCTTCATGAAATATTCCTCCGGATCCCTGAATCCATACTTGGATTCATAATCCGATCCGATATCGGCTATATTTGCATTTCTTTCCAATGTATCTGCCATTTATTCCTCTTTTTTTTTCTGATGTGGCGTCAGGTCCTCAGACCTGACGCTGCTTCCCGCCTTGTCGGCAGCCCGCCGCGGTGCGCCGACCTGCAAAATGTCGCCTCAAGCTACGGGGCTTGCCTCCCGCTTCATCCAATCGTATCCGTGTTCCTCGAGGTGCAGGGCCAGTTCCGGCCCGCCCGAGCGGACGATTCTACCATCGATCATCACATGCACCCAATCGGGCCTGACGTAATTCAGGATCCTCTGGTAGTGCGTCACCAGGAGAATCGCCTCGTCGCCGCCGGTGGAGGCATTGATGCCTTTCGAGACCACCTTCAGCGCATCGATATCGAGGCCCGAGTCGGTCTCGTCGAGGATGGCGATCTTCGGCTTCAACATCGCCATTTGCAATATCTCCAAACGCTTCTTCTCGCCGCCCGAGAAACCGTCATTGACATATCTTGTGGCGAACGCCTTATCGACCTCCAGCAGTTGAAATTTTTCGGTCAGCTCTTTGCGGAAATTGCGAAGCGATTCCTCGTCATTGCCGTTTTGAGCCTTGACCGCCGCGCGCAGGAAGTTGGCCACTGTCACACCCGGTATCGCCAGGGGATACTGGAACGCCAGGAATAGCCCCGCCCGCGAACGCTCGGTAGCGTCCATCTCGAGGAGATTTCCGCCCCCGATGAACGCCTCGCCGGATGTGATCGTGTAATTTGGATGGCCCGCCAGGGCGTTGGCCAGGCTCGATTTGCCCGAGCCGTTGGGCCCCATGATCGCATGCTTCTCGCCTCGTCTGATCTCGAGAGTAACGCCCTTGACTACTTCTTTCCCTTCAACCTCGACATGAATGTCTGAACAGGCAAATACAATATCTCTCATCTTTCCCTCTTAATATGTTTTTCCACTCCAAACGTCGGTTGAAACGGTCCATCGATTTGGCTGTCATTACCCGACGATATCTTAAAAGCATCAAGTATTCCCAGTTTGCCGTCGACAACATCGGCCAGCGTGATCTTATCCAAAATCTGGTCGATGAAGTTTCCGAATGTTTGCCAGATGTCGCGCACCTTGCAGTCGCCGGCATGGATACAGATTTCGAATATCCCGGTATGTTTTTCGCAGTGCGCCGATGAAAACGCCGGCTCGCCAAGCGCCTCGAAAATGTCTTTCAGGACAATTTGCTCCGCCGGTTTTGAAAGGGCATACCCTCCGTTTCGCCCCCGGACCGCTTTTACCAGGCCGGCCCTTCTTAAAATCATCAGGAGTTTGGCGGCATAGGGGATTGACAGGCCCTCTTTGATTTTAAAATCCGGAAGAGTCATCGTTTCATCGAGACCGCATCGGGCCAATAGCACCATGCATCGCATCCCATATTCTTCCAACGCCGTTATTTTCATATCCTGGCCTGCAATTCAACGTTCGCCATACTATATATACTATAATCTTTACTAAAAAGTAAAGAAATATTGAAAAAAAATTAAAAAATCTTATAAATCATTAATTGTAAAGATATTACAGTGTCATTAGCCTATAGAATTCTATCCTGGATTGCGGCCATCTCAGATGCCAGAATTCACGACGAACAGGCCCAGGTTATCGCTAGGCATACTTGGGCTAATTGTTCAATAAATAATTAAATTGCGGATCGATGCTTTAAGCGGCCGCACGTAAGGGATGAAGCCGACTTTTCCTAATAATTTCGTCCGTCATGGGCCGTGGGCGATCCTAATTTTTCTATTTCAGTTGACCTTTTTTGGATTTTACAATATAGTCTTAAGATGCCGCAACATGATAAAATTTTATATTCGACAGCTAAGGAGGCACCTGGTGGAATGCAGAATTGCTAAGGGGAAGTATGAGGATTTTAAGTGCGATGCCTTGATCTCGTTTCAATATCAGGATGGCCCGAATTTGAATGGCCGTTTGGGCAAGGTTGTCAAAGACGCTTACAAGTCCGGCCACTTCAAGGGTCATAGCGGGGAGCTGTTCCAGATATATCCGCTCAAGAATGTCAGGGCCGCCCGGCTGATATTAATGGGATTAGGCAAGAAAGCAAAGTCCGGCTCGGAGAATATTCGTAAAGCCGCGGGTCTGGCGATCCGCCTGGTCCGCAAGCTCAAGAGCATTGCCTTCTTGCCGGTTGATGATTCTGCCGAAACGATCGCCCAACTTATCGACGGCGCCATTCTTGGCGACTACCGTTTCGATCAACTCAAGTCGGAAAAGAACGAGAGCCTGATTCGGACGCTTTCCTTCTTTACCGGCGGCGTAGATATACCGCAGACCCATATTGATGCCTTCAGAATCATGAACGAGGGTACCTTGATTGCCCGCGACCTTGCCAATATGCCGGCTAACCTGCTCAATCCTGAAAACCTCGCTTCCGATGCTGTGGATTTGGGCAAGGCATTTAACATTCCGGTCAAGGTATTTGATGAAGCCCAGATCAAACGCCTCAAAATGGGCGCGCTTCTTGGTGTGGCGCAAGGCTCGGCCAATCGGCCCAAATTCGTCATCTGGGAATATGAAGGCGGCCCCTCGGGCCAGGCCCCGATTGTTCTGGTCGGGAAGGGCGTGACATTCGATTCCGGCGGCATTTCTATCAAGCCGGCGGAGGGCATGGAGGCCATGAAGGGAGATATGGGCGGCGCCGCGGCTGTCATATCGGTCATGTCGGTCCTGGGTGCAATCAAGCCCAATATCAATGTCGTCGGAATAACCCCCCTCGTTGAGAATATGCCGTCAGGCTCGTCATACCGCCCCGGCGACGTGCTAACGGCGTCAAATGGCAGGACTATCGAGATTATCAGCACCGACGCCGAGGGACGCTTGATCCTGGCTGATGCTTTGGTTTATGCCAAGCGATATAATCCTAAATATGTCATAGATATAGCCACGCTAACCGGCGCCTGCGTGGTGGCCCTGGGGCAGAACATATGCGCCGGCGTGATGGGGAAGGATCAGGGGCTGATCGATGCTTTGCTCGAGGCCGGCCAACAATCGGGGGAACGGCTCTGGCAGCTTCCTCTCTGGGATGATTATCAAGAGCTCATAAAGACCGCCGTGGCCGATATGAAAAATACCGGCGGCCGCTGGGGCGGCGCAATTACAGCTGCGTGCCTTCTGGCCAATTTCGCCGAAGGTTACTCTTGGGCGCACCTCGATATCGCCGGCACCGATCACGAGGAAACCGGAAACCATCCCTACCGCTATAAAGGGGCCACCGGATTCGGAGTCCGTGTGCTGAGCCGCTTCATCCTGAACGAAGCCGGAATGCTACTGGGTTAATGGCTCGGCACGAGGTGTCGGATTCTCAGACCTGACGCGATATCGGTGTTTCGGGAGCTGTGATTCCCGAAACGCCCGGCGCCAGGACGCGGTCAAGTTTTCAAACCTGACCGCCTTGTCTAATTAGCCCCGGCCTAAATTGATTTTTCTTTCACCTTCTCATGCATTTTATCGTATCCTACTACGAGGAAACAGTTGATCCTCTAACCCGGAGGCTTTATGAAATTCTCTCTTGCCGCATTATCAATATCGCTGGCGCTGACACCCGCAGTTTTCGCCACCGATTTTGATTATTCCCGGCCATTCCCCTTATCCCTTCTGGATTACAATAACGCCGACGGATATTTTGATCCCGTGCCGTTCGATGTCGACAATATTCGGATAAACAGCGATAATACCAGTTTCCTGCAGAACGAGGAGATGGTTGCCATTAATCCGCAAAACACCAATAACGCCGTGGCCATCTGGCGTGATTTTCGACTCGGATACCGCCGTGTCGGCATTGGCTATACTTTCGATGCCGGCGCCACGTGGCATGACACTCTCCTGGTGGTGCCGCCCTATCCCTGGCAATCCGATCCGGTATTGGCTGTCGACTCCTCCGGCAACTATTTCGCCTGCACTCTCGGACTGAACGGCACGGATCAAGGACCAACCGGCATTTTCGTGCAGAAATCTACCGATGGCGGTATTACCTGGGCGGACCCGGTAACAGCGATCGACAGCGCCATGCAGTATTTTGAGGACAAGCAGATGATTGTCCTGGATCGCACATCAGGGCCGACATATGGAAATATCTATATCGCCTGGACACGTTTCACCGCCGATTTCATGACCTCGAATATCTACATGGTATCGTCTCTGGACGCCGGCCAGTCATATGGCCTGCCAGTGAGTGTCTCCGAGGGTTCCGGCGTTCAGTGGCCCGTGCCTGTCGTGGATGAGAATGGTGCCGTGTTTGTTGCCTGGTTCAGGTATTACCCCAGGGGAATCTATATCGATTATTCCACGGACGAGGGCGCCACCTTTCATTCCGATTTGCTTGTGACCTCGGTAACAGCCACGGCGGGGAATATCAACGGCGGAATCTTGGTTTTCCCCTATCCGGCACTGGCCAGCGATCTGAATCCCGAATCGCGCAACTATGGCAACCTATATATGGCATACATGGATGACGTCGGGATTGATATGGATATTTTCTTCATGAGTTCGCCGGATGGATTCAACTGGGGGCCACCCTTGCGGATAAACGACGATCCGAATCACAACGGCGCCGACCAGTTCCATCCCTGGATTACGGTAGATGACCAGGGCGTGATCCACACCGTGTTTTATGACAGGCGTCTCGATGCCGCCAACTATCTGTTCGACCTTTATTATACGAGGTCATCCGATGGTGGCTTGACCTGGAGCCCCAACGAGCGAATCACGACAGTATCATCCGATCCCGGCCAGGCGATCCTGGCTGGCTTGATAGGGGAGTACATTGGCCTTGCGGCCTGGGGCGGCCAGGTGCAGATGGCCTGGACAGACACCCGCAACGGCAATCAGGACGTTTATTCCGGGCGCATGAGCCTGGTCTCAGCCCGCGACGATGAACCGTCGACCCCCGGTGGACTGGCAATCACCAGTCTCTACCCCAATCCTTTTAATAGCGGAGTTTCGATTAAGTACAATTTGCCCGTAACCGGCGAGGCAAGCGTTGAGATCTATGACCTTGCCGGGCGAAGAGTGCGGACACTTTCAGCAGGCCAGGCGACTGCCGGCTCCGGGCAGGTAATCTGGGACGGCGCCGATATTCTCGGTCAGCCGCTGGCCAGCGGCGTCTATTTCGTGCGTTTGAACAGCGCCCCCATATCAGCCACTCAGAAGGCGGTCTTGCTTCGATAAAATAGGTTGACAAGGGGCGGTTAAAGATTAAATTATTTATCCCTCGCGGGAAAAAGCGGGGGAGATAAACGCGGGAGTAGCTCAGTTGGTAGAGCACCACCTTGCCAAGGTGGACGTCGCGAGTTCAAGCCTCGTCTCCCGCTTTTCAATTTGATGCAAGCCGTATAAGACTGTGGGGAAATACTCTTGCGAAAAAGCGATTAAACGGTAAAAATCCGTTGCGGGGTGAATAACCCCACCAGCCCGTCTTCACCCGCCTGGCCCCGTCAATGATAAATGGTGTGGGGATGTTTG
>MEWP01000131.1:0-205 GCA_001775395.1 candidate division Zixibacteria bacterium RBG_16_53_22 | reverse complement strand
CCCGATGTCGACGACAAAATCATCTGGACCGATAAGGCGAAAGTAAGAAGGCTGCCCAAGGCCATCCGCAGGCTCTATGAGGATTTTTGCATTCACAAGGGTAAAAAATATGGATGCCCGAACAGTTTCAACCGCATTAATGTCTCTTGGTATTTGAATCACTCCTCCAACCCGAACGCCGCAGTCGATAAGAACCTCCGTGTCT
>MEWP01000130.1:48996-139926 GCA_001775395.1 candidate division Zixibacteria bacterium RBG_16_53_22 | reverse complement strand
ATTGCCAACAGGCAATTCGACGAGTGATGCAGATAAATTGACAACAAGGGAATCAGGTGAAAGGCTGCCCGATGAGGCAGAAATTATCAGGCGAGCGGAGATTCAACGGCACGATGCGTTGAGCACCAGGGAGCTCTTTAGGTGGATCTCGCAAGCTATGATGATGAAGTCACCGTTGGGCAGCCTGATTAAAATCCGGTTCGCCGGTAAAGCGAAAGATGATAATAACAGACACAAGGATACAAGTCAATTTCAGGTGAGGATAAGGGAGTCGAAGATGAAATGCCATTCGATTGTCTACCTGACTCTGGCGGGCATGTTGATGATCGGTATAAAAACAGATGCCGCCAGCATAGGGCCTGGCAATGATGAGCTTTCCTCTGAACGTAGTATGGTCGACGATCGGGGCGCCGACAGTTCCGGCCGCAGAGGAATGCCCCAAGATAGCGGTTTCGAGGCCGGCCATGATCCGAATATTCGATCCTGCTGGAGTAACAAGAAGAGTGATTGCTCGTTAGCCAGTGAAATGCCCGATGAAAAGCCGGCAGGCCCGGATTGGCGGCCCGGCTCGGCGCTGCTACAGGGTGGCGAGACAATTCAGGATGCGCACATAATTCCATCGTTGCCTTTTTCCGATACCGGGAATACCGTCGGTTATCGCGATGACTACTCCGGCGAATGCGGCAACAACGGCGGCGCTCCCGATGTCGTCTATGGTTTTTCCCCGGGGCGGGATCTGCTTCTGAATATTCATCTATGTAACACTTATCCCATTTGGGATAGCAGGGTGTATGTTTATGAAAACAGCGAATCGTACGAGATAGCCTGCGACGATAATAGCTGCAACATACTGATGTCGGGATTGGAGGCATTGCCTTTGAGGGCCGGAAATAGCTATTTCATCGTGGTCGACGGGACCGGAGGGCGGTACGAGTCCGGGCATTATATAATCGAGTTATTCGAATATGCACAGTGCGTTGCGGGTCCGCCGCCTGGCTCGTATCCGGAGGGCGAGCCTGATTGCGGACTGGAATATATCGACACTCATAATGGCGGCTGTTATTCCGTTCCCCCTGTTTTCCAGGATGTAAACAGCGGAGATATCATATTCGGAACGAGCGGAACCTATATTTTTAACGGCGAAGAATACAGGGATACCGACTGGTATAGAATTCAAATCGACAGCAGAAGCTTATTGACCTGGAGTGTGATCGCCGATTTCCACCCGCTGATATGCATAATGGACGCGGGTTCCGAAGATTGCCAGGATTGGCAAGAACTCGAAATGAGAAGTTCCGTGTCGTGCGATTCGATATCGGTGACGGCGCTGGTCGAGCCGGGCGTCTATTGGCTCTGGATCGGGCCGTGGGAGTTCTCCGGCTGGGCGTGCCCGCGTGACTACGTCGCCAGCATCGGGACGGCGCCATTCTCGCTCACCCCCGACATTCAAATTGACCTGCCGGATCAATTGCCTTATGCGGACAGTTTCCAGACCACGTGCGGAAAGGGAAACGACCTGCATCGCACCTGCCTTGGCGGATATGACGAAGGAGAGGAGATCGTCTATGAACTTGATGTCGCCAGCCAGGTGTTGCTTGACATCAGCATAGATCCGCTGGGAACCCAGTGGACAGGCATGTTAATCGATAATTCTTTCCCCCCCAGTCTTTCGTCTTGCATAGCCGAGGCCGGTGATGGGAGTGGCGACCCTTATGGTTTCGAATCGCTTTTGCTCCAGGCGGGGACCTACTACATCATGATAGACAGCTGGCCCGAACCTTATTGCATATCGGAATTCAATCTGATCATACAAGCAGCGTCTCCCCTGCGGCCGGGCGACTGGTGCGATGATCCATTTCCTATCGATCAGATACCATTCAGCGATTCGGGAAATTCCTGTCAATTCACGGACCAGTGCGCCCTGGAGGCTCCCGACAGCCGGGATATTATTTATCAATTGAATATATCGCAGCAGAAGAGTCTGGTGATGTCGCTTTGCGCCTCCAGCTACGACACCAAACTGGCGGTGTATCGGGAAATCTGCTGTTCCGGCCCCTCGACGGAATTTCTATATGACGATGAAGGGTGCGGAAGCCAGTCGGAGGTCAGGGGAATTCTCGATCCCGGCGTTTACTATATCGTTGTCGACGGATTTATGGGCGCGTGCGGGGAATATCGGCTGGATATTTATGACGCCCCGGCGTGCGAAGTAGTTGCCCCGCCCTCGGCGATTAACGAGGGCGAGGAAAATTGCGGGCCCGATTATATCGACATTTATAACGGCGGCTGCAATTCCGAGCCGGCTATTTTTCAGTCGATTGACCCCGGCGATATCGTATACGGAGAAAGCGGCACCTATGAGTCGGCCGGCAATTACCTCCGTGACACCGATTGGTATAGGATTCAGATAGCGAGCCAGGGGCTCATCAATTGGAAGGCGGTTGCCGGTTTCCCCGTATCGATATGCCTTATCGACGCCGGTTCCGAAGACTGCTCTGATTTCGAAGTAATAAGCATGGCGAATAATCTACCATGCGATACGGCGGAAGTCTCCGCCGAAGTGGAGGCAGGAGTTTATTGGCTCTGGATTTCTCCCACCTCCTGCGCCGCCTGGCCCTGCCCCAGGAGTTATGTGGCGTTTGTCGACTGTCAGATTGGCACTCCAAGTCTGGCCGTTACACCTTCAGCAATAAACGGGTCGGCGCGCCCGGGAGGATACGATGATGAAATCCTTGCTATCGACAATACCGGCGGAGGAATTTTGGATTTTCGGATCGTTGTCGATCAAACGCAGTTGCCGATATCGTCAGTCTCCACGCGGCCCGCAAAAGGCAAGAATGGAAAGGCCGCAGTCACGGCCGGGAATCAAGCCGGAGCCTCCAAGCTCATGCAGGGCGGAGATGATATCTCCACTGCGACGCCGATAGCCTCTATTCCTTATTCCGACGAGGGGACTACGGTTGCATATCTCGATGACTATCAGGGATCCTGCGGGATTGATAATGGCGCGCCCGATGTCGTCTATGCGTACAGCCCTTCTCGGGAAGAAACTTTGAGCGTTGGTCTCTGTTCGACTCCGTATGAATGGGATTCGCGCATATATGTTTTCGAAAATGTCGTGTCCAATCCGGTGGCGTGCGATGACGACGGATGCGGCAATTCGTTATCCGAAATCAACGACCTTATCGTCAGACCGGGCAATACCTATTACATCGTTGTGGATGGCTTTGACGATGCCGCGGGCGACTACTCACTCAACATAATACATTCGTCACTCTGCACGGTGGAGATTCCTCCTAATTCCGCTATAGAGGGAGAACCGGATTGCGGCCCGGGATACATCGCTCACTTCAACGCTGGTTGTTACGCGATTCCACCTGTTTTTTCCGATATCGAACTTGGGCGATGGCTCAGCGGCCGGACGGGAACGTTCGATGATGCCTGGGTGGATAATGACTGGTATAATTTTACACTGACTTCCTTTTCGAATATAAACTGCAAGTTGGTGGCGGACCTTCCTGCAATGATGACTCTATTCGATGTTGGGTCGGGAAACTGTCAAGATTATCAAATTATCGGCTCGGCCAGCGCCGAGGCCTGCGATACGGCCAGAATCGGCCTTATTCTCCGGCCTGGCAGCTACTGGCTTTTGGTCAGGCCCATATTCTGGAGCGGCTCTCCATGCCCGAAGAGGTATTGTCTCCGGATCGATACTCAGGCGCCATGGCTATCCATTGACATAAATGAAGGGGAACTCGCCGGCGACGATCCTCCATTGCCCATAACCGTTCATATGGACGCGGCCGATTTGCCTGAAGGATCGTATTTTGGGAATTTGCGCATCTATTCAAACGACCATAATACTCCGGAATTCACGGTTCCGGTCGAATTTGAAGTGGCAACAGGCTGTATATATGTCCCGGGGGATATCAACGGAGAGGGGCATGCCAATGGCATCGATGTTACGTTCGGGGTGGCCTACTTCAAGGGCGGCAATCTGCCGCCGGTCGACTGCGTTCCGCCATGTATAGGGGTCCCGGATCCTTTCTATGGGGCCGGCGATGTCAATGGCGACTGCCGATTCAACGGGATAGATATCACTTACTACGTAGCCTATCTCAAGAGCCTGCAGCCGATGCTTCGGTGGTGTGAGGACTGCCCACCAGCGGGGGCTTTCGAGAGAATCAGGACCGACGAAATTACCAAAGTGAGGCCGGAGCCTCGCCAGCTTGAAAGGCGAGGGGGCCTTGATTCAAAATGACTTCGCGCATGCGAGTCTCCTTTTGATTGGTTGGCAGCCCCGGTCTTGACAGCAAGGCCGGGGCAGGAAAATGGCATGTATCTGAAGGAGAGGGTTATTCAAGGTTGCTGATATCATCCGACGGGTACACCAAAGGAGGCGATATTGACGTAGAGTACGAAACATAATCGACAGGCAATAGAACGAGCGATGTAAACGAATTGACAACAAGGAAATCAGGTGAAAAGGCTGCTCGATGAGGCAGAAATTATCAAGTGAGCGACGATTCAACGGCACGATGCATAAAGCACCGGGGAGCATCTTTAGGTGGATTTCGCAAGCTATGATGATAGGGTCGTTGTCGAGCAGCCTGAGATAATCCTCGGCCAAGGCAATTAAGAGGTGGAAGATCACGATGGAAAGGCGGAAATACCTGTGGAGGAGATTCGGGGGGGGAATATCATACGAATTTCTCGGCGGCTGATGAACATTGGGGACGCATGAATATTCTCATAGGCGCCATCTTGTCAGCGGGTATGATTATTTTCATTCCCACGGCGGCCCCGCTTGCCCAGCAGGGTTGGCATCGCCAGGTCAGCGGTACCTCGCATACATTAAATTCGTTGAAATTCACAGAGCTGACGACCGGAACTGTGGTCGGGGATTCAAATATCATCCTCCATACCACCGACTCGGGCGAAACCTGGGTGGCGCAGACCACCGTTCCTTTCCTATCTCTCAAGGATATCTGCTCGGCGGGTCCGGACACTCTGTTTGCCATAGGAATGATGAGTGTCGACCCGTTTTATGCCACGATTATCAGGACCAACGATGGTGGAAACGCCTGGGCTGTTATTTATCAGGAAATGATGGCGAGTTTCACTCGAATAAGAATGTGCAGCGCGATGAAGGGATTTATTTCAGGTAACTCGGGTTTTTTTGGTACCCGTGTCTTGAGGACCTGCGATGGCTGGGGTACTTTAGAGGTCACAAATTTCGAGTTCCTTGATCCCGAAGGGCATTATGACGAAAGCATATCATTTGACAGGGCATTCTCCGACAGCATGCTCGGGTTTATTGCGGCGGGCATATGGGATGGCGACGGAGCTGTCGGTCGTTGCGACGATGGCGGGATCACATGGTCGACCAATTTCTGGTGTGACGACGTCCTGCTCTTTGCTGTCGATTGCCCGTCACATGATACCATTTTCGTCGCAGGGATGTCTGGAGCGATTTATCGGTCGACTGACCAGGGTGAAAGCTGGGAAAGTCTATGGAGCGGCATCGATGATACCCTTTATGCGATCTCATTTGCAAATAATTTGGTCGGATTAGCGGTGGGGGAGGCCGGGACCATAATTAGCACCACCGACGCCGGATTAAACTGGTCGAGGCAAGAGAGTGGGGCGTCCCGATCGTTGAGAAGGGTGCAGATGTTAAGCCCCGATGTGGCTTATGTAGTAGGCGATTCCGGGACAATCCTCTATACCAATACAGGTGGCCGGCCTCCCCTGGGCTGTGAATATACGGTGGGCGATATCAATGGCGACGGGAGCTCCAACGGGATCGATATTTTATATGGGATTTCTTTTTTCAAGGGGGGCGCTGTTCCCGCTGTCGACTGCGGCGCGCCTGACGGCCCCTGCCCACAGCTCTCGCCGTTTTATGCGCCCGGTGATGTAAATGGCGGCTGCCGGTTCAATGGGATCGATCTCACTTGCTACGTGGCCTACCTCAAGGGGCTGCAGCCGAGGCTACGGTGGTGTGCCGACTGTCCGCCAACCGGGGTTAGATGAGACTTATGAGTTTGCGCGTCGCGAGCTCATCATCGCAATCTAAAATCACGGCGATTTTCGACGACGGACAGCCGGAGAGGAATCGTCATGAACCAATCGAAGGGGGCGCCAAGCCAGGGGCACTTATATGGAGGGGGCCGCTGGCGAAAGTCAAGATGAAAACACCAACCTTAAAATGCAGTCCAAAAATCATTTGAAGAGGAGTCAGTTATGAAAACTCCGACGAGCTTTTCCAAGATAATTTCCATTAATCAGATCCGCAGGACGGCGTCGCTGATGATCATTATCGCTATCATTCCTTTCTTGATGTCGTATGCCCAGAGCGGATGGCACAGGCAGACAAGCGGCACAACTCAAAATCTGCTGTCATTGGATTTTTGCGAGTTTTCGAGCGGTTTTGTGGTCGGAGATTCGAATATCATTCTCCACACCACTGATTCCGGCCGAACGTGGACGATGCAGGCCAACTCGCCGTCACTCTGTTTGAAGGATATCAGCATGGTCAATCCCGACACTTCTTTTGCGATCGGTAACAGCTACATTGACGCATTTCCAGCGACAATACGAACTTACGACGGCGGAACGACCTGGACGCTTATCAGAGTGGACACGATGACGAGCGCCACAAGAATAAGAATGTACAACGCAACCGATGGATTTATGTCAGGCAACACTATCCATACCATGTCAAGGGTCTTGACCACTTATTGGGGTTGGGAATATGCGCAGGCATCGCTTTTCGACTACCGCCATGAGGCTGACGGACACGATGATCCGGGCTTTCCGAATGATATGGCATTTGCCGATTCGTACACAGGATTCATCGCGGCCGGTATCCTGGACGGGGACGGCGCCATCGCTCGCACTACGGATGGCGCATATTCGTGGCCGACAGTCTATTGGGTTGACGATCACTCGCTATATGGCGTTGATTGCCCCTCGATTGACATGGTTTACGTGGTCGGCGATTTCGGGATGATATACAGGTCGACCGACACGGGCGAAACCTGGGAGAATCAGAGAAGCAATACTGGCGATGCGCTCTGTGGGGTTTCGTTTTTCGATAACATGACAGGCCTGGCAGTGGGGCAGAACGGGACCATAGTGGCCACGACCAACGGGGGAGAGAACTGGACTTTGCAGGAGAGCGGCACCACCGTGACCCTGCGTCGCGTGAAAATGCTCAGCCCCGGCATTGCCTACGCGGTGGGTGATTCCGGGACCGTTTTATATACTCGAAGAGGAGGCTGGCCGCCTGCAGGCTGTGACTACATTGTAGGAGATATAAACGACGATGGGCGCGCCAATGGTCTTGACGTTACTTATGGGGTAGCCTATTTCAAAGGCGCCAATCAACCGCTGGTCGATTGCGTTCCACCCTGCACCTGGGTGACAGACCCGTTCTTTGCGGCCGGCGATGTCAATGGGGACTGCAGGTTTAACGGGGTCGATATCACCTACTACGTGGCCTATCTCAAGCAGGTACAGCCGGCGCTGCGATGGTGCGAGGACTGCCCGCCAATACAATGAAGATGAGGATTGAAAATAGGCAGCCTGACTTAATTGTCATTGATGATAGTTACGCCAATTTTCGGCGAGAGAAAGTCTGAGAAGCGTCTCCGGCGGCAATCAAAGGAGGCGCGTGGCCGGGGCACCCTGGAGGGAGGGGGCCCTGGCAAATATAACGCTTAACAATCGATACAGGATTGAAGTCGCAACTGTATTTGCGGAGGAGCTGATTATGGAGACTCCGGCGAACCGTTCTAAGGGAAATCGCATAATTTGATTCGCCGGGTCATATCGGAAGCGAGCGTAATCGTTCTTGTCAGTCCGATGACGCGGCCTGCCGGGGTCACTCGCGCAGGCCGGCTGCCGGTAGGATTGCGGTTAATTCAAACTGTCAATTACTGTCAATAGGCGGACGAGAGAAATGGAATTTCAGTTGATTATTTATTGTCACTTCCGAGCTACATATTCGTATTAGAGGCGAACGAGTGACAATCGTGTTTGGACTACCGGGGGGCGGAGGGTTATTCGATGTTGTTGCAAGCGACTTACGCAGCCATTAAGCAAGGGAATCTTTATGAGGGATATCTCGAGAGGATGTCCTGCACTGCAAAAAGCAAAATCGTTGAACAGCTATTAATTTTTGTCATAGCGGCGCTTGGAGTCTGGAGTTTCTCGGCAATAGGCGTTGCCCAGACTGTGCCGCCATTACCCAGGACTCGGGTATGCCAGATTCTGGACCGCCGAGAAGATCTTGGTCTTTCCGAATCGCAGGCCAGGCGCCTTAAATCAGTGGTACAACTGGGACAACGAAAGATGCTCGAGGCTCGGGCTCAAGCCGAGATCCGGCTTCAAGAGATAAGCAAGGTTTCCACGGACTGGTCGGACATCAACGGCCTGGCGATCAAAAGCCTTATCAAAGAATATTATGGATTCCTTTCGGATTACATCACGGCGGATTTGGAATGTATCACCAATGCCAGTAAGGTCTTAGATCGCGATCAATTGGCATCGTTGGGAAAATACCTATCTCCGGATTCGCTGCAGCTTGATCCGAGCATTGAGATTGCCCGAATTACAACCGAATTGAGGATAACCAAGAAGGAGACAAAAGTGCCAGAGAACTGACATGCTATACAAGCCGGGCGCCAAACGACGTGCAAGCGAGTCGATTCGTCACAAGGGCTTTACAGTTGATCTGAAATTCCTGCGACAGATCTTCAGGAACATTACCTGGTGGCAACTCCTGTTTTCAGCGGCCCTGTGTTAAACTCATGGGGCCAGGTACAGCCGGGGCAACTTTGTGATGAAGCATACGAGCCGACCATGGTCCAGGAGATTGAATCGTGGCCCTTATCGAGCACGATCATTCTGTATCGCAACAGGTCAGGACCGTTGAAAAGGAAGCAGTTAATTGATGAAATTCGGGAGCCGCGGGAAAATTACTCAAGGCCCATCCCGCAGGGCCGACACGTGATTTATCCTGCGGCACCGAATAGATCGCCTGAAGCCGGCCTGGCCGCGGCAGAGATGCTGTCCGCTATCGCATGTGGTCGGGAGGAATTTGCCGGGATAAGAGGGCATATTAAGGCATGCAAACAATTTGTTTGATCGTCAGAGTTGGTAATTGAGCAAGGAAAGATATGGTATCGGCCTCCTCATCTGATAACTTCCCCAATGCACGAGTCACCCGCATCGGCAATCAATGGGGAGGTCGGTCCATTATATTTCACAAGGGAGTTCTCTATTAATACGGTAATTTGCCCGGAGAGATATGAGGTATAACGGCCGAATCTGCTGCGATAATGAGTTTGGAGCGAGACTTATCGGCGGCCAAACAAGAACCGCCGGTATTCACCGATGTCTCTATTATGCCTTTTTCATGGCCATTATGACAGGGGCGCTTGCGCAAATTCGCGTGCAGCTTCCGTGGACTCCCGTGCCGTTGACCGGGCAGACGATCGCTGTCCTTGTATCGGGATACTTGTTGGGAAGATGGTGGGGAGGAGTAAGCCAGTTGATTTACCTGGTCGGGGGCGTTGGCGGTATTCCCTGGTTCAGCGAATGGAAAGGGGGCCTGGCCGTATTTTCGGGTCCCACCTCGGGTTACCTAATCGGATTCGTCCTGGCGGCGCTTTTTATGGGAGAGGCATTTCATCGGATGAGGAAGCCAACGGTGTTGAAAATAGTGGTAACAACCTCGGCCGCCAATTTCATTTTAATTTATATCCCCGGCTTGATTCAATTGCGCGCGTGGGTAGCCAATATCAATGGGGTTGATCCATCGGTTCCGGATCTGCTCCGGCTCGGGGCGTTGCCGTTTGTTTTTCACGATTTATTAAAAATATCATTTTGTTCAAGCCTTATCTATCATTGTCGAAAAGGGCGCCCAGCCAATTTCGGCAAAATCGGGTGTTGAGGAGGAGAATTCGTATGAAAATAGCGCGCCTTAAGAACGGGATTAGACAGGTGGACGGCATTGTGTCGATCCCGTCCGAAGTAGTCGACTGGCTTTGCCAGAGGGATAATCCACCTGTCAGATACCTCACAATGAAGAATATCTTGATGATGCCGGAGGAAAACCTGGTAGAAGAGAGAAGCAAGCTGAATTCCTATCCCGCTATCCAGGGAATACTCAGAAAGCGGGATATATTCTGGAAGAGCGACACGAGGCTATATCGAAAATACAAAGGAGGGTATTGGCAGATAATATTTCTCGGCGACTTGAATGCCGATGGCGGCGAACCGGCTATCAGAGATGGATGCGAATACATTTTGAACGATCAAACCTGGCAGGAGGCCCTTGCCAAGGAAAGCACCGGCTGGGCGTGTTTGATGGCCAATATATCGAGAGGGCTTGCCAACCTGGGATACAATTTGGATATCAGGGTGAAGGGGATTATCGAAAATATCGGCAGATCCATAATCAGACATGAGGGTATAGATTGCAGAGATGTCGAATTCTCATTGGTTCCGAAATGTCATTTGGCGCTGCCCAAAGTATTGATGGCGCTCGCCAAATATCCCGAGGCCAATCCGATAATCGAGCGGGCCAAGGACATTTGCGTAAGGCAGCTTCTGGATAAACGCGTTTATTTTTACGTTCCCAAGCTTCAAAAGGAATGGATTGATTATAAAAAAAGTCGCGAGAGGAAAATTCGACGGGCGTCCCTGCAATCTGAAACGAGATCGGCGATTGCCGAAGCTCTCTTGAAGGAAAGAGAGAAATTCAGGAGGCCGGGCGAGGATAATAATCCAAAGGACATATGGCTGCGTTTCGGCTTTCCCCTGGACTACAATTCCGACGTTCTCGAAGCGATGCGCTCGTTGTTAGAGGCCAATATAGAATATGATCCGCGCATGGACGACGCCATAAATGCCATACGAGGCAAGATGAAGCCGGACGGCCGTTGGAATCTGGAATTCTCTCTCAACAACAAGATGTGGGTCGAGATAGAAGAAAAGGGCAAACCCTCGAAATGGATAACCTATTATGCTCTCTTGATCTTGCTCAAGTACGACCAGCGTGTTCGAGTCGCTTGCAGTTGATGCAGTAAGTCTATGTGGAGATGAAAGATACTCTACAGACAATCGAGGGTTTCGAAAAAGGATATTGTTGCTTTCAGGCAATGGTGACAGGCGCCCGACATAATTCGCCGCGACCCTGAAACTGCCGGCGACCGCATTTGCAAGGCCTCGAGTCGGCACCATTGGTGGATTTCAATAGTCGCAATAGGTCATCTTAAGCATTTGTCGGATTGAGCATTCCGGCTCTTGCTTTTTCCTTGCGTCGATGCGGGATGATGGCCGAACAATGGAAATCGCACATTATTCCCCCATAGATACATGGCGGTGAAAAGACTTGACACAACCATCGCCGGCGAATAATATAAGGCCAAGAGTTACGGGCCCATAGCTCAGTTGGTTAGAGCAACAGACTCATAATCTGTGGGTCCCAGGTTCGAGCCCTGGTGGGCCCATGTTTTAGCTAATTGGTAATGGGCGATTAGCTCAGTTGGTTAGAGCGTTCGGTTCACATCCGAAAGGTCACTGGTTCGAGTCCAGTATTGCCCACCATTTGATAATATGAAAAAAGGCAGGTGTACGATTCCCGCAGTCAATATTGACCCCTCTCCGGCCGAGTATTGCCGGATTAGTGGGGGATACGAAATGAGGAACCGCGGCAATGTCATGCGTCCATTTGGGCGCATTTTTTTATCTATAAATGGAGGTTGACTTTGCAGAAGGACCTTACGTTGCTTTTGAGTCTTCAGGAAATCGATGATCAGTTGGGCGAATTGGAGCGCTCGAAAATATACTTGCCCGAAATGATCGGCAATCTCGAAATGGAGGTTGCCGGCATGGGCCAGGCGGTGGCGGAGAATGAAAAGATACTCGAGGAAAGCCAGCGCCAACAGAAGTTATGGGAGCTTGAGATCGAATCCGAAAAGCAGGAGCTTGAAAAGTATCAAAAGCAAATGCGGGTTATAAAGACCAACAAGGAATACGACGCGCTGACGGCCGAGATCGACTCCAAGAAGTTGAGCATCGCCGACAAGGAAGAGAAGATCCTGGCCTTGATGTCCTCGGCCGATGAGGCCAGGGAAAAGTTGGCCGTGCTGCAGAATTCGCTCAAGGAAGTCCAGTCGAGAAATGGCGAACAGCTTATCCAACTGCGGGCCCAGGAATCGACCCTGCAGGCCAAGATCGAGGATAAGCTCGAAAAGCGCCGAGACCTCATCAAGGATATCAACAAGCAGGTGGTCGGGGTCTACGAGCGTGTCCGCAAGGGCAAGGGCGGCATGGCGGTCGTGCCGATTCGCAAAAGAGCTTGCAGCGGCTGCTTCAAGCAGATTCCTCCCCAGCGGATCCAGGAGATCAGGCGGGGCGACCGCATTTTCTCGTGTGACAGTTGCGGCAGAATCCTGACCTGGACCGAGGAAGAAAGTAATTAGAATAGTCGTTTCGGAAAGCGCGCTTCCTCTTGTTCGATCGGGCCGGAACGGGGAAGTCGCTTTTCATCATATAGGAGGTTTGCAGTAATGGAACCTATTAGAGAGGCTTTAACGTTTGACGATGTTCTACTGATTCCAGCCAAGTCATCGGTCCTGCCTCACCAGATAGGCCTTGGCACCAGTTTGACCAGGAACATCGCCATGAATATTCCGCTGGTCTCCGCGGCCATGGACACCGTCACCGAATCGGCATTGGCAATCGCGCTGGCGCGGCAGGGCGGGGTCGGCATTGTTCATAAGAATCTCTCGATCCAGGAACAGGCATTCGAAATCGACAAGGTCAAGCGCTCCGAATCGGGCATGATTGTTGATCCCATCACGCTTCCCCCCGACGCTCCCCTGGGCCAGGCCCTGGAGACCATGAAAAAATTCTCAATTTCCGGCATACCAATAACCCGCCAAGGAAAACTGGTAGGTATCCTCACCAATCGCGACCTGAGATTTCATAACAACCCCGCGGTGCCCATCTCCGATGTAATGACTAAGGACAATCTTATCACTGTCACCGAGGGTACTGACCTCGAAAGCGCCAAGGAGCTTCTGCACAAACATCGGATCGAAAAGCTCCTCATAGTCGACTCCGAGGGTAATCTCAAGGGGATGATTACTGTCAAGGATATCATGAAACGGATCCAATATCCCAACGCCTGCAAGGACCAGCGCGGGCGCCTGCGGGTGGGGGCGGCGGTAGGGGTGACCGGCGACATGCTCGATCGCGCCCAGGCTCTTATCGAGGCTGGCGCAGACCTTATCGCGATTGATTCATCGCATGGCCACTCCGAGGGTGTCATCACGGCGATAGAAAAGCTGCGCGCGAAGTTCTCGAATATCGATATTATGGGAGGCAATGTCGGCACCGCCGAGGGCGCCGCGGACCTGATTTCGGCCGGCGTTTCAGCGGTCAAGGTCGGAATCGGCCCGGGATCGATCTGCACCACCAGGGTCGTTACCGGAGCCGGAATCCCGCAGATCACTGCAATCATGGATTGCGCGCCGGTCTGCCAGAAACATAATGTCCCGCTGGTCGCCGATGGCGGAATCAAATACTCAGGGGATATCACCAAGGCTCTGGCAGCCGGGGCCGATTCTGTCATGATTGGCTCGCTTTTGGCCGGGACCGAGGAATCGCCCGGCGAAACCATACTCATCGAGGGTCGCTCTTACAAGGTTTATCAGGGGATGGGTTCGATCGAGTCGATGCGAAAGGGGAGCGCCGACAGGTATTTCCAACAGACCGAATCGGGCAAGATGGTGCCTGAGGGTATAGTGGGGAGGGTGCCGTTCAAGGGTTCGGTGGCCGATTCGGTGTTTCAGCTTATGGGTGGCCTGAGGGCCGGCATGGGTATCTGCGGCGCCAAAGATATAGCTACCCTCAAATCGAAAGCCAGATTTTTGCGTATCACGGGCGCGGGGCTCCGCGAGAGCCACCCCCATGATGTCAAGATCATGAAGGAGGCGCCTAATTACAGGACCATGGACTAAGAGCCGCTAACAAAGCCCTCGCTGAGGCGTCAAGCGAAATGCGCCCCCTACCTTGTGAAAAATTCCACAAAATTTACTTGACAACAGTAGTTATTTTTAATATCCTTGAATTTGATATTCAATGTCAGTAACGTGAATGGGATTTGAACAGGATTTGTGGGCCAATAACAGTTGAAGGAAGAATATGAAACGAGAACAAGAACTACTGGTAAATTTCCTCAAGCAGAAGGGTCTGAAGCAGACGGGACAGCGCGAGAAGATCCTCGAGGTTTTCCTGGCCAACATGAAGCACGTTTCCGCCGATGAGCTTCATGCCATTATCAGAAAATCCGACCCCAGAATTGGCTTCTCCACGGTCTATCGCACTTTAAGACTGCTTACCGAGGCCGGGTTGGCCCGGGAGGTTAATTTCGGCGATGGCAGAGCCCGATTCGAGAAGGCATTCGACAAGGGCCAGCATGGGCATCTGATATGCACCAGTTGCGGCAAGACAGAGGAATTTGTGGTTGGCGCAATCGACAAGGCCATCAAACAAGTCTCCTCGGGAGTGGGATTCAAGCCGATGGGGCATCGCCTTGAGGTCTACGGCCTCTGCAAAAAATGCCAATAGGCTTTTTGGGGCCATTTTCGCATCAAGGGATCAAAAAACGGTTACCATAAAGCCCCGTGGCTTGTTCTAATGTTGTATCATGACAACTCGCCAGACTAAATCAACTCTGCCACCGGTATTACTCGTTGGTAATCCCAATGTCGGCAAATCGGCGCTATTCGGAGTCCTTTCAGGGAGATACGTCGAGGTTTCCAATTACCCTGGCACGACGGTTGATTACGCCGTAGGCTGGATGAGAATCGATGGTGTCCCGCGGGAGATTTTCGATTCTCCCGGGGCGGATACACTTTCGCCAATCTCCGATGACGAGATTGTCACCAGGGATTTAATCCTGAGCCACCCCGATTCGACAGTCATCTGCGTTATAGATTCCAAGAATCTGTTGCGGGGATTGGTGCTCCTGTCGCAACTGGCGGAGTTCAAGCGCAAGGCGGTAGTAGCTCTCAACATGGCCGATGAGGCTTCCTCCTCAGGCATCAAGATCAATATTCCTGCCTTATCACAGGCGGTAGGAGTGCCGGTAATTCCGACTATCGCCACACAGCGGGCCGGAATCGAGGAACTCAAGCGCTCGCTGAAAAAGGCGGCCGTGCCAAGCCTGAATTTCGGCTTTGGAGCGGTTATCGAAGATGCCCTCGAGGTGCTGTCGCGCGAGCTGGCCTCGACTAACGGAAATTCCCGGGGAATTCTTCTCAGCTTTTTGAGCGGCGACAATGGCCTGCCGCCATCAATCAAGTCAATCTATCCGGCCGATACGATTAAACGACTGGAGAATTATAAGAAGCAGCTCGAGCGCTCGCTCGCGGAGCCTATCGGTTTCATAATCGCCAAGGCCAGAAATGAGGAGGCCCAGCGCCTCGTGCAACGGGTGGTGTCCGCGAAGGGTTCACCGGCAACACGGTTTTTCCGAGCGCTTGGCATAACCTCTCAGCACCCGGTTTACGGCGTGCCGATTTTGATGCTTGTCATAATCGGCCTTTATTATTTCGTGGGCGTTTTCGGCGCCCAGACGCTGGTCGGCTTATTCGAGAACAGGCTGTTCGGCTCCTTGATCAATCCGCTGTTTACAAAGTTATTCTCGTATATTCCCTGGGCGTTCTTGCGCGATCTATTCGTAGGCGAGTATGGAATTATCACCATGGCCTTGACTTACGCCCTGGCCCTGATCTTGCCCATAGTCACCACCTTTTTCCTGGCTTTCGGCATTCTCGAGGATTCCGGCTATCTGCCGCGGCTGGCATTCATGGTCGATCGCATTTTCAAGAAGATTGGCCTCAACGGCCGTGCCGTGTTACCCATGGTCCTGGGACTTGGTTGCGATACCATGGCTGTCCTAACCACCAGAATCCTCTCCACCAAGAAGGAGAAGGTCCTTGTGACTTTCCTGCTGGCCCTGGCCATACCGTGCTCCGCTCAACTGGGAGTCACGCTCGGTATCCTCGGCGCAATATCGGGCCTGGCCGTGATGATCTGGCTGGGGGTCATCCTGATGGTGCTATTCATAGTCGGCTACATTTCTTCGAAAGTAATACCCGGCCGGTCATCAGACTTCATCCTCGAAATTCCGCCGCTCCGGTTACCACAGGCCAGAAACGTTGTTGTCAAGACCCTTATGCGTCTTGAATGGTATCTGAGGGAGGCTGTGCCGCTTTTTGTCCTGGGCACGCTGATACTTTTCACGCTCGACAGGCTGGGCGCGCTGAAAATTCTCGAAAAGGCATTCAGCCCCGTTGTAGTAAATATCCTGGGACTGCCGGCCAAGTCGTCAGAGGCTTTCATTTTAGGATTCTTGCGGCGTGACTACGGCGCTGCCGGATTCAAGGGGCTATTCGACCAGGGTCTGCTCGATCCGATCAGCACGGTTGTCGCTATGACTGTCATTACGCTATTCGTTCCTTGTATAGCCAATTTCTTCATCATTATTAAAGAGCGGGGACTCAAGACCGCGCTCGGAATGGTTCTCTTCATTATTCCCTTTGCCATCACGGTCGGTGGCCTGCTTAATCTCCTTTTAAGGGGAATCAAGATATGGTAGCCAAGTGCCAGCTTTGTGGTTACCGATTTGACACCAAGAGCGCCAGGGGCCTTTGCTCGAGTTGCCCAATCGGCCGCAATTGCGACAAGATTTGCTGCCCCAATTGCCATTACTCCTGGGTGGAGAAGACCTCGCTTGTGGACAAATTCATTAGATTCACCCGAAAGGGGGCGTCCCGTGGAAGACCATAGGGAACATGCGCTGGAGGAGTTGCTGGAGGCCTTATATAAGGCTCGTGAGGATGGCCGGACCCCGATAGAGCCATCGAGCCTGCCATTGGCCACGATCCCCACCAAGACCGAGATGAATACTTTCATCGAGCGCCACCTTCTGAACTATCATAATGGCAAGGTGGAGCTCACCCCCGAAGGAAATGCCATAGCCGAGTTGCTGGTGCGGCGCCATCGGCTGGCCGAGCGGCTTTTCTCCGAGATTCTCGATTTGAACGACAATGGCCTGCATTCGACCAGTTGTTCATTCGAGCACGTCCTGGACCCCGCAGTCACGGAATCGGTGTGTACAATGCTTGGCCATCCGCCGACCTGCCCGCACGGCAAGCGTATCCCGCCGGGCGAATGCTGCCGCGAGTCGCGACGTGAGGTAGCGCCGATTGTGATACCGCTCAAAGATCTCCCGGTTGGCTCAAATGCCCGAATAGTTTTCATAACAACGCCATACCATCAGCGGCTCAGCCGCCTGGTCAATCTCGGCGTGGTCCCGGGCGGCAGGATTTTCCTGCATCAGAAGCGGCCCTCGTTTCTGCTTCGCCTTGGCGCCACGGAGGTGGCAATCGATGAGCAGATTGCCAGCGAGATATTTGTGCGGAAAATGGAATAGCTCGACTTCCCTGCGATGGCGCTTATCTCGGGGTCGCCCCCGGCATGCGGGCTCCTTGGATGCAAAGACGAATATAAACTCCTATTCCCAGCTTTTTGAGGGAAAATTCCCCAGGGTTCCTATTTCATTTTTCCTTGACATTCGTTTGCTTTCCGCTTATTTATCCTAAGTTCGAAGCATAGAAAATTCGTATTGAAGATGAAGCCGAATCGCCATTAAACGAGAAAGTCCGCCCCCGCCGGCGGCTTTTTTATAACGGGCGCGACCGAACAGGGGATCAGACTGGAGGATACATGCCAAAAGATACAACCGTGAGAATTATGAATGAGAAATCGATCGCCTTGGCATTGACTCGCATATCGCATGAGATCATCGAGCGCAATAAAGGAACCGATAATATCGTCATCATCGGAATCCGCACGCGCGGCGCGATCCTGGCCGAGCGGTTGGCGGAGAACCTAAGCAAGATCGGCAAGGTCGCCCTGCCGGTAGGCGTTATCGATATCACGCTTTACCGCGACGATGTCCAGGACAAGCTCGATCAGCCGGTCGTGCAGAAGACCGACCTTCTCTTCGATATCGTCGACAAAGTTGTGGTGTTAGTCGATGATGTCATTTACACCGGCCGCACAATCAGGGCCGCCCTCGATGCGATCATCGATTTCGGGCGTCCGCGCGCCATACAACTGGCGGTGCTGATCGACCGCGGACATCGCGAACTCCCGATCGGGCCCGACTTCATCGGAAAAGTCGTGCCGACCTCGCGCAACGAGAGGGTGGAGGTCCATCTCATCGAGCAGGACGGAGTCGATGAGGTCATAATCGACCGAAGCGGAAGGGGAGGCGTATGAGCTTGCGCTCACGCCATTTGCTTGGCCTGGAGGGCATGCCCGCCGAAGACATAAATCTCATTTTAGATACCGCCATTTCATTCAAAGAAGTCCTGTCGCGCAGAATCCCCAAGGTGCCCACCCTTCGAGGCATGACCATAGTCAATCTCTTCTATGAGCCATCGACCCGGACACGGATATCGTTCGAGCTGGCCGAAAAGAGGCTTTCGGCCGACACCGTGAATTTTTCGGCCTCGGGTTCCTCGGTTTCAAAAGGGGAGACCCTGAAAGACACGCTTCAAAATATCGAAGCTATGAAGATTGACATGGTGGTAATACGCCATTCGGCGGCGGGCTCGCCACATTACCTGACAACATGCTGCCAGTCGATCGTTATCAACGCCGGCGATGGCGCTCATGAGCATCCGACGCAAGGGCTGCTGGACATTTTCACCATGCGGGAGAAGTACGGCAAAATCGACGGGCTCAAAGTCGTGATTGTCGGCGATATCAAGCATTCCCGCGTGGCCCGCTCCAATATCTGGGGCCTTTTGACACTCGGGGCCAAGGTCAGCGTCTGCGGCCCGCCAACATTGCTTCCGGTCGAGATGGAGAAATTCGGGATCAAGGTTTTTGACGATCTCGATGAGGCTTTGGATGGCGTTGATATCGTCAATGTCCTTCGCCTCCAGCGCGAAAGGCAGCAGTCGGGCCTCCTGCCGTCGCTTCGCGAATACAGCCGCTATTGGGGGATCACGAAGGAGCGGCTCGGAAAGCTCAATGAGAATTTCACCATCATGCATCCCGGCCCGATGAATCGCGGCGTGGAGATATCATCGGAGGTGGCCGAGGGGACATATTCGGTGATTCTGCCGCAGGTCACCAATGGCGTGGCGATCAGGATGGCGGTGCTTTACCTGTTGTCAGGCGGAAGTCGAAAAGACCCGACCACGGGAGGCAAAGTCGATGAATAATGAGATGGTACTGACAGGCGCGAAGATTGTCGATCCGGTGACCGGGTATTTTGGTCCGGCTGATATACATATCGCCGACCATAAGATTTTCAGGGTGGATAAGAAGAAGAAAAGGGCCTCTGCAAAAGGCGCCATGAACCTCAAAGGCCTCTACCTCTGCCCGGGTTTTATCGATATGCACGTCCACCTGCGCGAGCCCGGCAGGGAGGACGAGGAGACGATTCAATCGGGCGCTGAGGCCGCGGTCGCCGGTGGATTCACCGCCGTAGCCTGTATGCCCAATACCGAACCAGCGCTCGACAGCGCTGAAGGGATAAAATTTGTAATCGAGCGTGCTCGGGCGGCCAGGGCCCGGGTATACCCGGTGGGCGCGATCACAGTCGGGCGGAAGGGGGAGACGCTGGCCCCGATGCTGGAGATGGCGGATACGGGCGCCGTGGCTTTCTCGGATGACGGCAGCGGGCTGCAGAACGGCCACCTCATGCGCCGCGCGCTGGAATATCTCCGCGCCATCGATTTGCCGATAATCTCGCATTGCGAGTACTCCGATTTGGCCTCGGGCGGCGTGATGAACGAGAGTTTTACCTCGACTGTGCTGGGCATGAAAGGTATTCCGCCAATCGCCGAGGAGCTGATGGTCGCCCGCGATATAATGCTGGCCGAATACACCGGCGGACGAGTACATATCGCGCATGTCTCGACATGCGGATCTGTGGAGCTGATTCGGCGGGCAAAACGGGCCAGGGTAAGAGTAACGGCTGAGGCCACGCCGCATCACTTCACATTGACCGACGAGCTGATAAGATCATTCAATACCAACCTCAAGGTCAATCCGCCTTTGCGGACCAGGAAAGATGTCGACGCCATTAAGAAAGGCCTGAAAGAGGGCATCATCGATGTTATCGCCACCGACCACGCCCCGCACTCTATCGAAGAGAAAGAGATGGAGTTCGATTATGCGCCTTGCGGAATGATCGGCCTGGAAACAGCGATAGGCCTTGTAGTGACAGAGTTGATTAAGAAGCGGATTCTATCGTGGCCGGAGGCAGTGGCCAAAATGACGGTCAACCCGGCCCGTATCCTCAATCTGCCCGGCGGCACGTTCGAAGTCGGCGCGCCGGCCGACTTCACTGTCATCGATCCCACTCTGGAATGGGTCGTAAGTAAGGACGATTTCCGGTCGCTTTCGAAAAACTCACCCTTTATCGGCCGCAAGCTCACCGGCAGGGCGGTTATGACAATAGTGGGCGGGGAGATTGTTCATTCGCTAATTTAGAGCGGATAAACGAGTCCTGGCTCTTGTTCCACTTGAGGCCGCGATGGCAGCCTGGCACGGTTGACCGGCAATTTTCCACGCTCGCGATAGCGTCCCAAAACTGGTTCATATCGATTTGCCCGGTAATTTCAAGGGATCATCGACAGCGAGTTTCTCCTTCTGGACAAAACACTCCGCGTATTTGACACCGATCATGTAGCCATACTGGCGAGCCCTGATTTCCATATAGTCAAATATATTTCTGGCGGGCGGGTAGACCTCGCGGACATCCGGACGTTCCTCGAATTGAGTCTTATAACAGGCCACGGCCCGGCACTTGCGCTCGAACTGGCTTGTGATGTCCACCACAAAATTATGCTCGATATCATGGAAAGAGGTCGTGTAAATTATCTTCCTGGGCCGATATGCGTCCCCCGGAATCGGCATTTTCGAAAGCCCCGCGAGAAAACATCCCCGGTAGCCCAGGTCGGAGGCGGTAGCGTGATCGGGATGGCGTTGTTTCCAGTAGGGCAGGATGACAAGCTCGGGAGTTGTCTGCCTGACAACCTCGGCGATCTTAAGGGCATTCTCCTGTGTCAGGAAAAGGCCGGCGTCGGGCAATTCCAGGTTATGGCGGAATTTCAAACCCATGATTCCAGAGGCGCACCTGGCCTCATCGGCTCTCGTGTCGGCATTTCCGCGGCTGCCGGATTCGCCGGCGGTCAGATCCAGAATACCGACCGAATAGCCGAGATCGACCAGTTTAATGATAGTTCCGCCGCATGTGATCTCGGTATCATCCCTGTGAGCGGCGATGGCCAGGACATGCAGTTTGATGTGTTCGAGTTTCATATCATTTCTTGGGTTTTCGAGCTGATCGCTTGAGAATTCGGTCATGTTTAATGGAACGCTATCTTTCAAATAACATCCAGCGACTGTCAATGAGAAAAGCCCTGATTCATTCCGGCCGCCGCTTTAATCTCTCGCCAGCACCTCTTCATAAAAATCATAATACTGCTTCACCACTGCTTTGGTATCGAATTTTTCGACTGTCAGTTTTCTGGCATTTTCAGCCATCTTGCGATGCAGGTCGGGGTTCGATAGTATCTCCAGAGAACGGCTGGCCATGGTCTCAACATCGGCAATTGGCGCCAGGTAACCGACCTCTCCATCCTTCACCAGCTCGGGCAGCCCTCCAACGATGGAACCAACGACCGGCACGCCCGAGGCCAGCGCCTCCAGGGCCGCCAGGCCGAACGCCTCGGAGGCCGACGGCAACAAGAACAGGTCCGCCTTGCAGAGTATGGTTTCAACAGTATCCTGTCCGCCGAGAAATAGCGTGCGATCCTTGAGGCCGAGCTTGTCGGCCAACCGAAGCACATTTGGCGCGTCGGGGCCGTCGCCGATGAGAACTAACCGTGATGATATCTGATCGTTTATCATCTTGAAAACGCGGACGACGTCAGTGGCATTCTTGACCGGCCTGTAATTCGACATATGCATGATTATCTTCTCATCCGGCCGGGCAAAAATCGAACGATCGCACCCTTTCTGGCTTGGCTTAAAACGTTCGTTGTCCACAAAGTTGTGAATGACCTTGATAGGTTTGGTGATGCCGAATGACTCATAGGTCTTATCGTAAATATATCTGCTTACCGTAGTCAGCGCGTCGCTGACCTCCATGGAGAATTTCGTGACGGCAAAAAAGGAAGGATCAAGCCCAACCAGAGTTATATCTGTGCCGTGTAATGTCGTGATAAGTTTGGGCAGCCTGCCTCCAAGAATCTGTTTAGCGATATAGCCGCTGACGGCGTGCGGAATGGCGTAATGGGCGTGAATTATGTCGAGCCCGACGCGCCGCGACTCGTCCGCAAGCCTGGTGGCCAGGGTTAGAGTGTACGGGGAATGCTGAAAGAGGGGGTAATCGGAGACCTCGACCTGATGAAAGATGAATTTCTCGTCGAAGCCGGTGAGGCGGAACGGCAAGGCATACGAAAAGAAATGCACCTCCACACCAATGGCCGACAGTGCCAATCCAAGCTCGGAGGCCACCACGCCGGAACCGCCCTTGACCGGATAACAGACAATGCCGATCTTCATCAGGCTATCTCCACCAATTGGTGCGCCCGGGAATCGAGCTGCAATTTTGCCTCGATCCCTTTTAACAGGTCAGGCCCGAATTTATTCGCGAAATAAACGGGCGAGAGAACCCTCTCCTGAAATTTGCCGCCGGGCAGAAGAAAGGCGGCCACTTTATAAATTCTTTTCCTGGCGTCCTCATGTTTCTTCTTATGAGCCATAAATAACTTTTTCGAGAGGTGATTCAACTCATGGTCGATACGCCGCCGCGTGTGGTCTATTGCCTGATAACTCTCCAGGTCAGTCTTTTTTACTTCCTCGGCCAGCTTCGCGAGTGGCTCTTCCATCTTCGTGCGCAGGGCATCGGCCTGCTGCTGGATCTCGGCCGGGAAATTCTTTCCAATCACGCGGCCCACTTCGAACTCGAGGTCGTTGGCCAGGCCGGCGAATTCAATCCCCAGCTTTGCCATTATTTTGGCGATGTGAGGCTCGAGCAGGGAGGCGAAAATTCTCGGCCTGACAACCGGCCAGGGTACTTCATGAAATTCGAACAGCGGCTGTATCTGAGCGAAGTATGCGGCTTCCGATGGCCCCGCAATTTGGGCGATTGTCGGGAAGGCGAAGTTTTGAGCAATCGGCCTGAGTGTCACGTTGGCCGAGAATTTGTCAGGTTCCCTCTCGAGCAATCCAGTCAATTCATCTTGCGAAAGGCGCGGCTCGGCCCCATCGGGCCGATACCCCTCGCCATCGAATATGATATTCCGTCTCTGGCCGTCATTATAGAAGAGGTTCAGGGTGTCGGCGGATTTATGCACCTGTCTGTGGTAGCCGTCAGAGACAATCTCGCGCGAGCGCGATTTGAATAGCTCGAATATGCGAGTGTGGTCCTCGATTTCCCTTCTAAACATCGGCTTAAACATGGCCTTCATGCCGGGGAAATTAGGGTCGACCGGGACTATCCCGAATCCGCCAAGAAGCCGATTAAACAGGTCGATAAATGCCTCGGATATCGATCTGCCGGCCCTGTAGGAATTGCGGACGAGTTTCTTTATGTCGGAGGTGAATTCGGTCTGAGTCAGGCTCTCATCGACCTGAGATAGAAATAAGTCGATATTGCCATCCAACGCGATGTCTGCCATCGGCGCGCCGGGATGACTGCTCTCGGGGATGAAGGATGCGCTCTTACATTCGCCATCTCGATTGAGAAAAGAAACCGTTTTGATCTCATCGAAATCGTGGTCATCGGAGGCTGTCCAGAAACAAGGTACCACCGGCTGTCCAAGCTCTTTTTCAAGCGACTCGGCCAGCTTATAGGCGGTCAGAGCTTTCAGGACAGTATACATTGGGCCAAGCAGCAGCCCCGCTTGCTGGCCGGCGAAGACGCAAAGGGAATCGGGTTGCTTCAGCTTTTCGATATTTTTCCGGGCGTTTTCAGAGATATAAAAACGAGAAGCGGCCCCCGTGATGATGGAGGCCAGCTTCTCGCGATCGTATTTTTTGCGGGTGACTTGTTCCGCTACCGTCCGGTACGCCGAGATTTCGGTAAAATCGTATCCGAAGTAACGACAGGCGGGTTGTCGGCAATTGATGTAGTCCAGGAACAGCTTTGACGTGCCAGTTATCTTATCGAATTCAACCTCATGCATAATCAATCTTCAACCGCAGGCGACCTATCGTTGGTTCCTGCAGAGGGGCCGTATTTCAGAGCCCGTTTAGCCCTTCTTTTCTTGCCCGTTACGAAAGCCACGAGGTCATCGAGCAGGGTATAAACAATCGGCACGATGATGAGAGTCAGGGCCGTTGATGACATCAGTCCACCGATCACCGCCTGCGCCATCGGAGCGCGCAGCTCGGCGCCAGGACCGAAAGCGAACGCCAGAGGCAGCATGGCGAAGATCATGGCCAGAGTCGTCATCATGATTGGGCGAAGGCGGATCGGGCCGGCCTGCAGGATCGCCTCGGTGCGGTCCATGCCGCGACGCCGGGCCTGTTTTATGAAATCTATCAGTAATATGGCGTTCTTGGTCACAAGCCCCATGAGGAGAACGATGCCGATCATCGACATGATCGAATTGGGGGTATTGAAAATGAGTAGAGCCAGGATGGCGCCAACCGGCGCCATCAGCAGCGACATACCCATCGAGAAGGGATCGGCAAACGATTCGAATTGAGAAGCCAGCAATATGTAGATAAAGATGATCGCCAAGAACAGGGCGGCGAAAATATTCTGGAACGACTCCTGCTGTATTTCCGCCTCGCCGACAGGCGTGAATGTATAGCCCGGCGGCAGATCGATCTCCGATCGTCGGCTTTCCGTGTACTGCAGAATGTCGCTCATGACATGTCCGGCGCCGATATTAGCGCCGACCCTGATCTCGCGTTGCCTGTCAAACCTCTTTATCTCGGTTGGCGCGGTGGACTGGTAAATAGTCGCCACCTGCCGCAAAGGGACCAATATATCTTGGCCATTGACCTTCTTGGAGGAGGGTATATAAATGCTGTTCAAGTTCTCCTCGTCGACTCTATACTCGGGAGCTAACTGGACATTAATCTCGTATTCCTCGTCACCTTCCTTGAAACGGCTGACCTCGGCGCCATCGACGAGGCTCCTGACAGTGCCGCCGATCAGGGCAAGGTTAAGCCCGAGGTCGTCGGCCAGCTCGCGATCGACGCCGATACGCAATTCCGGACGCGCTTGTTTTTCGCTGTTCTCGACCTCGACCGCGCCCGGGGCCTGCTTGACAACGGCCTCGATCTGGCCTGCAATCCAGGTAAGCTTTTCGTAATCCTGGCCCCGGATAGAATATTCGACCGGCTTGGAGCCGCCACCCTCGCTCTCCTCGATTTGGACGCTGGTGGTTAAGCCGGGAACAGTTGCGAGCTCTTTTCGCAGGGTCGGTGTAAAATCGAAAACCGAGACGTCGCGATCGCCACGATCGCGCATCTTGACATATATTGATCCCTCATTAACAGGAGTCAACTCGCCGCCGATAGTGAGGAGTTGATACTTGAGGACATCGTCGTGCGATGCGATGATATCCTCGATTTTCGAAGACAGGTCGGAAGTCTGCTGAAGAGAAGAGCCGGCGGCGGCCTCGAATGTGATATAGAATTGCGATTGGTCTTGTTGTGGAAGGAATTCGAATCCCAGGAACCGCGCCAGATACATCGATATGGCAAATCCGGCGAAAGCTCCAACCAGAGTTATAAAACGGTGACGCAATACCCAGGCCAAAGTCGTCCGGTAGTAATTACCCATTAGTTGAAAAGCGTGATTCCAATAGTAAAGAGCGAGCTTTATGGGATTTCGGGTGTCCTTTGACAGGTGCTTTTCCTGCCTTAAGAAGCGCGATGACATCATCGGAGTCAACGTGAATGCCACGAACAGCGATGCCATTACCGCCACGGCCACGGTCAGTCCGAATTGGTAGAAAAACCTTCCCACGATACCCGACATGAATGCCACCGGCACAAACACCACAACTATCGAGAAGGTAGTCGCCATGACCGCCAGGCCGATTTCGGATGTCCCATTGCGGGCGGCCTCGATCGGTGACTCACCATGAGCCATGTGGCGGTAGATATTCTCTATGACCACGATGGCATCATCGATCAGGAGCCCGACCGCCAGCGACAGCCCCAGAAGCGACATGATGTTGAGAGTGAATCCCAACGCCCTCATGAATATGAAGGTCGAGATAATCGAGGTGGGGATAGCGATGGCCGAGATAATCGTAGCCGGGATATTGGCCAGGAAAAGGAATATACACAAAATTGCCAGGGCGCCGCCGTAGAGGATAGTCATTTGCACGTCCAGCAGCGAGTCTTCGATCCAGATCGAGTTATCCTGGGCGACATCGACACCGACTCCGACGGGGAGTTGCTTGCGAATGCTGCTTAGCTCCTCCTTGACTGATTCGGCGACCTTGACCGTGTTGGCCCCGGATTGCCGTGATATCTGCAGAGTGACAGCCTCGGCGCCGTTATATCGCGATAGGCTGCGCTGGTCTTTTATACCGTCGTAGATGCCGGCAATGTCGGCAAGCCTGATGACCTTACCATTGGTATTCTTAACGACCACATCCTTGATATCATCGATGGAGGAAAAACGCCCCATGGTGCGCACGAGGATCTCGCTTCCCGGACGGTCCAATCTGCCGGCGGGGAGCTCGAAATTTGATGCGGCAATGGCCGAGGAGACATCCTGAAAGGTTATCATCCGTGCATTCATAGCATCCAGGTCAAGCAGGACCTGGAATTGACGCTCGCTGCCGCCGACAATCTCGACTGCTCCCACGCCCTCGATTGATTCCAACTGCCGTTTGACAACCTTGTCGGCAATCGTGGTCAACTCCCTTTGCGAGCGGTTGCCCGACATGACCAGCGATATTATCGGTCTGCTCTCGGGGTCGAAGCGCTGAATCAAGGGAGTTTCAATATCCTGGGGTAGGTCTGATCTGATAGCCGCGACTTTTTCGCGGACCTCCTGGGCCGCCTCTGGAGCTCTCGTTTCCAGAGTGAATTCTATGAATATCTGGGAAACGCTCTCAAATGAGGTCGACGTGATATGGTTGACTCCGGCGATAGGATTGACGGCGTCTTCTATTTTCTGAGTAACATCGGTGGCCACCGCCTCCGGGGCCGCGCCGGGGTAAATGGTCGTGACCACTACGAACGGAAATTCGATATCCGGGAACAGGTCGACATTCATCTGATTGTACGACACCATTCCGAGTACCACCAGGGCCAGGATAACCATGGTGGCGAAAACCGGACGTTTTATTGCGGTATTGGATAAATACATATTCTAACTTTCCCTGGTTTCCTCTGGTGCGTCGGTGACGGCGTTTAAATCCTCCATCACTTTCACGAGGCTTCCATTCTCGACCTGATTGCGGCCAAGGACGATGACATTTTGGCCTTCATTAAGACCCGAGATGACCTGATATCGCTCGAGCGTACTCTGGCCGACCTCGAGGCCCAGTTCTCTGGCCCGATTTTTCTCATCAATAACGAAGACTTTGGGAATGCCCTCGGTGAAGAATACCGCCTCTCGGGGCACCGTAAGCACGTTTGTCAGCTTCTCGACCACGATGACGGCGCGCGCGAACATACCGGGGCTCAACCTGCCTTGTCTATTATCAATATGAAGCTCGGTTCGAAACAGCCTTGTCTCGGGATCGGCCGAGCGGGCCACCTCCCGAACAGAGCCTTCGATGGAGGTATCGACGCCGCCGACCGAGGAGATGGAGATTTGCGCTTTCTGGCCGGCCTTGAGGAAAGGGGCGCTACGGCCATCGACATAAACGGTCATGCGCATCTTGCCGGTCTCGGCAATGGTTGCCAACGGCACGCCGAGCGGCACATATTGACCGATATTTACGGCCAGATCGGTCAGGATGCCGGAGATGGGACTGGTCAATTCGACCTGCTGGCGGGCGGCCTCGTAATTGGCCCTGGCGACATCGAGATTGGTTTTCATGTTATTAAAAGTCTGTTCGGAGATGGCGCCCTGCTCGTAGAGGCGCGACATCTTGTCGAAATTATCCTTGGCATCCTGATAGACAGCCGTAGCCTGCCTGAGTTGCGAGGCCGGCCCTTCCCGATCCAGCACAATGACTGCCTGCCCTGCTTGCACCTCGCTGCCCTCCGCGAACGGTAATTCCACCACGGCTTCGGGTATCGAGGCGTAGATTCTGGCCTGTTTCCAGCCCTCGAGGCTGCCGGTATAGGTTTTGCTGACGGTGATATCCGAGAAGGCGGCCGGCGCCACAGTAACGGGCACCGCCTTTTCTTCGACCGCGACCTCCCGCTTTTTACCGCCGCAAGATAATATCGCCATCGCCAGCAGATTCAATATTATGATATTATTCAGTCTTTTCATGTCATTCCTCGTTCTCATGCATCACGGATTTATATCTCTGCCCAATGATCTCAGGAGGGCCGCATAACTTATGGCCAGGTCATGGTAGGCAGATGCCCTGTTTATCTCTGCTACCGATAACGATAAGCGGGCGTCGGCCACCTCGAGCTGGGTGCCTACGCCGTTTTCGAATCTAACGTTGGCAATCGATAGGCCTCGTCGCGCCAATTCCACCGCATCTCCCTGCGCGGCCAGGCGATTCCTGGATTCGAGATAGCGCCCCAGGCTCTGCTCGAAATCGAGTATCAAGGCCTTGCGCACGGCCTGATCCTGGAGCATGCTTTGAGCATATTCGACCCTGGCCTGTTTTACCTGGCTGGGAGTTCTCCAGGAATCGAAAATCGGGATTTGAAGCGAAACCACGCTGTTGAGGCTGCGATCCCAACTGCGGTCGAAGACTCCGCCGCGATCGAATTGCCTTTGATACTGAAGAGATGTCGAGAAATTCAGAATCGGCTTATAGCCGGCGCTCGCCATCGTAATGAGCTTCTTGTTTATGGAGGTATTCATTTCGCTCATATTCAACTCGGGCCTGTTTTTCATCAGCTCTTGCTCAGCCGTCTCGTGATCGACCGGTGGGAGTATGAAATTAGATGAGTCGAGATCGGCCACCAGATCGACCGGCATGCCCAACTCGATCCCGAGCATATTCTTAAACGCATCCATTGCAACCTTAGCGTCGTTCCTGGCCTTGATCACGGCCGGTTGAAGGTTGGCCACCGCCACCCTGGCGCGCAGAAGGTCGAATTCGGCGGATACGCCTTGGTCGTACATTTTCTGGACCTGGTCGAGGTTATCCTCGGCCAGTTGCAATGATTCGAGATTAACCTCCAATACGTCTTGAGCCAGGAGGGTGCCATAGAAAGTACTGTAAACCTGGAATTTTAAATCCTGGGTAGCCTGCCTGATCGAATGCCTGACGAGTTTCTTAGCCAACGAGGCAATCTGCAGGGCCGTCAGTGTTCTGCCGCCTGAGTATAGAGGCTGATTCAAGGTTATTCCGGCCGTGAAATTGTTCTCGGTACCGAATTTGAAGCGAACCTCCTCATTGTCCATTTGGAAGACTCCGGTGGGTATCTCCCAATTCCTTAAGTAAGTTATGCCGCCGGTGACTTGGGGGAGGGCTCCCGCTACCGCCTCCATGATTCCGGCATTGGCCCTGTCCATCTCCTTCTTGGCAATGAGTATCGACTCGTTTCTTTCCAGGGCCAGGTCGAAGGCCTTGGTTAGGTCGATGACCAGCGTATCCTTGGCCAAGATGTCGGGGGCGCCCCCGAAAACGATGCTTAGTGTCAGTCCTATTATAATTTTCCGCATATTTATGATTTTTATCATACTCCTCATTTCAGTCACAAAATATGGGCCAGGGGCCCTTATACAGAAACGATTACGGGGTATTTAGCCAATTGTTTTGCAAAAATTACACAATTTTGGCCACTTCCGCCCGGAATTCCTCGGGCAGATATTTCGAAAGACCCGGTACCTCGCTCGCCCTGAATCTGATCAGGCAGTAATCATCGATGACGAAAATCGAAAAGTATACCGCCGGCCTGATGCCATAGCTATCGACCACATGGTATCTGGTCGCAACCAGGAGTTGATGGTCGGAGAGGACCGGAAAGCTCAATTTCAGCTTAACCTTGAACGCCTTGAGGTTGTCGACCCGCTTGGGGCATATGCCGACTACGTTTACAGGCAATCCCGAGGCCGTGTTAGGCAGGCCCTGGTTCAAGTCTTTCAAGAAGGCGTTCACCTTCTCATTTTCGCCATTCGGGAAAAAGCAGGCGGCGACGAAATTGCTTTTGAGGTGATCGCTCAATTTATAAATATCGCCGTTGGTATCGGGGAGCGCAAAATCGAGCGCGTAAAATCCGGTTCTGAGCACATTGACATTATCCATTACAACCTTCGCCTAATTTTCTCGCGAGGAATAATAAACATCGGGCCAGTCTGTGTCAACCATTACTTGGGGGCTAAAATTGCGCCATTGCATATCGTTAAATTACTAACCGTTTGATTTCCCGCCCCTTTTCCTGGGGAGGATTCTGCCTATAGTAAAGGCACATTTTTTTTAGCGGGCATGGCGGGCACTTGGGATTGCGCGGTCTGCAAAGCTGTCGGCCGTGCCATATCATATTTATGTGAAGTTGGTAGATATTCAGGGGCAGGTTTAACTGCAGAAACCAGTGGTGCGCCTTTTCGGGATTCAACTTTTCAGGAATCAGACCCAGGCGCCGGCCGACACGATGGACATGGGTATCGACAGGCATGGCATGCCGGCCCAGTGAAAACAGCAGGACGCATGAGGCCGTTTTCGGGCCGACTCCCTTGAATGAAATCAGGTAGTCCCAGATTTCATTGTCCGGCATGCTTTCCAAAAACGAAAGAGTCAGATCGGATGACTTTTCGGCAATTTGACTGAGGATATTCTTGATTCGAGCGGATTTGATCTTCGAAAGCCCACCTACTTTGATCGCTTTCGCTATTTCGTTCGGCCTGGCGCCGGCGACATCCCGCCAGCTGGGGAATCTGCGCCGAAGCCCGGCGAATGCCTTGTCACGGTTAATGTCGTTGGTATTCTGCGAAAGGATAGTGCAGATAAGCTCGGAGGTCGGCTCGGACCTCCTCACAAGCGATTTGGGGCCATATTTCACGGCCAGTATTTTATCGATGACTCTGGCTCGTCTTATTATGGTTGGCCTTGTGAAATTCGTCACGGCAATTCCTCATTTTTATTTTCGCCAGGAGTCAGGTCTGGAACCCCGATACATTAAATAACGCCATCAATGCGCCCGAAACGACTCCTAACGCCGCCGATATACGATAATCGTTCAGGTTCTCAGTTTGATTCCGCCGCTCCATCTGTCTGGCCGATTGTTTCGATGGAACCGATTCCCTCGGCAGCCTTTTCCCCCTCGACCCGGAGTTGTTTCAGGGTCAGTCCTTCCTTAAATGAGAAAAAAGCGCCCAGGATTATCGGCGGGAGATATACGGCGATATGAAGCAAGAAAGAGAAGGCCAGCGCCGGCGCCTTGACTACGTCAAAGGGCTTCAAAGCGGCCATGGTGGCGGCCTGAAATGTGCCGATATTGGCCGGAGCCAACACGACAATCATCATTATGGTCACGATTACGGTGATAATGACCGCGCCCCAAAGCGTGATATTGAATCCGAAGGCCACGACCAGGAGATAGACCAAGCCGGCCTGGGCCACCCACGACATCACCGACAAGGTGGAAACCAGGAAGAAATGCTTGGTGCTCTTGAGCGCCTCGAGGGCCGAGAAGAACGAATGCGTCACATCATTGATTTTTCGCCCCACCGCGGAGGGCATGGCGCGACTCAGCCCCTGGAAAATCCGAGCGCCCAAATTTCTCATGCGCGAGAGGAATATCAGCGCCAACGAGGCGGCGATGACAACGCCCCCCATGACAAAAAAATGCCAGGCCCGAAACTCGTCGGGCAGCACGAAAAACATCGACATAACAAAGGTGATCCCCAGAAGCGCCATACCGTCGAAAAGAACTTCCAGGACGGTGGTTGTGAAGAGAAATGTTTTCTTAAGCTGCCCCTTCTTACTGAGAAGGTAAATACGCGCCAGCTGGCCGGTCAAATATGGCATCAGCAGGTTGGTCATCATGCCGATGCAGTAGATGGGGTAGAGGTCGTTGGCCTTAATTTTTTTCACGGGGTCAATGAGAAATTTCAAACGCAGCGACCGGATATATGCGATTATGGCCTCGAGGAATATAAGCGGAATAATATACCAGTAGTTTATCTGGGAGATGGCGGCCAGCACCTGGTGAAAATTGAAATCGTAAAAGCAGTAGACCAGGAGGGCCACTGTCAGCAGCATGCCCCAGAATCTCTTTGATTTGAGCAGTCTCAAATTTCCAGCACAGCTTCTTTGCCGACCCAGCCCACCAGGCCGTTCCTCAGCTCAATCAGAAAGCTGTTTTCCCTATCGTTGAGGATCTTGAACTCGAGCCCCTCGTGCCCGACCTCGAGGCGATTGAATTCGACGCCGGGACCTTCACGAATATCCGCGGACTCCCGCGAGATCACCCCCCAGCGCGTCAATCTGTCCTCGCTGATTCGCCTGGCCGCCGACGCCGAGGCAAAGATAATGATTACCAGGGGAACTATCAACAGATAATAGAGCCATGATGGGCTTTCGAGGCGAATCATCTTATAAATGAGCAGTGCCGCCGCCAGCCACCAGGCTATTGATAAAACAATCAGGTATCCGTTCGACGACAACAGGCCGCTCAGAAAATCCCAAATATCGAGAATAAAGCCGCGCCTTTCTATCGAAACCTGGTCGGTGTTAAACGAGCGGGCATATTCGAGACTGGTCTTAGCTTGCTTGAAACCGGGGTCGAGCCTCAGGGCCTTGCGGAAACTCCAGATGGCGTGACCCAGTTCTCCGGCCTTGAAATAGGCATTGCCCAGGTTGTAATAAACCTGAGCATTCTCAAATTGCCGTTCAATAAGGACTCGATAATTTTCGATTGCCGATTGGTACTGCCCGCCATCGTAATATTCGGCGGCTTGCTTCCAGAGCTCCTCGTTAGTGGCCGCGGACACTGTCGAAACCATGAGCAGCACCAGGAAGAAATATCCGAACACGGATTTCATATTTCAGTCTCCAAACGAGCGATTAGCTCGCCGGCGCCGGCCATCATTTTGTCGACGTGATTGGCCGCGGCGCCGCCCGGGGCAAAACGCGCATTCTGGCAGCTTTCGAGGAACTCGGCCAGGTCGCCCTTGATATTTTCCGGGATCGTGTCGTTTGAGCGGATCTGTTCTATGGTCAAACCCGATTTTTCCAGATCGAGCCTATCGGCGACATACCCCAGGATGGCATCGTACAGCGCCCCGTAAAAGCTCTCCGTTTCTCCGCGCGATTTCAACTGGGCGGCCTTCTCGAAAAGAACTTTCGAACGGCGACTGGCCCCCACTCTGCGGGCATATCTTCGATCATTCAGGAGTCTGGCAGTTCTGGTGCGGTAAACCATGGCCGCAATAATGGCCGCGGCCGGAATAAATTGGAAAAACCAAAAGAAGAAACTGCGCGATAAATCAACCGGCCTGGAGTTCTTAGGATAATCAGTGACAATATATCCCAGGGCCTGAACCGCGCTCCCGATAATATTCTTGGGTGCGCCACCGACATCGGCCAGGCCCTCGCCGGTGGCAGTAATCCGGATAGGGTTAGTGGCGATCGTCTGGTACTTGCCCTTCGATGGGTCAAAATAACTGAACGTTATGGCCGGTATCGTGTAGGCCCCCGAAGTCCTTGGAATAATGGCTAGCTCGAAAGTCTTGGTGCCGGAGATTACCAGGTTGGTATTCGAGACCGATTCGGTATTTCCCGAATCGTAAATGCGAAAATCGGGCAGGTCGGGAAGTTTCACAGGTGGAACGGAGCGGATATTACCGGTGCCTGATAAGATGAGTTTCAGAGTGATCGGCTCATCCACGCCGACTGAATCTTTGTCGGCCGCGGCGCTAATAGAATACCTGCCAACGGCGCCGGAGAAATTGTCCGGCTTACCGGATTCTGGAAGAGACCTGACATTCAATGTGATGACATTGGCAGTCAGAACTTTCGGCTGACCCCGCTTGAAAAGCTCGCGAAGGTCCTTATCAAAAAAGCCGAATGGATCGAACGATACACCGAAATCATCGGGCTTGATTGTCAAGCGCGGCGAATCAATCGGAATTTTCCCCGACGAGATGGGGAAGAGGGCTCTCTTGATTTCAGTCACAAGGTACCGTCGTCCGCGGACAACCTCGTAGTATCTATGATTGGCCGTGAGGTCCTCGACGGTGACACCGTTGTACTTGGGCCATTCGAGCGCCGGCTGATCCCATAAATTCACAGCCTGGTAGAATCGGAATGTCAATGTCACCTGTTCACCGACATAAGGGGAGGTCTTATCAACCACCTGGTCGATGAAGAAGTCGCTGCCCTTATCGGGTGGCTGAGGCCGTCCCCCCGGCTGCTTAGTCTGTGGTTGGGGCGTCGGGCCCTGACCCTGTCCTGACGGGCTCGCAACGGGCTGATTGACCTTTATCTTAATCGGTTCTGTGGCGGCCATATTGGCGCCGTCTCGGACCACAATAGGCCCGATGAGTTGATCTCCCACTTTCTTGGGAACGAGCACGTATGACATATTTAGCGATGAGCTGAATGCTCCGTTGACTATCGAGATATTCTGGCTTCGCCCGGATGAATAAATGTCGAAGGCCGAAAGGTCGGGCATAGTTGGTTCGGGGAGTGTCCCGCCTTTGCCGGAGATAACAAGCTTCAGCGTAATCGGATCTCCCACGCCGACCTCTTGTTTATCCACCGAGGCGCTTATCTCGAGTGCCCTGGCCGCCGAGGCCAGATAGAAGATCGACAAAAGCGAAAAAAGAGCGGCATTTCTACCAGTCATTGATCGACCGCCCTTTCATCATCACTTGCTTAAGCCGTTTCTGGGTATCCTTCTCATCATCCTCATATCTGGCCAGAAGCTGTTCGGCTTGTTCCTTGTTCATTTGCTGCTTTTGCTGCTGGCCTTGCTGTTGTTGCTGCTCTTTCTTCTCATCTCTATTCTGGGCCTGTTGTTGCTGTTCGTTCTGTTTTTCCTCTTGCTCCTTCTGTTGGTCCTGTTTCTGTTGCTGTTGCTTCTTCTGGTCTTTGTTCTGTTCCTGGTTCTGTTGCTGTTGCTGCTGTTGCATCTGCTTTTTCAGGAGGGCCATCTCGAGATTGTGCTTGTAGTCCTCGTCTTTGGGATCGATCTTCAGGGCGCTAATATAGGACTGAACAGCCTTGTCATATTGCTGGGCTTTCACATAAGCGTTGCCGGCATTGTAATACGAATCGGCCTTGAGCCTGGGATCGTTTTTTGAGACGCTTGTCGCGAATGCGTCGGCGGCGCCCTGGAAATCGTTCGACTTATACAGAGCCGCCCCCTGATCGTAATTCGGGAGCGCGTGATCAGGTTTCAGGATGCCGGCATCTTTGAAGCTCTGCGCGGCTTTGTCGTACTCACCGTTCTTATATAGGTCGAATCCATCATTGATCTTGCTGCGGTATTCGTCGGCGGATGCCAAATGTGAGAGTATCGGCAGCATTAACAAGGCATAAAAGAGAAAATGCACATTATGTTTCAGGTCTGAGGATCTGACGCCACCCGTCTTGTATGATTTAACTGTCATATTCATCCCTCCTCGACATCGGAATGAATGAAGCCGCCGCTATCAGGGCCAATCCTGGAAGAAGGAACCAGCGATATTTCTCTGCGTATATCGTGCGGAATTTGGTCTCTTTCTCCTCGCCTTTCAGGCCTTTGATATCGGCATAGATATCATCTAACTCCGATTCTCCCGGCGTGGCTCGATAGAATTTCCCGTTTCCCTTATCGGCAGTTCTGGCAAGGAGCTCCTCGTTGAGCCGCGAAATGACTATCTCGCCCTCGCTGTTCTTCTTCAGCCCGCTGGCGCCCTTCATTTCGGGTATCGGCCGGCCGCTGTTGCTTCCCACGCCGACCGTGAATATCCTGATTCCTTTATCGGCCGCCTCCGAGGCCGCTTTCTCGGGGTCGCCCTCGAAAATCTCGCCGTCGGTGAATAATACTATGGCCTTATCGACATTCGAGCCGTCATCGAGAAGGACTGTCGAAACATTGATTGCGTCGGCCAGGTCGGTTCCGGTATCGGAGATCATGCCCACGGATGCCACATCGAGAAAAAGCCTGAATGCCGAGTAATCGATTGTCGGCGGGCATTGCACAAAAGCCTCGCCCGCGAACACTACCAACCCCATCGACTGGGCCTTGAGTTTCTCCACCAGGGCGATTATCTCGCGCTTGGCTTTCTCGAGGCGGTTGGGCTGGAAATCCTGGGCCAGCATCGACAATGATATGTCGAGGGCGATTACGACCTTACCGCCGCGCGCCTCCACTCGCTCGACCCCACCGGGGTATTGGGGGCGCGCCATGGCCGCTATGATGAAGGCCAGTCCGACCAGGAAGACTATCATGGCCATGTTCGCGTTGGTTACATGCACTCGGCCGAACAGCCTGCCGATAGTATCGGGATTGCCTATTCTATTAGCGCGCGCCTTGCGGACCTTGCCGAAGAGCAGGGCTAATGCGAGAAAAAGGGGTAGCGCCAGCAATAGATAAAGGTATCCAACCGAATAGAATCTCATTCGGGAATACCTCCAACAATCGATTTCGAGAAAATGAGCTCAGCAAGGAGGAGCGAAAGCCCCATTACCAGAAACTGGCCGAAAAGCTCATTATATCGGTAGAAGCGCTGGACCTCGATTTTGGTTTTCTCCAGCTTCGATATCTGATTATAAATTTCCTGCAGAGTTGTCTCGTCTGTAGCCCTATAGAACTTGCCGCCGCTGATATCGGCTATCTGCTTTAAAGTTTCTTCGTCGATTTCCGATTTTTGTTGGATATAGCGAACTCCGCCGAACGGATCATCAACCGGTATATCGACCAGCCCGGGCCTTCCGGCGCCAATGGTATAAATCTTTGTCCCGAGAGCGGTGGCGGCCTTGGCGGCGTCGAGAGGGCTGAGATCATCGACGTTGTTGACGCCATCGGTAAGCAGGATTATGATCTTCGATTTGGCGTTCGACTCCTTAAGTCGATTGGCGGCGTTGGCAATCGCCAGGCCGATGGCGGTGCGGTCCTCAACCATGCCGAAATCGACCCGATTGAGCAGGCTGATTAAGAGGTCGTAATCTGTTGTCAGGGGGCATTGAGTGAAGCTTCGACGGGCAAATACCACCAGCCCCAGCCTGTCGCTTTCGCGCCCCTTGATGAAATTGCGGATTACCTCTTTAGCCACATTAAGTCGATTTTTCGGCTTGAAATCCTCGGCCTTCATGCTGCCGGAGATATCGAGCGCCAGCATGATATCGACACCCTCGACCGATTGCTTGGAGTCGCCATACCCCGACTGCGGCCGCGCCAGCGCGACTATGAGCAGCGCCATACCGATCGCCTTGAGCACCGGCATAGCGGCCGCCAGCCTTGTCCGCCAGGATGAGCCGATATGATCGAACAGCCTCAGATCCGAGTAAGGAATCGACGGCGGCTTGAGAAAGCTGGTGAAGTATCGCATATAGATATATGCCGCCGGAAGCAGCAAGAGCAGAAGCCAGAGCGGGTCTTTGAATCGGAACATTACGCTTTAATCTCCTCTGTGACCTTCTCGCTCTCGGGCGCAACCGGCGCCGGCTTGGTACGAATCACGAAATCATAGGCAAAAGTCAGGTCGGATTCGGCTTCTTTGACAGTAGGTATCGATTTCGCGAATTTGGCCAGGTCGGCGCGAATGAACAATTCGAATAGCCTCTCGTAAAGGTGAGGCTCCAATGCCTGGAGCCTGGCGTCATTTTCAAGCTCGTATGTTGTGTTTTCCACGGCCGGCGTTTCGAATCGCCCCTCGATATAGCCCCGGGTTATCATCGAGAGCTCAAAATAGAACTGTTTGAACCGCCCGTAATCGAGATGGCGCGAGGCCTTGAGTTGATCGAGTCGTTTGAAAGCCATCTCCCACGGTGGCATAGGGGGAACCGAAGGTTCTAAAACTTCTCGCCGGAATTTCTTGCGAAGCCATATTATACCAAGTGCGATCAGCACCGCGACAATCGGGGCTAAAAGATACGGCCATGTCGGGCCGCGCAGGCGCCTGGGGCCGCGGATATCGGCCATCTGCAAGCCGGTGGTATCTGGCGGCAGGACGCTGGCGATATTCAAAGTCAGGGTATCGCCGGAAAAGGTGGTCGTGTCAGGGGAGTTGGTATGACGGAAGGAAAAGGTCGGTATCCCGGCCTCGCCCGGCTGATAGACAGCCAGCGTGCAGGCGAACACCTCAACGTCCGATTTCGGCTTTTTCACCTTGAATATTGGGGAGAGGACAATCGCATCTCCGAGCTTCTCCTCCAACGGCATCGGCTCGATTGTCGAGACAGAGGGAACCTCGTTCTTATAAACGAATTTGTCGCCAACAGTCAGGTTCTTGGTATCAATTGATGGTTTAATAGATATGGCATAAGCTATTGTTGGCCATAGGAATGCTAAGCTAACCGTAAAGCTATTTCTAAATCTGGAAATTGCCATTTCCTAATGCCTTATCCTCTTGGCCCTCATTTCGAAAAACCTGAACAGGGGCGCTGAGTAATCGCCGCCGGCGGGGATGAAGACCCGGTCAATCGCCATCTTCTTGGTCATTTTATCGAACGCCATATTGCGCACCTGGATCCTCGCCACAAACTGCCGCTTGAATTCCGCGCTCGAGGTGTCGATCAATCGTTCCTGCCCCGTTTCCAGGTCGAAAAAGCGTATCAGGCCGGCCTTTGGGAATTTGATCTCCAGGGGGTCACTGAGCCTGAGAGCGATCAGGTCGTGCTTGCGCGCCGCCAGGGAAAGAGGCTTCTCGTAATCCTGATCGATAAAGTCCGATATCAGGAACAGGACGCATCTCTTCTTTACGACACCCAACAGATATTCCAGCGCCGCGGCGGTATTGGTCCCGCGCCCCTCGGGCTTAAAATAGATGATCTCGCGAATCAGCCGCAGGACATGGTTTCGCCCTTTCTTGGGAGGGATATATTTCTCGATCCGATCGGTATATATCAGCAGGCCCACCTTATCGTTATTCTTGATCGCGGCCAGCGACAGGATGGCGGCGATCTCGGCAGCAGCCTCGGTTTTGAAGCGTGCCCCGGTGCCGAACCGCTGCGAGGCCGAAAGGTCAACCATTATCATGACTGTCAGCTCGCGCTCCTCGCGGTAGACCTTCAGGAACGGATGTCCATATCGGGCCGTGACATTCCAGTCGATATTACGGATATCATCGCCCGGCTGATACTCGCGCACCTCGGAGAACTCCATCCCCAGCCCCTTGAAGATGGAATGGTATTCACCCGAGAACACCTCGTTTACCATGCGAGATGTTCTGATTTCGATACGTCGTACTTTTTTTAGTATCTCCCGTGGGAGCATATTGCAATACCTTGCTTGGTTCAACGGTGGTGTCGGGTCTTCAGACCTGACACATCTGTTTATATTTTACAGAATATCGGGCGCAGCATGCTGCGCCCCTGCATTTTTCGCTGCTGGCTATTGGCTACTCGCTACTACGGAACCTCGACCCCATTAAAAATCTTGGCGATGATCTCATCCGATGTCAGCTCCTCGGCCTCGGCCTCATATGACAGAATGATGCGGTGCCGCAGGACATCCGGCCCGATAATCTTGACATCATCAGGGGTCACATATGCCCGGCCGCGGATAAAAGCATGCGCCTTGGCTGCCAGGTTCAAGTATATCGAGGCCCGCGGCGAGGCGCCGTAATTGATCAGGTCCTCCAAGTCGAGGCCATATTTCTTGGGCTCACGCGTGGCGCAAACGATATCGACAATATACTTCTTTACCTTGTCATCGATATAAATCTGTTTCATGGCTGAACGCGCCTCGAGAATCTCCGCCGGGGTGGTTACTTTCCCAACTTTGACAACCGCCCCCGATGTCATCCGTTCCTGAATTAGAAGTTCCTCGTCGGGCGTAGGGTATGTCACCTTTAATTTCAGCATGAAGCGGTCAACCTGGGCCTCGGGCAGGGGATATGTGCCCTCCTGCTCGATCGGGTTCTGCGTGGCCAGGACCAGAAAGGGATTCGGAAGCTTGAATGTTTCATCGCCGATGGTGACCTGGCGCTCCTGCATGGCCTCGAGCAGCGCCGACTGCACCTTGGCCGGGGCGCGGTTGATTTCGTCAGCCAGAATCAGGTTGGAGAAAATCGGCCCTTTGCGGACAGAGAATTTGCCATCCTTGACATTGTAAATCAGCGTGCCGACCAGGTCGCCGGGCAAGAGGTCGGGCGTGAACTGTATGCGCTGGAAACCTGTCTGGATGGCGTCGGAAAGGGTCTTGACCGAGAGGGTCTTGGCCAGGCCGGGGACGCCTTCGATCAAAATATGCCCGTCGGCGAGAAGGCCGATAAGTAGCCGGTCTATGAGATATTTCTGTCCGACGATGACTTGCGAAATTTCGCCTGTCAGGCGTGTGACAAACGCCGATTTTTGCTTGATTAATTCCTGGATTTCCGTTATTTCCTGCTGCATCTATGACCTCCAAAGTTCAATTTCGATTATACAGCCAAGAGCCTACGATTGTTCCGTTTTTCCGAATCAAAACGATGGGTTGCTCATAGGCAAAATGCCAAAATAGGGAAGTGGACGATGGATGTCAAGAAGGGGGACGGGACAATCTATGGATGAGTCAGCTAAAATAACGCCGATAAAATCAGAACTTGGGCGGTGCGTAATACAAATGCACTTTTCAGCCGAAACCGATGTGGTTTCGTATTATTCAGCTATTTGAAATTATGACAGTATAGAAATAGTCAAGGCCGCAGGGGTCTTAACCTCCTCTCTACCACCCCAAATGCCCCAAGAGCACGGCCAGAAGCCCCAACGGCATGGCGATCTTGAGCCAGACAGCGATGCGATGCATCTCGGGCTCGTTCTTGGTGCGGGCCAGCAGATGGGCCGACTCCACCAGGAAGAAATCGACGCCGATTAATATCACCAGGAAATATCCGGCGCCATAGAGCCCGATCGCCACCGGTATGAACGTGGCCACAATCAGCGCCACTATTGCGGCTATGGCCGCTAACCTCGCGAACCGCGCATTACCAAGTGTGGCCGCGGTTCGATGGCCGACCCTGGAATCGGCCAGGCGATCCTCGATGTCCTTGACAAGCTCGCGTCCAAGATGAACGAGGAACGCAAACACCGAGAGTATCAGCGCTCCGAAAGGCTTATCGACCGCCATACCGCCGTATATGAAAGCCAGCGAAGCCACGAATGCCACAGTCAGGTTTCCCAAAAAGGGGACTCCCTTAAGCAGAGGGGTATACAACAAGAGAAGCAGTGCCGACACGGACGCGACAACGGGGGCCGAGCCGCCAACCCCGAACGACAGGGCCAGGCCTGTTACGCAGAAGACTATCGCCAGAATCAAGGCACCGCGCCTGCCGACTATGCCTTTCACCAGCGGGCGATTCGGCTTGCTGAGGCGGTCGACCTTTATATCGAAAATGTCGTTAACAATGTTGCCGTAAGCGGCGATCAGGCCGGCCGAGACCGAAGCCAGAACGATCCGCTGGGAGAAAAAAATATTGTCGGCAATAATTGCGGCCACCCAGACCGACATAAATGTGATTATGCAGTTGATAGGCCTGGAAAGTTTCAAATATTCGGTAAATGTTTTCATGAGTTAATATCAAGGGCCCATACCGGCTGTCCAAGGAATCAGAATTGACTGATCAGGCCGAAGTTCAAGACGCCCTCACCCGGGAATCCGCTCTTACCCCAGCCTATTTCGACTTTGAACTGGCCCAGGGCCGATGGCGCCACAGCCCCGAAGCCATAGCCGGGGTAAAATTTATAATCGGATGATTGATTTTGCGAGTCTTTTATTTGGGCCAGGTCGGCGAACAAATAAACGCGGCTGCCCTGGCTGGTGATGATTCTGGGTTCGAACGAGGCCAGGAAATAGCGGTATGCGGGAAAACGTTTTTCAGCATAGCCGCGCAGATTATCGAATCCGCCCAGGTACGCAAATTCGTCGCGCGACACCAGGCCATCGCTTGACACCACGCCCCAGGCCTGACACGCCAGAGCGAATATAAACCGTCGTGACACCCCGAGGAGATATCGTCCGCCCATACCGGCGGTTGTTATTTTCCGAGGTGGATCGAAAGTGATGGAATCGGATATCATATTGGTTCTGTATTTGTATCCGACACTTGACGAAATGCCGTAACCGGATCGAGGGTTGAGAGGGTTATCGGTTTTGTCATAATCAAATTCGGCCGCAACTGATCTGGCATTGGAACGGAGAATATCGCTTGTCGACTCCGGCGCGGTTCGCTCGACACCAAGCCACAAGCTTCCGGATAACCCTGATCGAAACGAACGCAGGATGCCAACTCGTCCAGCGGTTTTTATGAAAGTAGTATCGCGATCGACCTGCGAAATTTCGAGCCGGAGATCGAAATCGCTCTGGAGCAGGTAAGGCTCGAGATAATCGAGGCTCAATTCGCTTGAATGACTGTCTTTCCTGTTCCATCTTAAACCGAACGAGCGCCCGGTACCGAGAATATCGCCGAACTCGATATCCAATCTTCCGACAAAAGCCTCCTTGCCTGTGGACGATGCCAATCCGGCGGCGCCGTTAAACCTGGTCGAGGGGACCTCGCGAATATGATAAACGACGTAGCAGGTGTCGCCGTCGGAGAATGGCTGTATTTCGAACGGCGCGGCAATATCGACATAGGGCATTCTGTCGATTAATCGCTCCGATTCACTGGCCCTTGACTCAGAATAGAGCTGGCCGGGCACATAGGTCAGCATTCGATAGAGATTTCTCGGCCTGGTTCGCTTCATGCCTTCGAATATCGTGCCGGCGACGCGACTCACAGGCCCCGGTAAAATGCGCAAGGAGGCTGTTATGCCGCCATCTGGATTCATCTCGAACTCACGCCAACGGCCGCTGGCGAATGGGCGCCCCATCTCCGCCATTCTGCCGATACATCTCTCGGCGAAATGATTGAAGTTGCCCTCGGAGGCATCTTTACCGGTTAGCTCCGAAGCAAGATCGTCGAATGATAGCATCGAATCGGGTGGAGTGATTTCCACCGAAACGGCGGCCACCACGGCCGGTTTGCCCTCGCGCAAGACAACCTCCCAGTCACCATCGGAGAGGAGGATGGTTTTCTCGATAGTAACATTGAAATAGCCGGCATTTCTATAGAGCTCAGTTATCCGGGAAATGAGCGAGTCATCCGACATCGTTTGCGCGATCCGTTGTTTGATCTGGGCATCGGAGAAGAGGCGGTTGCCGGAAATCTCAATTGCCTGGGCGCTGATCATCGGCCAAACTATGAATAAAATTAATAATAGCGGTTTCAAGCGCCTCATAGGAACAGCACCGTGAATTCCAGGCGAAGGTTATTTGTCTGCGGGCGGTGAGCGAAACTCTCGTGCCTGTAGGAGAGATCAAAGCGGCCGTTTTTGGTGACCGGCATCCGGGCCGAAATAATAGCCTCAAAATTGTCGCCATTGCCTCTGCCTCGGGCAACCTGGAACGGCACGTAGGAATCAAGCGGATTGGCGTTAAGACGCGTATAGATGAGGCGGGTGGAGATTCGCCCCGATTTCTCGAGGTCGCGCGCCAGTCCGAATTCTAAAGCCGGCATGTCGGCGCGCAGGCCGATATCGCTTTGCCGGGACCTCTCGAAAGACGGACCGGCCGAGAGTGTCCACTGCCGCGCGAAATGGTAATTCGCCAGAGCGCCGAGGCTCTTCCTGTCGACAGTGTATTTCAGTGTATTGATCGAGCGCCTGGTTTGCGCCAAAAGGCCGGTGATAATGAGATCGATCTTCTTCCCGGCCGGGAATGCCCATGAAAGTTCGTCGGTCCTCGATATGTTGTCATTCTGCTCATTGGCAAATTGGCTTCCATTTTCAAAAGCTCGCGAGAAATTATATTTTATGCGGTGGTCGCGCATCGCAGGATAGTAATATGCCCTCATTTTCAGCTCGCCAATTTGGAAAGCGACATTTTCGAGGCCTGTGAATTTCCAGGGCATAAAATCCCTGGCAATCAGACGGTCGGACGATTTCCTCAGGGAGTAATCAAGGTTAGCCTCGACACTGAGCCGCCCCGCCTTCTGTTCAATTGCTGGGGTATTGTTGAGCAGCAAGAGGGGCGAGACACTGGCATCGATCTCGGTCCCGATCTCAGATATCCTGGCGCCCTCGCCGAGTTCCTCGATGATCAGCGTATAATCGCCCTGAGGGTCGCGGATGTATTCGCCGTCCTCGAGCCTGTACTCGCCCCGGCCGTCGCCGATAAATACATAATTTTTCGCCTGTAGCCTTTCATTGGATGATCCCAGCCGCTCACCGATAGTCAGGCTGCCCCGGCCCGAGGGATCGGAATAACTGAGACGTGTCCAGCCGGTTTTTTGCTCGGTATCGGTCCCGGCAAAATCCTTATAGTCTTTTCGATAATATGAGAGAGCGGCGTCCCCCGAAAAGCCAGTCCCGGCAATCAGGAAAGTGACTCTCTGCTGAAGCGCGCCAGACATAAACTTGTCTCGCCAGCCGGTATCGAGGAATTTCTCATCGCGGACAGTTACCTCGGTTGCTCCGGATATATCGCGCGCATAATTCGCCGGAATGCGTGCTATGTACTCGTAGTATTTGAATCCCGCAACACCGTCGCGACGTTCAAAATTCAAGCCTAATGAGGGCTGAGCAAATTCGAATGCGGCCCTGATGGCATTCATGGATTTCCACCACGTCCTGTCGCCACGCGTGCGTTCCACCGAGGAGACGATATCGAAAGGCGAGAAGAGCCTCCAACCGGCGTTGGCGGCCTGACGGCCACGGCTGGTGATGCCCGGTTTAGTGAGATGACCCAATTCAATCATTATTTGCCGGTCGTTAGTAAGCCCGCCGGTTAGCTCTATTTCCCGCACGCGTTCGCCGTTTGGCGAGGCCTGGCTATCGAGGTCGTAGTTCCGGAAGCGTTCGACGTCGTCGATCCGTCCCGGGAAGATGGCGTTATTGCCGATCGCCCGCCCAAGAGCCTTGATTCCGATAAATCCTCCGAGCAGGTTTCGCCTGTAGGCGCCGGAACCAAGAAATGTTAAATCGTTAAGACGGCTATCGTGGCTGGAGAGAGTATTGCGGTCATAAAGGGAGCCGGCCATCTCTCCTCCGATCGCGATTGCGCTGTCGGGCGAGCGCCAATCCGCGCCGGCCGAGCCGTAGCGCCTTGTCTCCGGAATTGGGATGAGGATCACCGGCTCGTAGTCTGCCAAACCCTGGCCGGCATATTCAAAAATTCCGCCGCCCAGCGCTCTGTATGACCCAAGCCGCTGGCCGATGAATGAGAATGCGACATCATAGCTTCCCTGGTTGACCCCGGCGTATACGTAATGGACCGTTACTGTGGAATCGAGATCATAATCTCCGGCGCCGGGCCCGACAAATTGTACTCCGCTGCGGGCCGCCCGCAACCTGTCAGACCCGGCCTGCTCGAGAATTTGCCGCGCCTCCGGAGTCAGTTCGAAACTCTTCGGGGAGTTTCTGTTGTCACCCTCCTGGATAAGACTCGAAAAGAATCTCAGTCCCCGTACGGGGCTGCCGTCGCCCGAGGCAGTGTAGAAACCACGGCTGTATTCCTCCCTGGCGACCTCGTAGTCGATCGTGATCCTGGTTTCGTCGCGGATCACTTTCGATGGCGAAAACTGGAATGTGCCGGTCTCGTAATCGATCTCATAGTCGTTTTGCGGGCCACGACTCTGGAGCGCGCCATCGATATAAACTCGCTCTGAGCCGGGAAGGACCAACGCTGCCTGGCGGCCGCCTATATCGGTTAAATAATATGGTCCCAATCGGCCATCGCGTCCGTTGATCGTGATCGCTCTAAATTCGCCGGGAAAGAACGCCGCCGCGCCGGTGATAGTGTTGCCGTGTTTCGAATATAGCACATTCAAGCCGGTTAGTTTTCTTTGATAGCCAAGCAAGGGATCGCGTCGTTGTTCGATATCGAAATCCCCGAAAATGCCTTTGAAATGGTCCGATTCAGCCACAACATATATTTTATCAAGCTCATTCAGGCGGCGCGTAGCCCCGGTGACAGCATTTGACTTGTCCGAGACATTGGCGGAGGTTCTCAGGCCAGGCGCCAGCTCCCCGGAAATCGACAGATTCAGCGATTGGGAAAGGCCGCCGGCAGTGCCGTCATCGGTCTGCACTGAAAATCCCTTGCTGCCGGTGACTTTGAGATCGGAGCCGAAACCTCGGAACGATCCGGGCTCGGCCGGCTCGATAGCGGGAATCTTGTTTTCGGACGAGAGGGCATGAATCGAATATTGCGATCTTAGATTCAACGGAATGTATTGAAATCTGACGAGGATTGAGTCATTCAGGCCGAGCGGCTCATTCAGATTGATGATACCATCGGCGGTCTGCACGGTATAGGCATTTGACTCAACGACCGCGCCGTTTCTTAAAAGCGAGATCGAGCCGGTGACCAGATTGTGGAATCCAAGCTGGTATGGGCCGCGCGTCCCGCCACCATGGATTGTAATGCTGGTATCAGGCGCCTGAGCGTATGATTGAAGGGTGACGAGGAGAATAAGACAGGGGAGATAGATCATGCGCCGCCATGAATTCGCCTTCCGCGGAGGGCCCGGCTGAGACGAGGGATCTGAAATATCAGTTCTGTCGTTGAGGCGCTGAAGGGCCATCCCATCGGGCCTGACGGCCCTCAAGGTCGACAGCAGGCTCGAAGAGAAGACCGGACACCACCTGAAAAGCCACCGCATCATTAATAAGCATCTTACTTTTTATCCGGCGCCTCGGCGCCGCGGATTATCTCGTAGGTTTTGAGGCGGCGCTGATTGCTATCGAGGACCAGAAGTTCACCGTCGCGGCCAAACGCGATCCAGATCGGGCGCGAGCCGCCCATATCGGCGAATGTATACAGCAAGTCGCCGGTCATATTGTAGCACGAAATCCTGTTCCTGTCCGATTCGATCGCCCAGATATTATCCTTGTCATCCCAGGTTACCGCAGAGGCTGAACCGGTGGGAATATCGGCGATGAAGTTGCCGTAGGTCGACATTATCACGATGCGCCTATTGCCGGCGTCGCCAATTGCCACATTGCCGGCCATCGAAATCTCGATGGAGGAGACTCGTCCGAGTATGAAATATCCGGCTCCTTTGTCGGAGGCCTCGAAGATGAGCTTGTAGAATGGGTCGAGTTTGAGGACCTTATCCTCGTCGGCCACCCAGATATTCCCCTCGTTGTCGATAGCGATATCGGATGGGAAATTGAATTCGACCACCTGACCGTCCCGGTCCTCGTAGGAATCTGTCGATTTGACGAAACGAAGATTGCGATCCAGGGTTTGTATTCGGCGGTTGCCGCCATCGGCGATGTATAAATTCAGCGCCGCATCGCAGGCCATACCCAGGGGCCGGTTGAAGCCGCCGCCAAATCCACCCAGGCCGCCCTCTCGCTTCAGGGGTGTCAAATCAGCAGATAGCTTGTAGATGGCATTGATGGCCCTGTCGGCAATGAATATGTCACCGAGATTGTCGACCAGAAGACTGGCCGGTTCGATCAATTTACCGAGAGCGCCGATCTCCGGCCCGATGGAACCAACCTGATGAACGTTCAATATCGATCGAGCCGCGACCGGAACAGCGGGAGGAGATGATTGCCTGCCGCCCGAGGCGCATGATGAAAAAAGAAGCGCCAGCGAAAATGACGATAAAGCAGTCAAACCCGAAATTGAGATTATTCGTTTGCCACGACAAATATGTTTCCAAATATAGCGTTGGAGCGCATTGCAATACGTCCCTACATCAAATTTCTCAACCTTGTTTCCGAGGTGACTAATGGCAGTCTTATCGGACGTTATTTTTCCAAATCGCAATGGCATTTAGAATTTCCTGGCAATGCCTATTCTGACCTCGTGGTCCCATAACGGTCCATTCGTCTGGCAGTAGGCATTCCATCCTGCAAGGCCGAACTCAGAATCTTCCTCGTAATAGCTTGCCGCCCGGTAGGCGTCGATACCCGCCAGGACACGATTGATAAGGGCCGCGCCCAGCAGGAATAGCGATCTTCGGTAGGCGTTCTTGCTCTGGTTGCGCAAGCTGCGATAATGATCGCGGCTGCCATCGGAATCCCAGTTCCAATAATAGTCGCGGGTGGCGGGGAAGAGGGTGGCCTCATCTCCATCATAGAGCGGAGCCAGTTGATTATATTCGTTGAGGTTGTCGTAGTAGGTCAGTTTCTCGTAATAGATATCGGGCTTGTCATTGACATCGGCCCCGGCGTGGAATGCGGCCCAGGCCCGATAATCGTCCTTCTTCCAGCCGCCGTACTGGCGCAGGCCAAAAAATCCACCCCATATCATCGCTTCGGCACCGCCGAATATGATCGTCTTCGACTTATTCTCGGTATAGTACTGCCCGGCGCCCGGAAGGACGAACGACAGGCCCAACGCCAGAAATCTGGATTTCTCATGAGGCCGCTCCTGGCCGGGGCTGGCATAGGATGGCAAGTTGAGATCGTCGTCATCGAGGAGGTTGCCAGAGGAAGCCATCATTTGCGTAATGCTCTGGGCGCCCGCCAATGGGGACAAGCCAAGGAGGAACAACAGCATTATGACAGGAATGGATTTTGACATAAGAGTTAGAATTTAACCTCCGCCACGATAAACGGCGCCACCTTGCCATCGATATTTTTCGATTTGAGCCTCAGAGAATATTGCCTGGTGCCGCGGTTGTATTTCTTGGCCCCGATGGCCGCGTCGAAAGCCGAAATCAGATGATTGGCAATAGAAATCATGGCCATGGTCGAGGCGTTGGAAAAGTAGTCGTTGGCCTGCCGGCGCATGTCGAGGTATTGCATACGATAGGGTGTAGCCTGATATTCTCTATTCTCGCCGGGCAGAGGCGGGGGCGGCCATCCGAGCGAATCGTAGTCGTTCCAACCGGGCTGAAATTGATCATATTTACCGATATTTTCATAATACTCGTGATTCCTGACAACTCCTTCGGGGTCGTTTGGATCGGGATAGATTTGATGCGAGAACACCTGTCTGACCGAATCACCCAGAGTCTCGAACCAGTCGAAATATCTGGACGCGGTATAATTATCATCGGCAAACTTCCTATACTTCTTTTCCTGATCATTCCCCTTGCCGTGGTAGATGAGATATCCGGTCCACAGGAGGGCATCGGCGGCCAAGAAAGTGCCGGCCTTGATTTTCGAGCCGTTGTAGAATTGACCGGCCCCGGGAATCGCCAGCGATAGGGCGAATGCCTTCAGCGGCGATTTGGCATGGAATTCGTAGATATCCTCGCGCAAATCGTCCTCCCCCTGGCGGACCTCAAGCTTCTTGGCGAAGAAGTTCTGCATGGTGATCGAATTTGCAAGGAAGGCCTCATCGATGGTGGTGGTGCGTGTCAGGCCGGAGGCCGAAGCCGTCCCGGCCGAAAACACCACCGCCGTCGCGATTAAGCCTTTCAATACTGACTTCATATTTCCTCCTGAAAAAGGTATGCCTACCCGCCTTAGGCGGACAAGTTAATTCACGACCGCAATTTTAATCATCCGCCAAACCTCGCGTGCGGCATTCGTGGCCTGGATATGGCAATAGTAGACACCCGATGCCGCATCCGAGCAGTTCCAGACATATTCATTATCGGCGTGGGCCTGACCCACGAGATTTGCTTTGTGTATGCGCTCGCCAAGGTAATCATAAATATCGATACTTACCTGGGAATCGCTATTCAGGTAATACCTGATCGTAGTCGAATTTTTCGCCGGATTGGGGTAACAGAATACCGAGTTTTCGGGAAGTTGCTCGTCGGTGGTCATAACCGGTTTCTGAAATTGCGCCGCCAGGTAGCCGCTATTCTTGGCATCGCCGCCGGCCATTGGCCAGGGAGCGTTTTGGGAGTTAAACGCTGTTCCAATGTCCCAGGCTTTCACGAAGCCGACGCTTTCAACGGCAAGCAGGTCGGTCTGGCCATCATTATTCAAGTCTCCAACAGCGGCGGCTCTGGTTATTCCAAACGAGGTTGGCAGCGGGAATCCTGCTAACCTGTCACCCCGGTAGTTGAAAGCGTAGACCGCGCCGCCGGGAAGTCCCACAATTATATCGGGATTGCCGTCGGAGTCGACATCAGCCAGGACGGGGGAAGCCTCGATCAGGCCGTTCAAATCATAAAGGTGCAGGTTTATTGGGAAATCGGAGAGCAAAGCCCCCTCGCGATTGAAGGCAAGAATCTTCGAATCGCCGACGACCACGATCTCGGGATAGCCGTCGGAGTTGATATCGCCCAACGCAGGATGGCCGCTGAGGCTGTCGATTTGCCGCCTCCAGATAACAAGACCGTCTTCGCCCACGAGGGTGATTTCATCAATATCCGTGGCTACGACCTGCTCACCGGAACCGGCTCGCAACAAGTCGCCCGCGACGAGGGCAGTGGCGTGGACCGCCTGCACCGACGTCTCACTAAATTCAAGGCTTCCGCTTGCGGCCTCGAGCGTCACTAACCTCGGTGGGCCACCGAGCATTAACCTTAATACCTGCAGATGGTCCATCTCGCCAGTGGTATACGCGCAGGCCGGAACTGCGGGCCCCCCGAAACTGTAAACCACCGAGTCTATGGGGATAGCGAGGGAATAGCCCCAACTGATTTGATGGACCCTTCCCTCATTGTCTATTGTGATTAGTTGATCGGCCAGTGGGCTCCAGAAATTTGCCGCGATCGGCCCTGCCATCGATGTTGTCACATTCTCGATGGGGGTCAGCGGAAGGGGGTCGATTCTGCCATCCCCATTTCCGTCATTTATGCCAAAAACATATAACCTTCCCGATATTGTTGATACCGCTATCTCGGGCGCGTCGACGTCAGGGGCGGGGGAATCCGCTTGGAAAATCACCGGTCTGCCGACAATATCTGTATCGCACTCCGCGGCCACGGCCAGCGGGTAGATTGCGATGCTGCTGTCGAATCTTAAAATTCCAATCGAATCGGAGTTGGGTATGAATTTGCTGCCGTCATGACGCCATATGAGAAGCTGATTACCGGAGGCCATGATGACCTCGAGGCTGTCATCGCCATCCAAATCAGCCACCACCGGATCGCTGGCGCTTCCCGGGATACTCATCTGGGGCCAGCCTGGCATAAACCAGTCGATTCTGATATCGGATGTCATCATAGTATCGGAACTTGAGATATCTGTGATCGAGATATGGGTATCGGCGCCGAGATTCGAATGTGACGAAGGACTTGTAAAGGGCGTAAATTGCGAGTTATAGAATCGCCTGAACATATCGGCCTGGCTGCCGAATCCGGTATAGTAGTTGCCTCCAAAATCGATGATACCATCGGCCTCGACCAGCGACACGAAACGCCGGCTCGGCTGCCACTGAAGCGTGTTATTCCAAAAATTATTCGGGCCATACTCGGGCATCTCATTCATATATGCCACGGATTCGTCGACATGGAAGATGAGCATGCCATTGCCGGGCAGAAGGCGGTCGTATTCGGCGTCGGTAACCAGAATCGTGTCATTCCCCTGGAAATAGGCATAGCCCGGCCCCAGGATAACAGTCGTCTGCGGGTCGCCGATCAGGACGTTGTCGAATGGGAAGCCAGGTTCGAGAGTATCGGCATCGATCTGTCTGTTCTCGACCAGGAAATATTCGAATTCCGTAATCGGCACCTTGATGATTTCGTTATCGGAATGCTGCAGCGCCGCCGCAAAGACCGGCTCATTATCGCCCAGCGTTACCTCGCGGGGGATATCGAATCCCAAGTAGGCTCGCGACCAGGCGTCGGGGTAGACCGGGATCGTGCCGCCCACCGACGGGAAGTTATCATCGATTATCACCCCGACCGACATGCCGTTGTTGTCCATGAGCGAGAAATCGCCTATCTGTGTCAGGAAATTGCGCGTCTGGTAGAGGTCGACCAATCCCAACTGATGACCGAATTCATGTGCCATGACGGCGTTGAGGGCGTTAAGGCGATTATCCTGATTGACCGTCTCCGGCATGATGGTGCCATCAATTACTGACGCGGAGCCGCCATCGACTTCCAGCGGTTCGGCCAGGCGCAGAAAGCCGGTCCAGAAATCATCCGGAGTATCATCGATGAAAGCGATATTGTTTTGCTGGTCCGAGCCGGCGTGAAAGACGATGATAGCCTGGAAATCGGCGAAATTTATTTCCGGCGCGGCAGAATCGGCGAAATGGATGGCATCGATGAAAAAGTGGCCGAGTTTGTCACCGACAGACGAATCGGCCCATGGGCCTTCGGAGCCATAGTATGACATCGATACCGGAAGCCTGAAAGCCTCGTCCTCGATTTGAGGATAGATGTCCCAGTTGAGGCTGAGTTTACCATCCGAGACCGATTGCCAATAGCGATTTAGCGCATCGAGGTGCGAATTGAAATAGGCGGAGTTATGCGGCGCGGGGTCGATATAATGCCCCTCTTGAGCTTGAAATTCCTCATATGTGCGCAGGTCGAAATTGCCGTTGCCGGTGGTCTTGCCGTTGTCCGGAGTCTCAGTCAGGAATTCAACCTTGAGCGCGAGAACACGGATCGTATCCTCCTGGACAGCCTCGGCCAGCGATACGCCACGCTTGGAGGTTGGAAGCGAGAAGGGAGTCGGTCTTTCGAGGCCGAGCAGGTTTCTCCGGGAGACATCGGATACGAATTCGCCGATTTGGGCCGGGGGCTCAATCGTCTCACGGCCAATCGGCTTGATGATCTTCCCGTCAGCCGATACCTGTGGTTGTATCAGAAAAGAAGCGGTCGCTGCCCAAAGAATGAGAGCGCTTCGTCCAAGCACTTACTAAAACCCCACGTTCATCGAGAATCTGATGGTTCGCCCCAATCTGTTGTAATCCTCGTTGGTTGGAGGAATATAGGCGAAATCGAACCTGTAGCTGCTGTACTGCAGAGAAGCTCCCAGAGTCATATATTTCTGAACGCCCTTGTCATCGTAGACGTACCCGGCTCTCAGACCCGCCAAATTGGAATACCAGTATTCCATGCCCACGTGTGGTATAATTTCCTCGATTTCGGTTGTGAAATCGTCGTTCAGGTCGACCAGCAGTTTGGTGGCCTCACCCACGAACGAAAGCTTGTTGTAGGGCGAATCGATCAGCTTGAAAGAGTAACCGAAAGAGAATTTCCGAGGCAGAGGATCTGCCTGGTCAGCGTCGATGTACGATATATCAGGACCTATATTTGTAACGGTCGCGGCAAGTGTCAGCCGGCGCGTCATATCGTACAGCACGCCGCCGTCGACCGCCACGGAGTAGCCGGAGCCGCTGCCTTGTTCCTTGCCGGCGCCGGCATCCGATAAGTGCGAATTGATATATTTAAGCGAGACGCCGCCGTAGAGGTTACTCATCAATTTGGTGCCGTAGGAAAGGGTCAGGGCCATTTCGTAGGTGTAGAAATTTCCAAGTACCCTGCCGATTTCGTCGGTTCTGATCTGGTTGCCCAACGAAAGGAAAGTTACTCCCAAACCGAACGTGCCCCAATCGCTGGTTGGATATACGAACGAAAAGAACTCGTAATAAATGTCATCGGCCAGATCGACCAGGTAATTGGAGTGCATGAAAGTTATCTGCTTTTTCGGCGCCGAATAAACTGACACCTTGTTCCTGCCATTGACCCAGAGTTCGCCGGACTGCGCTTGTATCCCGGCCACGTCGGAACCGCGTGTGCCGGCGACCGGCATGCGATTCCATTTGCCGTTGTTATACATGACCAGGGCCTGGTCGGTGGCCACGATAGTCTTACGGCCGGAGACCGGGCTGATAGCATTGACTTCCGAGCCGAGAGCGTTGGCATATACGAGAATCTTCTTGCCGGTCTCTAACTGGTCCGAATCAAGGCGATTGAATTCCCTGATCAGCGTTGACAGCTTCTCGATCTTCTCGGGGTTTCTGTCGGGAATGAAGCCCGACGCAATTTCCTGAACTGTGATTGGCTGCGGGGCCTCATAGAGCCTGTAACCGAACAAGCGGAATTTCTCGCCATCGAAATTGGCTACCCCATTGGTGGTCCCGATCCAGAGGCGTTTCCTGTCGTCGATGCCGAGGGTGGTGATGTTGCCCCTGTAGCCGAGGCTATAAGGGAACTTTACGGTCTGACCGGGAGCTACCGTATCGCCAAGTGCGGGATTGGCATTTCTGATTTCGGCCAGAATATTGTCGAGGTCGGCGGCGCCAAGCTCGCCATAGAATCGCTCCGCCGATTTTGGGAGTGATTCGCCGATCGTGAATTCCTCATCGTGAAAGTTGCTCCATTTAAAGCCGTCGAAGTGAAAAAGCTGGTCGTCACCCGCCACCCAGGCGTTGCGATCGTTCTCGACGGAAATGGCGCTAATATGGCCCCTGGGCGCATTAGCATCCGGGGGAAACGGGATAAAGTTACGGCCGGTGAATTTAGCCAGGCCCGTTTCGGTCCCGACCAGCATCGCCGACTTTTTGCCAAATTTATGCAGAGCCGTGATTTTCCCCGATGGCAGTGAGTCGCCGGATGCCGTAAACATCGACCACTTGAGCTTGTCGGGTTCGAGGCGAAACAGGGCGCCGGCGGTGCCGATATAGACATTTTCATCGTCGGAGCCGATGCATGTGATAGTGTCCGGCAGAGCCAGATCAAATGGCATCCAGACGTTCCTGTCGCCCTTGGCGGTTATGCCCCGGTCGAATCCGAAAGCTATCTTATCGAGCTTGTCTTCCGATGGCGCCTGGTTTCCAACCACCTCGTAGACGTCGGCGCGGATCTGGTTGAAGCCATTCATGTCTATTCGAAGCTCATAGTAGGCTTTGAGGAGTTTGTCGAAACCGAACTGGATCTCATCCTTATAAAGGTACTCGTCCGGAAGAACCGGCGTTATCATCGCCCTGAGGGAATCAATCGATTCAGGCGCGATTTGATTGTTTTCTCTGGCCAGCTTATTGACATATGGCTCGGCCAGCTCTTCGTCCAGGCCGGTGTATCGCGTGACCAGGTTCTGCATCGATTGCCCGCTTTTCAGTTCCTGCTTGATACCCATGACCCATTTTCGGCCATCCCATTTGGCCAGCCTGCTATTAACCAGGCCCCACATGTCGTACTGCCGATAGTTATTTTCCGGCAGGTTATTTTTAACAAGCACGACCGACTGTATGGTGTCATTGTCGCCGGCCCTGAAATTCAACCAGGAGCCAGTCAGGGGATATTTGCCCAACCCGGCAGGATTCCAGTGAACCGCCGTGGCATCATCCGAGATGGCTATGAAGGCCTCGCCCATGCCGGCCGCGCGCGCACCGGGCGCGATTAATAGAAACGGCACGCCTGTCCGTCCAACCTGGGCTGATGCTGTCCCGGCCAATAGCAGAGTCAGGACAACTGCGAGTTTGCACAACTTCATTTTCGTTCCTCCAGATATTGAAATCAAATAATAGGTCGATGGTATCATCGTCAGGCTTACCGCAATATCACCAGTTTTCCGGTCTGCTCCGCCTGTTCCTTGCCGCCGCCTGCATTGTGCCGCTCCGCGGACACCTGGTATAAGTAGATGCCGTTGGCCAGGGGATCGGTATCGGCGTCGAGCAGGTTCCAGGGCACTTGTTCGCATCCCATCTGGGTTTGGTCGGTTGATGTCAGTTCGAAAATCTTGATTTTACGCCCGGCCTCGGTAAATATCTTTATGGTGACCTTATCGACATCGTTATTGAGGCAGTACTGGAATGCTGTCGAGTTGTCACCTTTCCTAACCGGATTGGGATAGTTCATGACATCGGAAATCGCCAGCTCGCCATTAGCCACGACCTCGATCCGCCGCAAGATCATGGTGGAGTTGTTGAAATTATCCCAGGCCTTCAGGGTGATATCATGCTCGCCCAGAGGCAGTTCCGGCATGCGGAACTCCAACCTGCCCCCCTGATAGTCTCCCTGATTAAACCTGAAATAGCTGGTCACATCCCCCTCAAAAACCTCGCCGTCATCGATACTGGCCACGATGCTGTGGCCAAGCTGGCCGGTGATATTCACCCCATGATCGTCGCGGATAATTGCGCCCAGGTCGAAAATCGAGGGCACAATTGTCACACCGGCCACGAACGGGCGGCCGTCGGCCAGGAGCTCGATTGTCGGGCCGATGCTGTCGCGCAGAGCCGGAAGCGATCCTGAAACCAGAAGTGAATCGCGCACTCCCAGGGCATCGAACGACCCGTTTTCCGCGTAGGCGTAGATTTTGGCGCCGCGGCTGCCGTAGGAGATATCCTTGGGGATGAAGAATCGGCTGGTGAATCTGCCGTTGCGCACGTCGGCGGGGCCGATAAAAATGGTGGCGCCTTCTGCAACATATGTAATCGTGTTGGGCGGCGGCAATGCGACATTGAGCCTGTTGCGCAGGGTTACCGATCGCACCGACGAGCCGTCCTTGACAGTCACCCAGACATTGCCGGTGAAATCGTTGCGAACGTTTCCGAAATCATCGACGATTTCCCCGGAGACGCTATCGACTGTTAGTGCCATGAGCGAGTCCGGCGCCAGGGTCAGGCTGACATCGAACTTGGGATACTGCAAAAGCTGGGCGGGATCGCCGAAAACCATGTAGAGCATATCGTTGTTATCGGTCGGCCCGTAATTGCTTCTGAGCAGCTTGGCCATATAGAGCGACTCGCCGACGCCGGACGAATCGAAGACCAGGAGTTGGTCGAACAGTTGATTGTTCAACTCGGCATTGGGCAGGGCATAAACATCACGGGTGGCCGAGATTACGGAAATGGTGCCATTGGCGCTGTTGCGTATGAATTCCTCGGCCATGCATTCATTGGCCGGGAAATCGAATTTGCCTATCGAGCACGAGGCTGTAAAGACCAGAGGCAACTTCTTGCCATTTGTCAGGCGGGGGATATCCTGGATACGCCGGAAAACCCTTTCATCGGCCCAGAGATTGGCGCTGCCGTGGCCGATCCAGTTGATAATCAGAGCGCCCTGGTTGAAAGCGCTGACAATGGCCTCTCGGGCCTCGGGCTTTTCGCCTCCCGCCTGCATTAGATAATCAATGAGGTAAATCTTATTCGTTTCGAATCTTCCCGGTATATGCCTGTTTGTCAGGATCTCGGCCTGTCCAGTATGGAGAGTTTCGTTGGAGTTGCTGGGGGGATGCAGGTTGTCATCGGCCACGACAAGTACTCTATGCCGCCAGGGGCCGAGATCGGGATTCAAGTCGTAATCTGTGGTCTTGGTGATAAAGTCGTCGACCTCCTGCGCCGATCTGGCGTTAAGCCGGCCGATGATCATATCGGGCAATGAGTCTCGATCGGCATCGAGGAAATACTCATTGCCGAAATAGATGAAATATTCATCGGTCATGAATCCGGTATTTTCCCAGGGCGGCACGTAATTTCGCAGGTTGTGGCCGAGATTATTCCTGAAATCATAATTACCATCGCCGATAAGCAATGCGAAAGTCGGGGCCGGCTCCTGCCAGTTCTCGTAGGCATATTTCAGGAAATCGCGGATCGCGGTCGGATCGAGCGGCCCGAAAGAAAATTGGTTGAATATTTCCGAGACGTCGATAACGCGGGTCCTCAAGCCATATGTCTGTTCGCGATGCTGGGCGAACCTTACCGCCTGGTCGTGGAATCCGTCGTAGGTGATAATCAATTCGTCGGCGTGGTTCTCGGGGTCGTCGATATTCCGCAGATCGTCCCGATCGTAGTTCTCGATCGCCGTCGGTGACTTGAAACGCGCATTGCTCGATATGAAGAATCTCTTATGCGATTGCGCCGAGGCGGTATCATCGAATGTCAAATTGGTTCCCGAGAGAGCGGCGCCGACTATCTCCACCGGATTCATTTTATCGGTGATATCGAGCAGGGTATACTGCGCGGCCACGTCGGTAAGGGAGTACCTGATATTGCCGAAAGTATCGGGCTGCGAAAAGAGCAGGCTGCCATCCAGTACTTTCAACCAGCGCGGATACTCGACATCGATATAATCGAAATAAAAATTCGATAGAGAGGAAATCACGAAATTGTTGGCCCCGTCGCCCAGGTCGCTCGTGCGGAAAGTCGAATATGTCTGGTTCCGCGATACCAATTCCGCCGGATTGCCGTTTACCGAGAGATTAGGGGAGCCGGATTCATTCCTGACAACCACCGTGGCCGGCTGTCCCTCGATATTATCGTAGAGCTGAACCGAGGTCGAAAAATCCCGGCTGTAACCCCAGAACCAATTATAGTAGCTGGTGCCTACAGTGAGATATTGAAAGTCCCGGTCCTGCTCCCTGTGGGTCGAGGCCGTATACCAGTTATAGGATGCGTCAAAGGGTCCGTCAGGCGAACCATTGATTGTCGACAGCCTTCTGGGCGGGGACCCGAAATTGCCGTCGATTGTAAGCCAATAAACGTTTCTGTCGGCATAATGATTCTTGTAGGCCATATATCTTTGAAATTGATCGGAGTATTCCCAACTGTCGGCGGCATCGGCGTAGAAGATGACCTGGTCGCTGCCGTCGAATGAACCGTCATTGCCTCCGACAACCTTCACCGGGATTTCGCGAAGAGTCGGTCTGGGTTGAGAGTTGCGCGTGGGGAGCTCGCGGCCGCCGCCATAGAACATCCTGATCCTCGATGGGTCGACATCGGCTGGATTGATGCCCGCCAGGTTGAAATGAGTCCAGCCAAATGAATAGATTCCCTCGGTCGTAAGCTCAATCCTGATCCAGGTTGTTGCCGAATCGAAGGGGCTGGTTGCCGTGAGCGTCGATGCCGGCCTGGCCACGAACCAGTCGCGGCCCTGATCATAGTTAGCGACCGATCTTTGCAAGATGCGATCGAAAACCTGGCCCGGATTCCTGTATCCCGCCGCCAGGGCCTGCGATCCTCCAACGAAATTGATCCTCATGGTAATCCGTTTCAGAAGCGCCAGAGAAGGCGGTGTTAACGAATATTGCGCTGTTGGAATTGCCAGGCGCGCTATCGTCAAGCCGCGAATTTCATCGATACTAACGACATATGGATTGGACTGGGGTATCGATGGTGTTTCCGCGGCGGCTGTGTTAAACGCCTGGCTGAACTCCTCGAGAGTCGGGCGAGAAAAATACGGGGTTACTTTCCTAAAAGGAGCATTCTGGTAATCGGCCTCGATGATCTGAATTCTGGGCATGGCGCCGGGCGGCATGGCAAGAGGCACAATTTTCATCGGTATCTCGACCTGACCATCCCTGCCATTTTGGGCGGTGCGTGATATCGAAATCTGGTAGAAATTCTTTTCGGCCGGTCCGATGGGGGAAAATGAAGCCTCGGGGGCAACGTAACGCAGCGTTATCCCCGTCCGGTCGGAATCAACTATTTCAATGTCGGTGTCAAAAATCGACTCAGCCTGGGTCTTTCGGGCATAAACTATGAAGCCGGTAATCAGGATTGAAAAAGCGAGCTTCATTAATCCAGGGGAGTATTTCATCGGGCCTCCATATCGACGATTCAATTTCCAGGCGTAAATTCGCCCGGAAATAGCACAAAAGCTATCAGGTCAATGTAGCGCAAAAATGCATTCTTAAGTTATTCCGCTCTTCTACAAAAACCTGTTAGCCAATCGCGATACGCAATTCCTTTCCTCTGAATTAATCACCCCAAAGATATCATTAAGGCCTTGAAAGTCAAGGCATTTTTAGCCTGCAATCTTGCGGGCTACCAGCGAGGCCGACCCCACCGACCTGAATGATTTAAAGAACTCGGTTGCGGTCTTGCGGGATTCCTCCGCCATCGATTTTTTCAGGCTCTCGGGAATGGAATTGATATCTTTCAGGAACTGCTTGGTTGCCAATTTGATATCCTTATTGGAATTCTTGGCCCAGGTCTTCATCTGGTTCATCAAATCCGCCGGCAGATGCCGATGGGCGATATTCTGCCACTCGGTGCCGACATTGCCTTTCCTGATACCATAATCGGCAAAGCGTCCCACAAGATGAAGAGGGGTGCCGGTAATGCCGTGCTGGGCTATGTTAACCCCATGCCCCTTAACAGCTTCGTAACATTGCCCGGTTCTCTCCAGATCGATTGAAATCTCCTCGCCTTCGAGATAGTTGCCGTGCTTGGAGCCATTGTTGATCCCCAGCAGGTCGGGAGTGAATCCATGTTGCTTCAGGCCCTCTATGAAGGTTCTGGCCTCCTCGACGGTGGTAATCTCACCTGTCTGACCGACTGACTTGATTTCGCCGACCTCGGTCTCCAGACCCAGACCACGGTCCACGATAGGCTTGGCCATACGGGCAGTGATTTCGATATTGTCCTCTTCAGGATTAAATGAGGCGTCAAGGGCGAAAGAGGTGTATCCGACATCAAGCTGGTCGGCTATCAAGGCCTCGGTATCCTTGATTTCCTCCTCTTTATTTGTTTTGACCGTCATATGGTCGGCATGGATGAAGAAGGGCCTGTCGAAACCGGTCTCCTCGGCGTAGGCCACGACAATTTCCCAGTAATCCTTGGGGGTCATGCCGGTATAACCGCCCTTGAAATCGGATTCCGACTTGGCCAGCTCGAATGCCACGATCGAATCGGTTTCCATGGCGGCCTTCATTATACCGGGTATGACATGTTTTATGCGCGTGTTGCAGGCCATGATCAGGAAATTGTCACTGCGGATGTTTTTGAAAATGTCATGGCTGTTGAGCAGGCATACCTTGGATTTGCGGCCCAATTTCCGTTTGATATTATCGGGCCTGTGGTCGAGCAGTTTTTCGAACGCCATTGTGGTTCCTCCTATTTTGTTTCCTGATATTATTTAGCGCCATGGTCGAATTTTCAATGCAGCCGAGTTCAACTATCCTGTTCCATCAGAATGGAAGGGTCGGTCAGGCGTCATCCTGATGGATACCAGCAATTGAAACCGGCATCGTGATTTTCAATATTTCCCCTATAACAGCCACCAGGCCAATATCCCGGCCATGAAAAGCGCCGGCAAAAAATTCCCTACCTTTATACGTCCGAATCCCAGCAGGTTGAAGCCGATCCCCAGGATCAGCGCCCCGCCGGTGGCTGAAATTTCGGCCATAACCGGCTCGCCGATAAAACTGCCCATGGCCATACCGGCGTAGGTTAAGAGCCCCTGGAAAATAAACACAGTCGCTGCCGAGAAGAAGACACCGATCCCCAGCGAGGCCGTCAAGGCTACCGCCGCTACGCCGTCCATGAGCGACTTAATATAAATCAGGTCGGCGCTGCGGGCAAACCCGTCCTCCAGCGATCCAACTATCGTCATCGGCCCGGTGCAGAACAGGAGCGAGGCGGTCACGAAACCCAGAACGAAAGTGCTCTCGGCGGAGCCCGGGAGAGTTTTGCCTGATTCGAATCTTCGACGCAGGCGTTCGCCAACATGCTCGAGCCACTCCTCGATTCCGATCAGTTGGCCGATAATGCCGCCGACCACGATCGAGCCAACCACCAACAGCAGTTTTTTCGTTTCGAAGGACATTCGAGCGCCGATGAGTATCGTGGAAAGGCCGAGGCCTGTCAGGATAATCTTCTTGATCGGTTCCGGAAGGCGCGATCCGGCCAAAAATCCCAGCGATGATCCGGCGAGCACTGTGGCCGTATTGGCGATATAACCCCATAAATGCATGGCGTGTCCTATTTAAGATAAATTATCTTAAATTCGCAAGGAAATAATACCAAACTGGGGCACAAGGCATAAATCCCTTGTCAGATAGATATTCATTTGCTATAAAGACTGCATAAACATCGGAGGACAACTATGAAATTTGCCGAACGGGCGCACGCCAAATATGCTGCCGAGTGGGATAAGATGCTCTCGCATCCCTTTATCACCGAGCTGGGTCAAAGCAGGCTCGATGATACCATATTCGATTTCTGGGCCATGCAAGATTACATTTTTGTGCGAGAGGCCATCCGCTTCTTCTCCGTGCTGATGGCTCGGTTTCCGCGAAAATACCAAAAACCATTCCAGCAGACACTGGCCGGACTCGAACATGAGCTGGAAATATTCCACGAATATGCCAAGAAGCGGGGGATCGACCTGGACAACGTTCAGCCCACACCCATTTGCCATGCTTACAATTCCTTCTTACTATCCAGCGCCTACCACGAGGATGTCGATGCCAATTTCGTAATTCTCTATACAGCTGAGAAGGCCTATCACGAGGCCTGGAAGAAGGTCCGCACCGGTATCAAGAAGGGGACCCCATACGAAAGCTTCATCGAAAATTGGGCCGGCGAGGAATTCCGCCAGTATGTCGATTGGCTTGGATCTGAGCTTGATTCAATGACCGAGGGGTATCCCGAGTCGCGCCTGGCCAGGCTCGATGAGATATTCCTGCTCACCGTGCGATACGAATACCTGTTTTGGGAAATGGCATATAACAGGCTGAAGTGGATGTAGAAAATTCACGAATACCAGCCCCGGGCCGCCGATTGAGGCCGCGCAGAGGGCAGAAGTAATTCACGGCAGCAGCCAAGTTAAAGCAATTAATGCGCCGGGTTCGGGGGCCCGACGCCACGGGAATTCCAAATCAAGAACGCCGGACAATCATCGCCCGGCGTCCAATCACGAATTTAGGATTGATTATAGCAGGTCCACGCAGTCGCGCAGTTTTTCGCAGCGGGATTTGTGACGCAACTTACGCAATGCTTTGGCCTCTATCTGACGTATCCGTTCGCGGGTCAAGTTGAATATCAATCCAACCTCCTCCAGCGTCCGCGGAAGACCGTCGGACATGCCAAAACGCAGCCTGATGACCTCCTCCTCGCGTTGAGTCAGGGTGGAGAGAATCTTTTCCACCTGGTCCTGCAAATAGACGAATGAAGCCTTGCCGCTGGGGGTGGAAAATTGGGGGTCGGCGATAATATTGAATATCTGGTTTTCTTCGTCGTCGCCGATCGGCTTGGAAAGCGAAACGGTCTGCGGTATGACACTTAAAATATCCTCGACCTTTTCCAGCGGTATGCCGACATGCGAGGAGAGCTCGGTGATGCTTGGCTTGCGGCCGAGTTTCTGAAACAGGCTCTGGGTGGCCTTGGCCACGCGTCCGTACTGGCTGTTGAGGTACATCGGCGTGCGGATGGTCTTGGCCTGCTCCGACAGGGCGCGCGTGATAGCCTGGCGAATCCACCAGGAGGCGTAGGTGCCGAACTTGAATCCCTTACGGTAATCGAATTTGTCGACCGCCTTGACCAGCCCGGAGTTACCCTCCTGGATCAGATCCATGAATTCCATACCGCGCCCGATATACTTGCGCGCAATCGAGATGACCAGCCGCATGTTGGCTTCGATCATTATTTTCTTGGCTTTGGCCAGTTCCGATTCGAGGAAATCGAGCCTGTTCTTGATAATATCAAGCTCCGATTGCGGCATCTCCTCGGCGAACAAGTAATCTGATAAATCCTCACGCATCTTCCTGGCGGCATCGTTTTGCGGACGGTAGGCGCGCCGGTCGCCGTTCACCTGTGCCTTAAACTCGGCCACCAACTCATCGAGAAACTCCAAATTGAAATTGAACTTCTCGATCTCGGTAAAGAGCTTGCGCCGGCATTTTAGCCTTTTTTCCAGAATTTCCGGATTGCCTTCGATCGTCGGGTCGAGGTTTTCCTGGCGGCTCTGGCTTAGCAGCTCCTGGATTTTCTTGAGCCGGTTGGCGACCTTCAGTTTCTCACGTCTGATGTTCTCCGGCGCGAACCAGCGGCAGGTCTCGGGGGATACAATATCCTCGAGCCTGACTTCCTTCGACTGCAGTTTATCCTGGCACCAGATCAGCCGGTCCAAGACAACCAGCGATGAGAATACTATTTTCTTGATCCCGCGTTTGTGGCCCTCGATCCTCCTGGCGACTTTGACCTCGTCGTCGCGGGTGAGGATCTTAAACCGCCCCATATCCTTGAAGTAGATATAAGCCGGATCGGCGCCGGCCTCCAGCACCGATGTCCCAATTTCAACGATCACTGCATTCGGCCCCGATTTTTCTGTTGCCCCTCCGGTTAGTCTTGCCGCCGCTTTGACGCCGATTTTAGGCGTCGTATTGCCGGCGGTCAATTCCCGGTCGATCTTTTCGCTGACATTCCCGAGGCGTGTACTCTTCGATTTGTTATTTGCGGCCTCCAGTGTCATCCGTTCCCACCTCTGCTTTGAAGTTCATTAAACTCCCGGGTCAACTCAATTAACCTGTCACGATCAGACTTATTTTCAGCCTCGACAATGAGGCTTCTTAGTTCCTCCCTGCGCCTTTTGTTCTTGATCTTTTTGCCGTGTTCCACGCGCCCCTGCTCTGCAGGTTTTCAAACTCTATGGTTAGCTCTTTTATCTTGTCTTCGTCGGATCTCTTAACGGCATCGTCGAGCAGATTTTTCAATTCTTCTCTTCGTCTGTCCTGGGCCAACATCTCTAACTCGTCCAAAAATTCACTTAGCAGATTGTGAATGTCTATTCTTTTTATCTCAATGGTGCCTATTTCAGAAAGAACCCGTCGTAGCTCATCGCTTTCCATCCTGTCGAATAAGTCGGCAATTCTAAGGCCATCCCCTTTGACATATAGCTCGCGGATCAACCCAAAAATTCGAGCGTTGTTTTCGCTTACAAATAATTTGCTGCTTACTTCGCCGCATTTATTAATAAGTTCCGGGTGTGCCAGAAGCAAGGAAATAAATTCCTTTTCCGGCTTTATTTTTCCCTCGATTCCGGCGGAATCGTCCGGCCGCGGCACTCTGTATTCCTCGGTTATCCGGTTGATAGTCCGGATATCGAGATGCAGGCGCTCGTGCATCTTGTCGAGCAGCACCTTGCGGGTGGCGCGATTTTCGATCGGTTTAACGATATCGGTCAAGGCGTTTATGAGCCGGCTCTGAATCGAAAGCGGCTGCGACGAGAAATCGCCTTTCACGAACGTATCGACTAAGTCGATTATGTCCATCGATGCTTCCACCGTTTGCAGCAACCGGTCCGGCCCCATTTCGCGCACGAATTTGTCGGGATCATATCCCTTGGGAAGCAATGCCACCTGGGGCCTGACCGCGGTGTTATACAGCATTCCGCAGGCCCTGTAGGCCGCCTTAATTCCGGCCGAGTCGGAGTCGTAGAGCAGCACCACCCGCTCGCAGAAACGGGCCAGGAGCGCCGCCTGGTCGGTCGTGAATCCCGTGCCGCTGACAGCCACGACGTTTTTAATCCCGCGCTGGTAAAGGGAGATCAGGTCGAAATAACCCTCGACTACGATGGCCTCATTCTTGGCCCGGATTTCGTCTCTGCCAAGGTCCAGACCGAAAAGAAGCTTGCCCTTCTTGTAGATTTCCGTTTCGGGCGAGTTGATATACTTGGCGGCATCGTCGCTTCCCGGCAACACCCGACCCCCAAACCCGACTATGCGGCCGGAGAGAGCCCGGATCGGTATCATAAGGCGATTCCGGAAGCGATCGTAGTAATTGTCTTTCTTGGCCGCCAATCCGACTTTCTCCAGCGTGGCAGGGGAGAGTCCTTTGGACGAAGTAAACCTGATTAAATTATCCCAGCCAGAGGGAGCGTAACCTATCCCAAATTCGCCGATAGTCTTGCTCGTAATATCCCTCGATTTCAGATACTCCAGAATCCTGGACCCGGATTCGCCCTTCAGCGACGATGCAAAGAAGGCGCCGGCCAGCGCCAAAGCCTCGTATAGAGCCTCAATATCGGACCTTGGAGCGGACTTAGTCTCAGGAATCGTGATTCCGGCTTTGTTTGCCAGGTAGCGAAGCGCATCCGGGTAATCGAGCCGTTCATGCGCCATAATGAAATTGACAGCGTTTCCGCCGGCGCCGCATCCGAAACAATGGTAGAATCCCTTGCCGGGGATAACAAAGAATGATGGCGTTTTCTCCTGATGGAAAGGGCAAAGGCCCTTATAATCCTTGCCGCTTTTCTTAAGGTTGACAAATGCCGAGATTACCGTGACGATATCCGATTCGGACTTGATTCGTTCGACTATGTCATCCGGAATGTAGCCGGCCATCGTCAGTCTTTCCTCAGGGTAACAACAGTTACACCGCTGGAGCCCTCGTTCCAGTTGCCCAAGCGTTGCGATAACACTCGCGGGCTCCTGTTAAGGTATTCCTGCACCTTCTTGCGCAGGGCGCCTGTTCCTTTGCCGTGAATGATCGATACAGTTTCCAATCCGGCGTTGCCGGCGTCATCGAGATAACGTTCTATCACCGGCTCGGCTTCTTCGAAAGTCAAACCGCGGATATCAATTTCCAGGCCGGGTGTCGGCGCGTAATCGGTTTTGATTTGCGATGATTTGGGCTCGCGCCCTGGCTCTGAAAGCCTGACCAGCTTTTCCAGGTCGGTTAACATGGTGGCATTGCCAATCCGCACCCTGACCCGCCCGGAGGAATCGGCCGGCTCGAGGACTTCTCCTTTGGCCTCTATTCCCTTTATCATGACTTTTTCGCCGGGAAGACCGTGAGCCTGCTCGTACGTCCTCGCGGAGCCTGTTAAAGTATCCATTTCCTGCCTGGTTTGTGCCAGGCGATCCCCAATGACACGGCGCACCTCGCGCAGGGCCTCGCGATCTTTTTTCTTCTCCCTGGCGCTCTCGATAAGCTTATCGAGTTCGTCCTTAGTCGATTTTATCAGGTCCTCGGTTTCCCTGAGCCTTTTCTTGTGCAACTCCTTTTCCTGTTTTTGCCAGGCCTCGAGTCGGTCCTGGTAAATCCCGGAAAGCGATTCAAACGAAATTCTGTTGGCAGTGGCTTTTTTCAGCTCTTCCGCAAGCTCTACCGATTTCTGGTTCAACTCGGCAATTAGTTTTGTCAGGTCGCGCTCCTTCTGGTCCAACAATTCCCAGGCCCGTCCCGTAATTTGGCTTGACATGCCCAGCTTCCTGGCGATCTCAACGGCATACGATGAACCGGGTATGCCGGCCCTGAAAACGAAAGTCGGGCTGAGGTGCTGTTGGTCGAATTCCATCGAGCCGTTGACGACACAGGGGACCTTCCCGGCCAGGGCCTTGAGCTTGCCGTGATGCGTCGTCACCACCGCGTAGCATTTTACGCGCGAAAGATGCTCCACCACCGCCTGGCCGATCGCCGACCCCTCTTCGGGATCTGTGCCAGCGCCCAGCTCGTCGAATAAGACGAGCGATTCCGAATCGGCCTGCTCAAGCGCTTCCTTTAGATGATTCAGGTGCGAGGAATAAGTCGAAAGGGAGCTTTCGATCGATTGCTCGTCGCCTATGTCCGCGAAAATAGCATTGAATAACAAAAATTGAGATTTGGAATCGGCGGGGACAAATAGCCCACTGGCGGCCATCAGCGATAGCAGCCCCACGGTCTTTAGGGCCACGGTTTTTCCGCCGGTATTGGGGCCAGTAATGATGAGGATGCATTCGTCACGCGTCAGGGTGAGATCGAGCGGCACGATATCCTGCTTTTTGTCGAGCGAACGCAGCATCAACGCCGGATGGCGCCCGCCGATTATAGCCATCATTCCGTTTTCGGCGAATATCGGCCTGGTGGCGTCAAGTTCTCGGGAAAGCCTCGAACAGGCGGCCACGAAATCGAGCCGGGAGAGAATGACGACATCCTCGGTGATAGCCTCGGAATTGACGTAGAGCATCTCGGTCAGATGCCTGAGGATGCGATTTATCTCTTCCCGTTCGGCGGTCTCGATCTCGCGATGGCGGTTATTTAACTCCACCGTTTCAGCCGGCTCTATGAAAAAGGTCGCGCCCGATGATGATCTATCGTGAATGATGCCTTTGACACGGCCCTTTTCGGTCTCCTTGACCGGCAGCACGTATCGCCCGTCGCGGATAGTGTAGAGGCTGTCGGAAAGATAAACCGCGGTGCCGGAACGGAGATATTTCTCGAATTTATCGTTCAACTTGCCGCGAATCTCGACCAACTCCCGCCGCAGGCGCCGAAGCTCGTGCGAGGCCGAATCCTTGATTTCGCCCGAGTAGTCGATACTGGCTTCGATTTCCTCATGCAGGTTCTGGGGGTATACCAACCCTGAGATGATGGCGTGCAATTTAGCGAAGTGGGAGCGAATCTTCTGAAAATCGCGTACTATCCCGAAAAAGGTCGAATATTCCAGGAGCACTTTTGGCTCAAAAATATCGCCTGACGATTTCGAGCGTTCGAGCCTCTCGGCCAGGTCATCGAACATCAGGCCGGGAGGGCCACCGTCAAACTTGAATATATCGTTCATCTCCGAAATCAGGTCGAGAGAGACCGCGATGTCGTAAATGTCGCCAAAAGGGGAAAGGTTCAATGCTCGCCGCTTGCCCGGTGTGGACTGGCAGTGACAAGCTAATCTTTCCAAAATGAAGCGATATTCCAATACCTTTAAGGTATGGTCATTCATGAAGACTATATGCCTTTTGAAAATACTTCTCTACTGCTGCTGCTTTTTAGCCTTGCTGAAATACTGATTCAGCCTGCCCAGGGTCTTCACATCTTCATCGGTCATGCCCAGCAAAGCGCCGTCCTTGGCTTCTCCATCGGGGTTGGCCGCAAATGCCTGACCCTGCGGATTCAAGATGCCCTTCTCGATTTCCGCCATGAAATCGCCCGAGCGCGGATGCACCAGGGAAGTATTGTTGTAAATAATCGGCACAAAGGTCCGGATCGGTTTGGCCGTGACGGAGCTTTCTACGGCGCCGTCGATACTTCTAAAGGGTGTTGGAAAAAGGAAAAGGAGCAAGATCAGAGAAATCACGACCAGACCCTTAATGACACCGAATGCTCCGCCGCTTATTTTGTTGGCGGTCTTGAGCGGAGCGATCTTGACCAGTTTGTAGAAGAAATGCCCAATGATTTTCAGAAGCGCGATGCACGCGCCCAGGACCAGAATATAGCTGGTCATGTAAAGCACGGTCGGCGAGAAATTGAATTTGCCATGCAATTGCGCTGCCAACCAGTCGGCATTGTTCACGGCGAAAATAATGCCGAGAATAAGTCCCAAAAAAGTGGAAATTTCCTTAAAAGCCCCCCGCCTGTAGCCATTTAAAAAGGCCAAAACAATGATGACCAGGATAGTGAAATCTACCCAGTTCATATCCCCTCCTGTTATTTGCCTTCGAGCCTGGCCCTCACGGCGGCATTAACTGCCTTGCCATCAGCCCGCCCGCGTACGTCGGGCATCAAAATTTTCATGATTGCGCCCATATCCTTGATGGTTCTGGCGCCTGTCTGTGTGACGGCCTTGTCGACCAGGGCCGTCAATTCCTCATCGGAAAGCTGCTCCGGCAGATAGCCCTGGATGATGGCTATTTCGGCCGCCTCGCTGCTCGCCAGGTCCTCCCGACCTCCGCGACGATACTCCTCGATCGAATCGCGCCGCTTCTTGACTCCGGAACTCAAGACACCAATAACGTCATCGTCGGTCAATTCCCGGCCGAGTTCGATCTTTTTATAGCGAAGGTCGGATTTTATCATGCGCAGGACTTGGACCCTAAGCTCGTCCTTAGACTTCATTGCGGTTTTCAGATCTTCGTCCAAACGCTCTGGGGTCCCCATTAGTCCCTCTTTGAAGAGCGGCGCGCCTTTTGCCTGGCGGCATTTTGTTTGCGCTTGCGCCTATCCGATGGTTTTTCAAAATGCTGATGCTTCTTTATATCTGAAAGAATACCAGCCTTCTCGCAGGATTTGGTGAATCGTCGCAAAGCTTTCTCAAACGACTCATCCTCCCGGACACGGATACCTGTCATTACATTTCCAACCCCCTTCCAAGACATTTAAAGTGTTAATAATTAAACCTCCAATTTTAATGTCGGATTCGTTTAAGTCGCTTGAAGTTAAAGAATTATCAAAATGGTGTCAAGAGATTTTTGGGGCCTTGATAGTGTATAATTAGTATAACTAATCCCTTGATATTAAATAAGTTATATTGACGCCATATATAACCATAATAAAATCTGGGAATTCATTTGGCCGCAAATGGTTAGCCAGCCTGGTTTGTTAAGGCGGTCATTGGTGATTCCGACCCACGTCGACAGGCGCCTGAAAACACAACTTCAATGCGAGCAACCGTTAATAGGCACAACTCGTCGATGCTTACTTGCCGAGCGAATGGTATATGCTCAGGTAATTCTGGTATCTGAAGCGAGAAATCGAACAATCAGGCTTGTCCACGGCGTCTTTTACGGCGCACGATGGTTCATCGACATGTACGCAATCGGTAAATTGACAGCCCGATTCGAATGGCGCGAATTCAGGATAGTAATTATGAAGATTTTTTCTCGTTACTCCCACCAGTCCCAAGTCCTTCAGACCGGGTGTGTCTGCGACCCATCCCTGCGGGAACAACCTGAAAAGATTGACACGGCTGGTCGTGTGTTTTCCCTTGCCAGAATAAGATGAGATGTCGCCGATTTTAATCTGAAGCCCGGGACTAAGTTTGTTCAACAGCGATGATTTGCCAACCCCGGAATGGCCGACTACCACACAGGTGCCGTTTGAAAGCAGCCGGCCAAACTCGTCGATATGTTCGCCTGTCCTGGCGCTGGTAAATAAGATATCGCATCCAATTCGCATCCAAGCGTCAGTGTATTGGCGGTAGGCCTCGGGATCGGCCAGATCGATTTTATTCAGGACGATGACCGGCTTGATTTCCTCTTTGAACGCGATTATCAAGAGCCTGTCGACCACCCCCGCCTTAAAATCAGGGTCGGTTGTCGATGTCACAATGACGATGCGATCGACATTCGATACGACGACCTGGACGATTCCCTCCTTTCCTACCGCCGGCCTCGAAATTACCTTATTTCTTTCAAGGATGCGGTTTATGGTGGCCGTGTGTCCGCTCTTCTTGGCGAATTCCACGTAATCTCCAACCGCCACGATCGTCCTTTGGGCGGTATCCTGATGTTCGGACCCGCCATATTTTAATCTGCCCCTGACAACGGCCGAAATTACGCCATCAGCAGTTTGAATCTCCACTCTGGGGCCATATTTGCCCACCACGCGCGCAATGTTATTGGCGATTGTTTCCGTCATTTGATTTTCGATGCCATATTTCTGATGTCGAATATAATTCCTTTGCGCGACCAAGTCAAAGAATTGAAATCTGCCGAACTTACCAATTCGGACATAACCTCATGGCCCATGACGCTTGACACAAAGGCATTTTACCGACATATTGCCGCCTGCGCCGAATTCGGGCCGGCAATTCCCGATTTCGGCTTAATGTATAGTGGCTGTTGGAGGAAAGATGAAAAAAGATTATCAAATGTTGCTGATATTCCTCGGCATAATTGCGATTTCGGGGATTGTCATCTTCATGACCATGTCGCCGGAAGGAAAACTCCCTGCGCAGGTCGAGGGACAGGGGGCATTCACACAGGAGGCAGAGCCTCAGATGCCCGCCGGACCCGATACGACCAGAATCAGAATGACTATCACGAATTTGGAAAGCCGTCTGAAAAATGACCCCAACGACCTCGAAATCCTGGTCGGCCTGGGGAATGCACATTATGATATGGGAAATCCGCCAATGGCAATCCTGTATTATGAGCGCTCTCTGAAAATCAGGCCCAATAACCCCGGCGTCATTGTCGATCTTGGCGCCATGTACCGACAAAATGACGAGCCGGATAAGGCCATTGATATGTTCAGAAAGGCGATCGAGCTCGACCCGCAACTTCCGCAAGCCTATTTCAATCTCGGCATGGTGTTGCGGATGGAAAAAAATGATGCCAAGGGCGCTGCCATGGCTTGGAAGAAGTATCTCGAGCTTGATCCCAATTCGCAGGCAATGGAATTCCTGCAGGGGGAGATTGCCAAGGCGGAGAGCGAGTAAACGGCTACATTCCCCAATAGACCGGGTCATTGTACGGTTCCGGTCTCCAATTCATGAATACAAGGCCGAACCAGCGACAGGTTTGGCTCTTCTTCAATATCGCGCATGTCTTAATTATCGCTGTCGGCAGCCTCAAGGTCCAAATGGACAAGTCGCCGACCTACAAGAGGGTTTGAATTGAATATGATTCTCTTGTAGGTGGGGAGCTTGCTCCCCACAGCTCCCAAGCCTTGCCTTTATTTGTTTATTATATCCCCGCCCAGGTCAATTCCTTCTCAATCTTGATCAGCCCCTGCCGGGTTCCGGCCCAGTCGGCCGCGCTCGAATATGGATATTCTATTGGGCTTTCGGCCAGCCCGCGCCGGACCGGCTCGTTATGCATATATTCGAGACGGGCCAGAAGCTGTTCATTGGATCCGATGACGATCTGGTCGAATCGCCCCATCCAGGGCCGAAATTTCCCCTTTCGATATAGCCTCTCGTGAAATAGGCCATGGTCGAGGCCGATGATCGCCAGCGCCGACAGTCTCTTGTAGTTAAATACGAATTCACCGAGGTCGTGGTCTCCCTTGAACGCGACAATGCCCATCATAGCCGATGGCATGACTATATATCCCGCGACCGGGGAATTAATATCCGCTGAAGCCCGTCCGAGTTGAATCGCGGCCTGTTTGGCCAGAGGGGGTAACTCGAAAATTGGCATATGATCCCGCGTGGGAGCGGAGATAAAATATACGGCCGGCCCTTTTTTAATCCTTGCTGTGAAATTTCGCATTATTGAAATTGAGTCCCTTCCCAAAAATTACTTGTAATTTATTTTATAGGGTATTATTAGGTAACCAATACATACCAATTTCGTATAGTAGCTAAAAGGAAAAAATATGACAATATCGGATCTCGAGCATTTTAAGAAACTGCTCTCGGAGAGAGAGCAAAACGTTGTCGAATGGCTGAATTCGCCGGAGACACCCAATGAGGCGGATATTTCCAAGGCCCAGGGCCTGCTGATCGATATCAAGAATGCTCTGCAGCGTGTCGAGGACAAGTCCTTTGGCAACTGCGACGTCTGCAAAGAGGATATCGAGCTCTTCCGTCTCGAAATTCAACCGGTAACTGAGATTTGCCTGGGGTGTATCACCAAGGAGGAGCGCGCCCAACTCGAGGAGGAGTTGTTCCTGGCCAGTAAGATTCATCGCGCGCTGTTGCCTCAGGCTTTCGAAAGAATCGAGGGACATGAAATTGCCGTTAAGTCGCTGGCGGCCAGAATCGTAGGCGGTGATTATTACGATTTCCTGCCATCCTCGAGGAATGGCGCAACTCGGATCATGATCGCGGATACCATGGGTAAGGGGCTGCCGGCCGGGCTTCTGATGTCCAATGTTCAGGGCGCCATGCGAATTCTGGCCGAGGACATCATCTCGCCCTGTCAGCTCATCTCCCGGCTCAATCAGTGGCTATGCCGCAATGTGCCCGTGACGAAATTCATATCGCTCGCCTGCGTGCTCCTGGATACAGCTCCCGCCGGGGCAAACCGGCTTATCTACACCAATGCCGGCCATTGCCCGGGGATGTTGATTCGCAACAATAGTGCTGTGGAATGGCTGGAGCCGACCGGCGGAGTTCTAGGCATACATGTGGGATTTACCTACGAGGAAAAAACGCTCGAATTCAACGCTGGTGACCTGCTTGTGCTTTACACCGATGGTGTCACCGAGGCCGAAAATATTAACGGAGACATGTTTGGAACGGAACGGCTCACTCGCATTCTCCAGGATCATCGCTCTGAACCACTCGACATGTTGATAGAAAACCTGTTATCCGAGGTTAGATTTTTTTCGGAGCGACGCGACTTGACCGATGATTTTACGGTGATCGCGATAAGGAAGATATAGCTCATCTACAACACCTTATTGTGCCACTCAGGGGTTCGATATGTTGAATCCCTGCTTTATTATTTGGATATTAACTTATGCAGATTTGTGGGGTTGAATTGCCAGTCCGGCCTTGTTTCGAGCACGGCTCGCTATTATCCGGGGCAAATATGTTTATCATGATTCGCTTTGATATTTCTTTATATCCGCCGGCCCCACTAGCAGTTGCTTTTCACGTTCTACCAGGACCTTGCCCGGCGGGAAATTTCGGGGTTTCCTGACATATTTGGCTTGCGTGTAAATCACCGGCACTTTGCCCGATGTCCTGGCTTTGGAATAATAGGCGGCCAGCGACGCCGCCTCGTATAAAATTTTCTTATCCGGGATTGCATTCTTGTCAGGTAGCCTCAAAACTGTATGCGAGCCGGCCGCTTGCCAGGCGTGAAACCAGTAGTCATGCTTGTGCGCGATCTTGCATGTGAGCTCATCGTTGTCGGAGCTCGTGCGGCCCACGAATATTTCCCAGCCATTCGAAGCAAGATACCTCTTATAAGGAAGGCGCTTCTCGACCGTCCTTTTCTTGATGCTCCTAACTTTCGAAACAAGGCCCCGCGCCGCGAGTTCCTCCTCCAAGCGGCCCAGATCATCGGTCGTTTCCTTTCGAATCGCCTCCAGGTCCGAGAGTTTCTTCCGTGTCGATTCCAGACGTTTCTCAAGAATTTTCAACGATGCCGATAATTTCTTGAATCGTTCGTAATATTCACGGGCGTTGGCGGCGGCGCTTTTGGAGGGGTCCAGCTTAATCTCTACGCGTTCAGGATGTCGACCCTCGAAATTGGGAAGAGAAATACTGCCCATGCCCTTGTTGATTTGATCGAGATTGGCTAAGATCAAGTCGCCACAGAGCTTTAATGTCTCCGATGAATGAGCTATATCGATTTCTTCGGAAAGAGCGGCGCATCTTCGCCTCTGTACTCCGATCTCCTTTTCAAGGGCGGTTGTCAGCCTGGCGCGTAGATTGTCCCCGGCGCCCCGGGCAGCCGCCTGGCTATAATAATAAGGATACATAAGGAGCGCCGAATCAAACTCCTCGGCTTCCTCGCCGATCTCAAGTTTGGGTGGCATCAGCGAATAACCCATGATATCGCTATTTCCCTTGATGATCCAGGCCGGCCCGGGTTTAGAGGCTTCCGACGCATATTTTTCTATTTCAGTCAATAGCTCGTCGGTGCGGCTGAACATGTCCGGTCTGAGATTTCTGATATCCATTGGATTGAGGCCGTAAATTTTGTCGATTATTTCCTTGGGGGCGCATTTCGATAATTCCTCGAGATGGTCCCGAATATTCAGCACGGTCGGTTTTCTGAGTGGGGCCGGGGCTTTGTATCGATCCGATTCCGTCTTCCGAAGAGACCACTTTATCTCGCCGCGGTTATTCACCAGCACAACGTTGCCCTTACTGGGGATCAATTCGAAAATCAGGCTGGCGCCGATCTTTCTTCCGAGGCGATCATTCCTTTCCAGTGATAGCTTTACAATGCGGTCAGCTCCCAACTGCCCGGCCGATAAGATCGTGTGGTTCGTAAGCGGCTGAACGGACTTGAGATCCGCGGTGGACGCCATTTCGATATATCCCAGGTAGGCATACCGCTTCTCGACCAGGCAATGTATGGTGGATTTGTTTCCACCAAGCGCCAGGTAAAGACCTGATGAATCGTGGCGGACAAGGGCACTGATAATGATATTGCCCCTGGCGTTATCAAGTTCGGCCGCAATTCGCGCAGCATCCAGGACCGTCGGCTTTTGGATTTCCATCGGATACGTAATTTAATTACATTATGTGGTTGACAAAATATATTTTTGAAATATTATGAAAGTTTTAATCTGATGACGAGGAGAAGCGGATGACCTGCAGCATGACCGGCTATGGCCGGGCCGAGGCCGAAAATGACAAATACAAATTCACGGTTGAGATCATAACTGTCAACAACCGTTTTCTGGAATACCAGTTTCGGCTGCCCAAGACACTTTCCCCGCTCGAAAATACGATAAAGAATCTCCTGGCCACTAAATTTAGCCGCGGCAAGGTGAATGTCACAATAAGCTGGGAGCAGGAGCCGCTCGATGGGGCCATCGTATTGGACGAGGGCAGGGCCGATGCTTATTTCAAGATTTACCAGCTCCTGCGGACCCGCTTCGGGCTTGAGGGCGTCCCCAGCATCAGCGATTTCGCCTCGCTACCCGACCTGGTGAAAGTCGAGAAGCTGGAGGACGATCCGGAAAAGATCTGGAAGATATTGAAGCCCGCCATCGAATCTGCGGCCGATGCCGCTAACGCCATGAGGAGCGCCGAGGGCCAAAACCTGGTCAAGGATATGATATCGCGGATCGGGATCATACGCAAGGTGACTGCCGAGATCGAGGCGCTTGCCGAACAAAATATCCATGCTTACCAGGCCAGGTTGAAAGCCAGGATCGAGGAATTGCTGGGCGGGGCCGAGGTCGATGCTCAGCGGGTGGCGATCGAGGTCGCGGTCCTGGCCGACAAGTCGGATATAACCGAGGAATGTGTCAGGCTTATGTCGCATCTCGAACAGTTCGAGTCGAGCCTGGGAGAATCCGGCCCGGTGGGCAAGCGGCTCAACTTCATACTCCAGGAACTTAATCGCGAGACGAACACGATCGGCGACAAATCGGCTTATTACGAAATCTCGCGCCGGGTTATCGCGGTCAAAGAGGAAATAGAGCGGTTGCGCGAGCAGGTTCAAAATATCGAATGATACCGGCGCCGAAACAATTCAGGCCTGGACGTGATCCGCGTTGGGCGGCGCACAAATACCGGAGATGACAATGGCACAGACAAAACAACCGGGACTGGTGGCGATTCTTTCGTCGCCGTCGGGGACAGGCAAAACAACCATCTGCCACATGCTGATGAAGAAACATCCCGAGTATAAGTTTTCGATCTCGGCTACGACCAGGCCCAATAGAGGGAAGGAAAGGGATGGGGTCGATTACTATTTCGTCTCCGACGAGAGGTTTGATTCGATGATCCAGAACAACGAGCTGGCCGAGTGGGCCTACGTCTTCGGGCATCGCTACGGGACACCGTTCTCGGAAATAACCAATGCCATCGCCGCCGACCGCGTGCTGTTATGCGATATCGATGTCCAGGGCGGCATGACGCTGAAGGACAAGTATCGCCAGGCCGTAACGATATTCCTGATTCCGCCGTCGCTGACCGAATTGCGCCGCCGCCTTTTCCATCGCCGCACCGATTCCTCGGAGCAAAGGAAGATGCGGCTGGAGACGGCGGTTAAGGAACTGGGATACTGGCATCGCTATGATTACATTGTTTTGAATGAAGATCTTAAGGAAGCGACTAATGAAGTCGATATGATAATTGCTGCCGAGCGAGCCAAGACGATCCGTCGCAACGAACGCCGGTTCTGGGAATCCGGGCAGGCAGGGCTGCTGGGTTTGTAAGGGAACTTGCGAGCGGGCGCGGTCGTTAGAATCGCCGAAAGCGGGAGGTTGCATGGAAAACAGTCAAAAGCCACTCGAGGAAGTTGTTCCGAACGAATATGAGGCTGTCCTGGTGGCGGCCAGGCTGGCCAGGAAAATCAACGCGGAGCGCCAAGCCGTAAAGGAACAGACTGCCCCCGAGGAGTTTAATAAGATGGAACAGCGCAAGGTCACCAGCGTTGCGCTCGATCAATTGAAAAGCGGAAAGGTCAAATTCGACCGGCGCAAAACCGAGGAAGAGGTCGAGACTTTCGACTTGACCTGATCTACCAAAGTCCCGCCGAATTTGATTGCATATTAGTTTGGAGGTCGCTGTTTTGGCAAGAAGCCTGGTCATCGTGGAATCGCCGACAAAGTCGAAAACCCTGAAGAAGTTTCTGGGAAGGGGATTCGATATCATAGCCTCGGGTGGCCATATCAAGGACCTGCCCAAGTCCAGGCTGGGGGTCGATATCGACAACGATTTCGAACCGGAGTATATCACTATCAGGAACAAGACCAAGGCAATCAAAGAGCTCAGGCAGAAGGCGGCCAGTTCCGATAAGGTTTACCTCGCGCCTGACCCGGACCGCGAGGGCGAAGCCATTGCTTTCCATATTGCCGGTGAAATCTCCAAGCTGAATAAGAAAATCTATCGCGTCACATTCAACGAGATCACCAAGAAGGCCGTGCTCGATGGCATCAAGAACGCCGGCCAGATCGATATCAAAAAAGTCTACGCCCAGCAGGCGCGCCGAATTTTAGACCGGCTGGTCGGCTACCAGGTTAGCCCGCTCTTATGGGAAACTGTCATGCGCGGCCTTTCGGCCGGACGAGTGCAGTCTGTGGCTTTGAAGATGATTTGCGACCGCGAGGAGGAGATCGATAAGTTCGTGCCGGTCGAGTACTGGACCATCGACGCCGATTTCGAGGCCGCCAAGAAGCAGATCTTCACGCTCCGGCTGTGGCAGATCGACGGAATAAAATTCGAGATTTCCACGGGCGCGGATGCCACCAGGATCAAATCGGAAATCGAGTCTCAATCGTATAAGGTCAAGAGCAACGAGACGACCAGAAGCCGGAAAAGCCCGCCGGCGCCGTTTATTACCAGCAGCCTTCAACAGGACGCATTCAACAAGCTGCACATGTCGAACAAGGCCACCATGGCGATCGCTCAGCAGCTTTACGAGGGCGTGGAGATCGGCGAAGAGGGGCAGATCGGCCTTATCACTTATATGAGGACCGATTCGGTTCGCATAGCGTCCGAGGCCGCCGACGCCGCCCGCGACTTGATCGTGAAGCTCTACGGCGAGCGGTATCTCCCGGAGACAGCCCGCAAATACAAATCATCGAAGTCGGCGCAGGAGGCCCATGAGGCTATCCGGCCGACAGTGCCGAGCCTGATTCCAAAGAACATAAAGAAATATCTCTCGCGTGAGCAGTATCGGCTCTATGATCTTATCTGGCGGCGCTTCATGGCCTCGCAGATGGCCCCAGCGGAGTTCGATGTTAATACAATAGAGGTAGAAAGCGGGCGATTCCTGTTCCGCGGCTCGAAATCGAAGATGACATTCGATGGCTACACTGTCCTCTACAACGGCGATGATGAAAATGGAAAGAACGGATTCCCGTCGGTCAAGGCAGGGGAGAAGGTCAAGCTTGTCGAGATTCGGCCCGAGCAGCATTTCACCGAGCCACCACCGCGATTCAATGCCGGCAGCCTGGTAAAGGAGCTCGAATCGAATGGCATCGGCCGGCCGTCGACCTACGCCCAGATAATCTCGGTGCTGGTCGATCGCAAATATATCAATCAGGACAAGCGCCGCTTTTCGCCGACCGATCTCGGCAAGATGGTCAAAAAGATTCTAATTGCGAACTTCCCTGATATCTTCTCCGAGGAGTTCACGGCCCGGATGGAAAGCGAGCTCGACAAGGTCGAGGACGGCTCTTACACCTGGGTCGAGACGCTCAATGATTTCTATGGCCCGTTCAAGGCCGATCTGGACAAGGCGGTCAAGCACAAAGCCAGGATCAAAAAGCAGACCGAGGAGAAGACCAACGAGGTTTGCGATAAGTGCGGCAGCCCGATGATAATCAAGATCGGACGGAACGGGCGGTTCATGGCTTGTTCGGCATACCCCGAATGCAAGAACACCAAGTCACTCGAAAATGAGGTCGAGACGATCGACGAGAAATGTCCCAACTGCGGCGCTCCGATGCAGATTCGCCGGGGGCGGTTCGGGCGATTCATCGCGTGCAGTAATTACCCCGAGTGCAAAACGACCAAGAATATCCCGACCGGCGTGAAATGCCCCGAGCCGGGTTGCGGCGGCGATATCGTGGAGCGGACCTCGCGAAAAGGGAAAGTGTTTTTCTCCTGCTCCAACTATCCCAAGTGCGAACACTCCTCGTGGTACCGACCGCTCAAACGGAAATGCGACACTTGCGGTTTTGCCTACATGGTGGAGCGCTCGACCAAGGCCAAGGGCGATTTCCTGGCCTGCCCCAAATGCCGCGCGGTGGTGCACATAGACAATCCCGAGCCGGTAACGACGTAACAAAACTGTGGTGTCGGGTCCCCAAACCCGACATCCAATTTCCTTCTTATTAAGTTTGCGTCAGGTCCCTTGCCCCTGTTGCTAAGCGTGCGGGGTCAGACATGACCCTTTTTTGGTTCCGTCTGGTCGTGCTCACCGCAGGCGAGTGTGACCTGACGGCCCGATACAAAGGTCAGGTCGCCAGTGACCTGGCTTTTTTTATTGTGCAATTTCGATAATATGCTATAATAATACCGCAGCTTTGACCGACACCGGGGCTTTTATACTTTTTACTTCCGTCTAATTGATAACCCGCTCACCCCTTTCGGAGGTTGCGATGAAATTTCGGTGGTTGGTTTTATTGGCCGTGGCATGTCCGCTTGTTACCACAAGCGTTTCTACTCAGATTCTCCAAGAGACGAAAGGCGCAAACCAAATGGTCATGACCAATCTCGCTTCTCAGCCCCTGGCCTTCACGGAAAACCGCGGCCAATGGGACCAACAGGCCCTTTTCAAGGCCGAGGCAGGCGGGGCCACCTTCTGGTTTTGTAAGGATGAGGTGGTCTATCAATTCATCCGCAACACCGATGAGCTTGAGGAGCCGCCATACCCCGAAATGCGCGAGATGCCAGATAGGCTCGAACGCCCCCGATTTAGAAAGGAGTCGATGGTAATCAAAGCCCAGTTTGTCGGCGCCAACCCTGGCGCAGAAATCATGGGCGAAGGCCGCCTCTCCCACAACTGCAACTACTTCTACGGCAACGACCCCGGTAAATGGCGCACGGACGTGCCCAACTTCTCAACAATCATATATAAAAACATCTACCCCGGCATAGACCTGCGCTATTACGGGGATGGACGGAGCATGAAGTATGATTTCATTGTTAACCCGGGAGCGGATTTATCCAATATCGGGATTAAATATGAGGGCATAAATGATATAAGCGTTACGCCCGCCGGCGATCTGGAGGCCCGCACGCGCTTCGGGCCGGTGTATGAGAAGGCGCCGTACGTCTACCAGGAGATGGGGGACCAAAGGCAGGCCGTTGCGGCGCGATATGAAGTAAGGAATGACGCCTTTGGCTTCGCTCTTGGAGACGGTTTCGACTCCGGCCATCCGGTCATCATCGATCCGGAGCTCGTTTACAGCACATACCTTGGAGGGAATCAATCCGAATCCGGGAAAAGTATAGCAGTAGATAATTTGGGGTATGCCTTTGTAGTTGGATATACTAATTCCACCAATTTTCCTACGATTAATCCATATGATGGAAGTCATAACGGAGCCTATGATGTTTTTGTGGCAAAGTTATCGGCATCGGGCAACTCTTTGCTATATAGCACCTTTATCGGAGGAAGCGCGGAGGATATTGGAAATGATATTGCCATAGACGGAAATGGCAATGCGTACATAACCGGAGAAACTCAATCGGATAACTTTCCCACTGTCAACCCTTATGAATCTCAACATTATGAAGACGAAGACGTATTCGTTTTGAAACTAGGTCCAAACGGAAATATTTTAGTCTACAGCACATATATTAATGGTGGATTTTGGGATGTGGGTTACGGTATCGCTGTCGATGCCTATGGCTACGCGTATATAACTGGTTATACATATGGCGATGGCTTTGTCTGCACCCCCGGGGCATATAACTGTATACCTGATGGAGGTGACTTGGTCTTATACTCAGATGCTTTTGTAACAAAACTTGGGGTTGCGGGCAATACAGTTATCTTCAGTACGTTTTTAGGCGGAGGTTCATATCCACCAGGTTGGGGGTCCTATGATATGGGGTACGATATTGCGCTTGATGGTTCACGCAATGTGTATGTAACTGGGCAAACGGGTTGTGATGATTTTCCAACCGTTAATCCAATAGATGACTCGTTAAATGGCGCTTCTGATGCATTCATAACAAAGCTGTCCGCTTCTGGAAGCGCATTGATATTTTCAACTTATCTGGGCGGTGATGTTGGCGAAGCGGGAGAAGGAATTGGGGTAGACGTTGGGCGCAATGTTTATATAACAGGCTCTACAGCATCAATTAATTTCCCGGTTGTCAACGCCTATGATTCGACTTTGAGCGGGCAAGATGCTTTCATTGCAAAGATATCAAATTCAGGCAATTCCCTCATTTTCAGCACTTACCTTGGCGGGGGCGGCATTGAAAATGCGTATTCTATTGCTGTAGACGGCCTTACCAACACATATGTTACTGGAAGAACCAACTCGACTAATTTTCCAGTGATCAATTTCTATGACGGCAGTTCTAACGGTGGGGACGATGTATTTGTAACGAAGTTGTCAGCGCTGGGGAATTCCTTGGTTTATAGCACGTTCTTAGGTGGAAGCTCTAACGATATTGGTTATGGCGTTGCATTGGACTTAAACTCGAATCCCCTGGTTGCGGGCTTGACAAATTCCCCAAATTTTCCAAGGGTAAATCCTTATGATTCCCTTATAAGTGGAACAAACGATGCCTTTGTCGCCAAATTCGCTGAAATTCCCTCATGTACTTACGATGTGGGCGACATCAACGGCAGCGGCCAGGCCAATGGCATCGACGTTACCTACGGTGTTAGTTACCTCAAGGGCGGAAACGCCCCGGCCGATTCTTGTAATTGTCCACCGCTCGCTTTCCCATTCTACGCCGCAATGGATGTAAACGGCTCGTGTAACACCAACGGCATCGACATTACATACTTCGTCAGCTATCTCAAAGGGGGCCCCACACTGCAGAATTGCGCCGATTGTCCACCGGCAACAAGAAAATAGCCACCACTCAATGCAAATACTCTTGACGTCAGGTCATTGGATCTGAGGGCACGGGACTGTCCTGCAATCCCTCCTTGCTTTACCGTCGCCATCTCATTATAATCCCCCCATCATGTCGGTTTGGGAAAAGAGCTTATCACGATTTTCAGGGCATCTTGAATCTGTTGAGGGTGTCGCCAAGAATACCCTGATTGCCTACACCCGCGATTGTGCCGCGTTCGTTGCATTTCTGAAGGAACATCACCAAGATATTTACGATTCGGGCAAGCCGTTGGCTATGCATGGCCGCTTATTCCTGATCAGCCTGAAGAAGAAGGGTCTCAAGCAAGTGTCCCTGGCCCGCAAGCTCGACTCACTCAAGAATTTCGGCGATTACCAGGTGGCCTCCCGCCAGTGGAAATCCAACCCATTCCGTGAGATACCTTATCCCCGGCCAGAGCATTACCGGGCTGAATATTTATCGGCGGAAGAGGCCAAAGGGATGGTCGAAGGCAAGTTCCGCTGCGATTTTATCGGCCTGCGCGATTTCGCCATGATCGATCTATATTACGGCTGTGGCCTGCGCCTCTCCGAGTTGGTAGGGTTGGATATTAAGGACCTCCTCTTCAAAGACAGACTGGTAAGAGTCTTCGGCAAGGGCGGCAAATACAGGGTAGTACCGCTTGGTCCCAAAACTGGGGAGACTCTGCAATATTACCTTCAAAAACGGGCCGAGAAAATCACTGCGGGCGAAAGACAAATCAAATCGGGGTCGGCGGTGTTTCTCAATAACAATGGCGGACGCATAACACCGCGAGGTGCCGGGCGGATCGTCAAGATATACCTGGCGAAGGCCTCCGAGAAGCAGAAGCTCTCCACGCATAGCCTAAGACATTCGTTCGCCACGCACCTGCTGGAGGCCGGAGCCAACCTTCGCGCCGTGCAGCAGATGCTGGGTCACTCCAGCCTCAAGACGACCCAGAAATATGCCCATACCACTACGGGCAGGTTGATATCGGTTTACAAGCGAGCGCATCCACGCGCGGATAAGGTGAAGGAAAATGAATAGGAATATAAGGGCTACGACCGTTCTGGCGATGGTCGATAAGACCGGGGCGGCTATCGGCGCCGATGGCCAGGTCAGCATGGGAGAAACGATCATGAAAGCCAGGGCCTCGAAAATCAGGCGCATATATAATGATACTATTCTGACAGGTTTCGCGGGAGCCACTGCCGATGCTTTCACGCTCTACGAGCGGTTCGAATCGAAGATCGACGAATACTCCGGCAACCTGGCGCGGGCCTCGGTGGAGTTGGCCAAGGAATGGCGAACCGACAAGTACCTTCGGCGGCTTGAGGCGATGCTGGTGGTGCTCGATAAGAAGCATCTCTTTATGCTCTCGGGTACGGGCGACGTAATCGAACCGGATGATGGAATTATCGGGATCGGTTCGGGTGGCGGGTACGCCTTGGCGGCGGCCCGGGCCCTCAAAGCCAGCACCAAGATGCCGGTGGCAGATATTGTCCGCCAATCGCTGGAGATCGCCGCCTCGATCTGCGTATTCACCAATTCCAACATCACAGTGGAGACTCTATGATCGATCGAACTTTCGAGATTTCCGATAAGACTCAAACGCTGACCCCCCGCCAAATCGTAGCCGAATTGGACAAATACATAATCGGACAGGACAACGCCAAGAAGATGGTGGCTATCGCCATGCGCAATCGCTGGCGGCGTCAGATGGTCGATGAGCATCTGCGCGACGAAATCATGCCTAACAATATTATCATGATCGGCCCGACCGGCGTTGGAAAAACCGAGATTGCCCGGCGGCTGGCCAGTCTTTCGGGGGCGCCCTTTATCAAGGTCGAGGCCTCCAAGTATACCGAGGTCGGCTATGTCGGCCGCGACGTTGAATCTATGGTGCGCGACCTGACCGACCTGGCAGTCAACATGGTCAAGCACGAAATGCAGGAACGAGTCGACGAGAAGGCGCGGCAGATTGCCGAGGAACGCCTGCTCGATATTCTCCTGCCGCTATCGCCTCGCAAGCGGATTCTTGATTCATCGGTCAGGGCCGAAAGTGCCAGGCAATTTGGGATAAAGGTATCGCCCGAAAATCAAGAGGCGCTTGCATCAGCTGAAAAATCCGAGGAGGTAAGAGCTGTCGGCGCGCGTGAGAAGCTGCGCGATCAGTTGAGAAGCGGCAAGCTCGACAGGCGGATGGTCGAAATCGATATCTCCGATACCCGTTTCCCGATCGTCGAGATCTTCTCGCCCATGGGCATGGAGGAACTGGGAGTCAACGTACAGGAGATGTTTTCGGGGATGATGCCCAAGAAGACGCGCAAGCGGCGAGTATCGATCCCCGAGGCCCAGAAGATAATCGCCGCCGAGGAGGCCAACAAGCTGATCGATATCGACGAGGTGATTTCCGAGGCCGTCAAGCGGGTCGAGAATTCCGGCATGATATTTGTCGATGAGATCGACAAGATCGCAGGGGAAAAATCGACCACTGGTCCGGATGTCTCGCGCGAGGGCGTGCAGCGCGATATCCTGCCGATAGTCGAGGGCACAAATGTCATGACCAAGTATGGCCTGGTCAAGACCGATCATGTCCTGTTTATCGCGGCCGGTGCTTTCCATACCTCCAAGCCATCCGACCTGATTCCCGAGCTGCAGGGGCGATTCCCGATCCGTGTCGAGCTGGATGATCTCAAGGCGGCCGACTTTGTGCGTATCCTGACCGAGCCCGAGAACGCCCTGATCAAACAATACACCGCCCTCATGAAAACCGAGGGCGTGGAATTGGTTTTCGAGCACTCGGGCGTGGAGGAAATAGCCCGGATCGCGTTTGAGGTCAACACCCGCACCGAGAATATCGGCGCCCGCCGGCTTCACACCGTATTGACGAAGCTTCTGGAGAATGTCATGTACGATTCTCCCGACCAGGATTCGAAGAAGATCAAGATAAACAGGAAGGTCGTCAAAGATACCCTCAAGGACATAGTCGAGGACGAGGACCTTTCAAGGTATATATTGTAGGCGGGTTTTTTTGGCTGCGCTGCTGATTTCGATGAAGCGTTTTTGGAAGCAGGTCATATTCGAGGATGATCAGGGATTCCGCGTCGGCATCATCTCAATTGCAATTATTATCACCAGTTCAAGCCTTATTGCAATATTAGGATTAAATGCGCTGTTTATTCCTTTTTTAGCTCTAATTTTATTCTTGAATTTGCGATACGGCCTATTTGCGATGGCTCTTTATCTGGCCTCAATCCCTTTCATTATGTTGTTTTATTTTCAGGTTTATATTGCAGTTAGTTTGGTCTTTGCGATGTTCATAATAGTATTATGGGCCATAAGGAAAATTGCCAACAAGGAGACAGCAACTGCAACATCGAATTCTCTGTTGGCCTTTTCCCTGGTATTTTTCGGCGCTGGTTTGATTTCCGGCTTCAACAACGGCATTACGGGCCCCGAACTGAAAACGCTAGTCAGGCTTATCATATTCTTCTTGCTTATTTTTGTAATATATGATCAATATCATCCGCGGCATACATTGCTTCTATTTACAGCCATGACACTGCCGCTTATCTTTTCGTCATTCATGCTCTTTAAAGAATATTCGCAAGTCAGGGACTTTGTCTCGCTATTGGATTTATACCGATTGAAGCCCGGCGGCGTCTTCCCCAATAGCAATTTGCTGGGTTATGTTTTAATGGTCGCTATTCCCTTCTGGATTGCAATAGGTATTTGGTATCGAGACAATATTGTCAGGATTATGTCATTTGGCGCTGCAATTATCATGAGTATTGCGCTGATATTGACAAATTCGAGAGCGTCAATTTTAGGCTTCGCGATCGCGATAATGATGTTTTTTATCTGGGCTCGCAAAATAAAATATCTGATATTTCTTATACTGGCAATTGTCTTAATATTTATTTCCATGCCCGCGATTCGCAATGTGATTTCTCTGGGTTTAAGATTTGAACGAGGTACAACATCCAGGGATGTGATTTGGGCCAATTCTATCGAGCTGATTAGGAAAAATCCGGTTTTAGGTATCGGGCTGGGTAACTACCCCAGCGAATACGATCCCTATTTTAACACGGCTTACGAGCGCGGATTCATGAAAACCGTGCCGAACGCCCATCTCTTTTTCTTAAGTATGGTGGTCGACCTCGGTATCGCCGGCTTTTTCCTTGCCCTGGTTTTATATATATTGCCGATTCGCGAGGCAATGAACGCTTTGAAAAACGCCAAGTCAATTCAGGATAAGGCTATGACTTACGGCGTCTTAGCAGGCATTCTTTCGATTTTTGCCAGGTCCTTTTTCGAAACCGGCGGTATTGTCGGCAGCGGCCGACCGTATCCAGACATTCTATTTTGGCTTCTTTTCTGCATACTTTTGAAAATCAATAGACCCGTCAAGGAACCCGCGGACAAAATGTGTTTTCTCCCAATTCGGGGAAAATCCTGAACATTCGGATAGAAATGCCGTATTTATATTGAATATTTGAACAGAAATTAGAGGATGACAATATGAAACGTGATTTTCTTGCAGTCACAGATTTCAACGAATCGGAAGTGCGGGAAACTATCAGGCTCGCTGTTGACCTGAAAAAGAAAAAAGGGCAGGTCCTCGATGTCCTCAAGGGCAAAACGGTGGCCTGCATTTTCCACAAGCCATCGCTCCGGACCCGCATTTCGTTCGAGGTGGGAATTCACGAACTCGGCGGCCATTCTCTCTATATCACCGACCAGGAAATACAGCTCGGAGTCCGGGAGTCTATCCATGACGTGGCTAAAGTGTTCTCGCGGCTCGTGGGCATGATCGAAATCCGCACCTTCTCACACGATAATGTAGTGCAATTGGCCAAACACGCCGACGTGCCCGTTATCAACGGCCTGACCGACCTATCGCATCCCTGCCAAATCATGGGCGATATGCAAACAATTATCGAACACAAGGGAAAAATCGATCACATGAAAATCGCTTATCTCGGCGACGGCAACAATGTCGCCAACTCCTGGCTTGAGGCCGCGACCGTTTTGCCGTTCGACTTGCGGATCGGCACCCGCAATGAGACGATGCCCGACTCCGCAATTACCGAGAGGGCAAAGAAGGCCGGCAAGTCGAAAATCACAATCACCGAGGATCCTCACGAGGCGGTTCGCAACGCCGATGTTATCTACACCGATGTTTGGGCCTCGATGGGGCAGAAGGACCAATTCCAATCAAAGGCTGACCTGCTGATGGATTTCCAGGTTAACACCCACCTGCTTGCGGGGGCAAACCAGGCCTGTATCGTAATGCATTGCCTGCCTGCCGAGCGCGGCCGCGAGATCACCGATGATGTTATCGATGGCCCGCATTCCGTCGTCTTTGACCAGGCCGAAAATCGTCTTCATGCCCAAAAGGCCATCATGGTCAAGCTGGCGCAGTGGATGCATTAATTTAGCCATTGATGGACCCATCATATCCGGACTCAACCGGGTCAATCAGCGCAGTGGCAGGTCTCCACACCCGCCACACTTAAACAGGCAAGTCCGCATTCTTTTATTTTACCGTATTGTAGTAGTATTAATATTATCAGACCCAATTACGTATTGATTTTAGGTATTCTTATCGTATCTTAGGCGGTCATGATACAACTCGAAAGAGTCGAGTCTTAACGACTGCGAGTGGAGGTTTTTTGATGCCGAGAGTTCTGGAAAACGTGCAGATAGGTCCGCTAAATTGGAAAATGCTCGTCGATGTCCCCAAGCTTGTTTCAAAAGCCAAGCCGGGTCAATTCGTAATTGTCAGGGTCAATGAGCACGGTGAGCGCGTGCCCATGTCGATCGCCGGCCTCGATAAGGAGCAAGGCGTATTAACCATTATCTATCAGGTGGTCGGGAAAACCTCGGCTCTGATGACCACTGTCACGGCCGGAGGCGAAATCCTGGATTGTGTCGGCCCGCTGGGTTTGCCGACTCATGTCGAAAACTGGGGTACGGCCATAACGGTCGGTGGCGGCATCGGAATTGCGCCTATATACCCGATCGCTCAGGCCTGGAAGGCGGCCGGGAATAAGCTCTATACAATCATCGGCGCCAGGTCGAAAAATATCCTTTTCTATGAGGAGGAGCACCGCCGCGTTGCCGACAAGCTTCTCGTGTGCACTGATGACGGCTCGTACGGCCATCACGGATTCGTTTCCGACGTCTTGAAGCAGATGCTCGACTCGGGCGAAAAAATCGGTATGATCATCGCAATCGGCCCGGTCCCGATGATGCGGGTGGTTTCGAATTTGACCAGGCCTTATGGTGTTCCCACATGGGTATCGCTGAATCCCCTCATGGTCGATGGCACCGGAATGTGCGGTGGTTGCCGGGTGGCGCTTGGCAACACCACCAAGTTCGCCTGTGTCGATGGTCCCGATTTTGACGGGCATCAGGTTGATTTTGATCTTCTCACCAAACGTCTTGCTGCCTACAAAGAGCAGGAACGCCAGTCGATGCATAGATTTCTTGAAGATCCCGGATGCAAGCTTAATAATTCGATACGGGAACTGGTGAAATAAACGGAGCGAGGCCGATTTCAAGGCAAGAACCGGCATCGCGGCAAAGAAAACAGCAGCGATTGATGAATCCTCAGGATTTTACTTCTCAAGGAGAATAAGAGTGGCCGATCAAAAGCTTGATAAGAAGGATAGAATGAAAATCCCTCGGGCCAGGATGCCCGAGCAGGAGCCTAAAGATAGGATAAGGAATTTTCTCGAGGTCCCATATGGCCTGACCGAGGAGCAGGCGTTCACCGAGGCCCAAAGATGTATCGAATGCGCCAAAGCGCCTTGTATCGCCGGATGCCCGGTCGAGGTCGATATCCCCGGTTTCATCAAGCTCGTAATAGAAAGAGACTATGCCGGGGCGGCTCGCAAAATCAAGGAGACCAATTCCCTTCCTGCAATCTGCGGCCGCGTCTGCCCGCAGGAGGAGCAGTGTGAGGTGGTCTGCATCCTGGCCAAGAAGTTTAAACCTGTGGCGATTGGATACCTCGAGCGTTTCGTAGCTGATTACGAGCGCGAAAACAATCTCGTGCAATTGCCGAAGAAGGGGCCCGATACAGGTTTCAAAGTGGCTATCGTTGGTTCAGGCCCGGCAGGCCTTACCGTGGCAGGGGACTTGATTCTCCTCGGGCACCAGGTGACGATTTTCGAGGCGTTGCATAAGACCGGCGGCGTGCTCGTCTATGGTATCCCGGAATTCCGCCTGCCCAAGAAGATTGTTCAATCCGAATGCGATTACCTCGCCCGGCTGGGGGTCGAGTTCAAACCATCGACCGTGATCGGCAAGAGCGATACAATCGATGAGTTATTCGAGATGGGTTACGATGCCATCTTTATCGGCACCGGCGCCGGCCTGCCGAACTTCATGGGCATACCCGGAGAGAACCTGATCGGAATTTATTCGTCGAACGAATATCTTACGCGCTCCAATCTGATGCGCGCTTTCGATTTCCCCAGCTACGACACGCCGATTATTCACGGCAAGAACGTGGCGGTGCTCGGTGGCGGTAATACCGCCATGGATTCTGTCCGCACCGCGCTGCGCCTGGGCGCCGATAACGCCTATATTGTCTACCGCCGCTCCGAAACCGAGATGCCGGCGCGTATCGAGGAAATACACCATGCCCGGCAGGAGGGTGTGCAGTTTCACCTGCTGACCAATCCGGTCCGCTTTATGGGGAATGACGAGGGCAAGGTGGTCGCTATGGAGTGCATAAAGATGGAGCTGGGCGAACCAGACAGCTCCGGCCGTCGCCGCCCGGTGCCGATCGAAGGCTCCAACTTTGTCATGGAGGTCGACCTGGTCGTCGTGGCTATTGGCAATTCATCCAATCCATTAATTCCGCAAACCACGCCGGGGCTCGATACCAACAAATGGGGCAATATCACGGTCAACGCCGATACGATGCAGACCTCGCGCGAAGGTGTCTATGCCGGCGGCGACATTGTCACCGGCGGAGCCACTGTAATTCTTGCGGCGGGCGCGGGCAAGAAAGCCGCCAAAGCCATGCATCAATTCTTGCTTTCAAAGAAAGGCGCGATGTCCGCCAGCGCGTGACCATCTTATTATTACCAGAATGTGCCGTCAGGTCCTCAGACCTGACGGTTCTGTTTTTCAGCATTTGTAGCCGCGGTCCCCTGCGGTCCCGGGTTTATTTTCTAGACTTATGGCCATATCTGCCATTACCTCGA
>MEWP01000130.1:32917-48984 GCA_001775395.1 candidate division Zixibacteria bacterium RBG_16_53_22 | reverse complement strand
GGTCGGGTCGCCGGACCCGACCGCTTTGTCAAGAGTTAGCGCATCAGGAGATACGCCAACCACGATAGGCAGGGCTTTCAGTCTGCAACGGCAAAAATATCTGCTCCCCATGATATGGAATTCGCTTGGTGACCTCCAAGACTGGTTATATATTTCGCCTTTCGTTAAGATTCGTAATTAACGATGAATGCATGGAGAAACAACAATGGCGATTTCCCGTTGCCCCTGGCCAGCCGATAACCACCTCATGATCGACTACCACGATACGGAATGGGGGGTGCCGGTTCACGATGACCGCAAATGGTTCGAGTTCATCGTCCTTGACATGTTCCAGGCCGGTTTGTCGTGGTCAATCATTATGAACAAGCGTGAGAATTTCCGTAAGGCCTTTGATAATTTCGAGCCGGCCAAAATTGCGCGCTACAACCAGCCCCGGGTTGCCAAGCTCTTGAACGACCCCCGCATAATACGGAATAAGCTGAAAATCGCGGCAACAATCGCCAACGCCGAAGCGTTCTTGGCTGTGCAGAAGGAGTTCGGCAGTTTCGATAATTATGTCTGGCGGTTTGTCGACGGTAAGCCTCGCCAGAACCGCTGGCGCACGCTCAAACAACTTCCGGCCAAGACCGGCCAATCGGACAAAATGAGCGAGGACCTGAAATCGCGCGGATTTTCATTTGTCGGCTCGACCATCTGCTACGCCTTCATGCAAGCCGCCGGGATGGTCAATGACCACCTGGTCACATGTTTCAGGCATGAGGAAGTTAAGAGGCTGGCGAAATAAGATAATCAGCAGGGCGCAGGCCAGGCCAGTCTGGAATTGTGCGGCGCCCGAAAGAAAACACAATGAGGACTGACAAATGCCATCCCAATCCAAAATCTACACGCGCACGGTAACACCCGGCAAGAAGGGCGTCAATATTGACAGGGCCAGGTATGCCATAATTCATGATTCCATCCTGGCCGCGCTGAAAGAAAAAGGGGAGATTCTATTCGTTAACCTGCCCGAATTCGTATCGCGCAAGCTCAAAGGCAGATTTGACGGCAATATCTCCTGGTATACAACCACCGTTAAGCTCGATATGGAGCGTCGCAAGATAATCGAGCGGATACCCGATTCGAAACCTCAAGTTCTCAGAATGAGGAAGAAGACCAGGTAATGCGCGGAAAGCAGTGGAATTTAAAAATTAATTCGATTTTCGCGGGCAGATTGATAAATGAGTTAAGCACATTCAGTATCGGAAATTCAACGTTAATATGAATATAATTCGTAAGGAGTCAGCATGTATATTACGGCCATCGCTACGCTTATCTATGGCATCCTGATCGCCGCCGGCGGGATAATGGGATATGTCGCCAGGCAAAGTGTACCGTCGCTAATTTCCGGCGGCCTGCTCGGCGTGGCCGCGGTCATCGGCAGCGCCATGATGTTCTGCGGCAAGCCGGCCGGTCGGACAATCGCGCTGATTGCGGCCGTGCTCGTTGGGATATTTTTCGCATTCCAGCTTTTCAAGGGAATATCCGCCGCAAGCCCGGTTGGACGAGCCGCCGGCATATTGGCCTTGAGCATCGTCGAAATCCTCGTCCTGCTCCTGGTCAGGTCGACGAATGCGCCGCGGTGACAGATGTCATCATTCGGGACCCACTCCGGGCAATTGCAATGGCAAATTTGAGTCTGCTTTTATCCAACGTATGACATCGGCACTGGCATGAAACAGAGTATAAACGCCGCAATGCTCGAATAACCAAGCCACCTTCTCCCGCCGCCAAGCGGAATCTCATCAAGCAAAGTTGGTGGATGAACCGGGCGCATGAGAATAGTGAGAAAGAGCCAGAGGGCCCATCCCGACCACCAATAAGAGAGAACCAGAAGCCCCAACATTGCCAGGTAGGCCAGATTCTTTTGAGCTTTCCCGAAAAGGGCGTACATGATATGGCCGCCATCGAGCTGACCGATCGGCAAGAGATTGAACATAGTCACTAAAAGGCCCACCCATCCGGCGAAAGCTACGGAGTTCAACATCAAACCGTATCCCTCGGGAATGGATCCTCTTACAAGGATGGTAATCATCGTATGCAGCAGTGAATTGCCAAATAACATAACCGCCGAATCCGCGGGTATCGGCATGATTCGGGATTGGCTGATTCCCACGATGAGCACGATTATCGCCACAACCAACCCTGCCAGCGGTCCGGCGGCGGCCACGTCGAGGAGTTGCCTGCGGTCCATGAATGCCGATTTTGATTTGATAAACGCCCCGAATGTCCCGATGATGTTTGGCGCCGGGACAAAATAGGGAAATGTAACCTCGACCCGATGAATCCTGGCGGCGACATAATGCCCGAATTCATGGAATAAGAGAATGGCCATGAGGGAAAGCGAGAACGGAAGCCCGGCGGTGAATACCGCCAAGGGATCGTGAAAAATTGGATTCGGGTGGCCAAATATACTGACACCCTCCCAAAATGCTCCGGCCAAAATTGTCGAAATGCAGGTAGCCAGAAACAGCAATACATTCAGCCACGGAAAGCGATTGCCTCTCGTGACCTCCGGGGATCTCAATCTGACTACAAGCGCCGGCTCCATTGAGACTATCTCGGTTCGATATCCCATCGGCGCCAGGCGCGATTCGATTTCGCCGGCTTTGCCCATTAGGGGTATCAGCGGGTCGCCTCTCAGGAGTAATTCCTTGCGGGATGAGAAGATGGCGGTGATATCCGCCAACCCGACAAGAGCATCAGCCACCTGCCGCGCCGTATCACGCGCCGAACCAATTCCCCGACGGGGTATTTTTGCGCTTGTTTCCAATTCGATATTATGTTACGGACATTAAGTTGAAAGGTGCCATGGTATAAAACTCAATTTATCCTTGCGACGTTCCGTGACGTTTCGCGGCCGCAGTAATATGAACCGACAAAAATATCTTTTCGAATATTATCGCTTTGAACAACGTCGCACCGGATTGACACCCCGCGGTATGATGTGCCTAACTGCCTGTCCAAAAAGCGATTGACAATTCCCCTTCGATGTTTATCTTAGATAAAATTCGCTTTTTTCGAGGAGTCCGCAATGAATCGCTTTTGCATCATATTATTCATCATACTGGCGATTAGTGTCGTTCCGGTGTCTGCTGATGATGGCTACAAGCAGATCCGGATCGATTACCCCGACAGCATTACAATCATGAAACTCATGCATTCGGGCTTCGAACCGATATTTGCTGCGCCCGGCCGATATGTCGATTTCGCCGTTAACGCGATGGAGTTGTCACGTTTCGAGGCCCTCCAAATCCCCTTCACTATAATCCATGAGGATATGGCCGCTTTTTATCAGGGTCGTAATCCCCTTGGTCTTACGATGGGTGGATACAGAACTTATTCCGAGGTCGCCGCCGTCATGGATTCTTTCTCGACCGCATATCCCAACTTGTGCACCCTGAAATTCAGCATCGGCACCAGCGGCGAGGGCAGATCTCTCTGGACCATGAAGGTTTCCGATAACCCCTGGACCGATGAAGATGAGCCGGAGGCTTTTGTCAACGGCTTGCATCACGCCAGGGAGCCGATCGGCAGCGAGATCTGCCTGGAATTCATGCGTTTCCTTCTGGCGAATTATGGCGTCGATCCGATCGCCACAAACCTGGTAGATAATTACGAGATTTACTTTTGCCCCGTGACAAATCCCGATGGTTATGAGTACAATCGACAGATCGCCCCCAATGGCGGCGGCATGTGGCGAAAAAACCGGCGCAACAACGGTGACGGTACATACGGAGTCGATCCCAACCGCAATTACTCCTACTACTGGGGTTATGATGAAAACGGCTCGTCCTCGTCTCCGGGTGACGAAACCTACCGCGGCCCCAACCCGGCCTCCGAGCCCGAAATCATGGCAATGCAAAATTTCGAAACTCAGCATGATTTTGCCATAGTGGTTAATTACCACGCTTATGGCCAGCTCTTTCTTTATCCGTGGGGCTATTATGGTGGTTATGCCGCCGATGCTTCATTTTATGATACCCTTGGCCAATATTCCTCCAGTTTGGGATATACTGTCGGTACGCCCTGGGAGACTCTCTATAATACCAATGGCGATTCCAACGACTGGGGTTACGGCGAGGATAGGTTCCGGAATCGCAGCTTCTCGACAGTGATCGAGGTCGGTACCGATTTTGACGGTTTCTGGCCCAGCCAGAGTCGCATCGCCCCGTTGGTCAACGAGAATATTAATATCTTGAAGGACCTTCTCCCGAGAGCATTCGACACTTACAAACGGCGCCTGCCTCAGAGGCCAACAGTGCTGTCGCCGGCCAATTCGACTCCGAACACGCAATTTTATCTCCAGTGGCAGCGCTCATCGACCGATACTTTCAACCTTGGCCAAAGCTATCGTGTGACTGAGAAGACCGGTTACCTGCGCACAACCCAGGGTTTCGAAACCACGGCCGGTTACGTAATGGATGGTTTTGCCCGCAATACGACCCGCCGCTACGCCGGAGTCTATTCCGTTTACTCCGGCCAGGGATCCAATCTTCGTAGGCATATCACGCTCGTGGAGAGGCTTAATGTTCAGCCCAACGATACGCTTGCTTTCCTGGCCTGGTACAATATCCAGAGCGGATTTGATTATGCCTATGTCCAGGTATCGACCGATGGCGGCGTGAGGTGGCTTGAAATCAACGGCAGCCTGTCGACCAGCTTGAACCCGAACCGTCATAACAGGGGCTTCGGAATTACCGGCTCGTCCGGAGGCGCCTGGGTCAGAGGCGCGTATCCCCTCGGTGTTTATTCCGGCCAGGAGATCAAAATTAGATTTTTCTATTGGACCGATGGCTCCGGCTCCAACGAGGGCATATATATCGACGACGTTTTTCCATCGGATATTTTCGGCGCCTCGAACGTTATCGCAGAGACGGTCTATCCCGAAAGCCTGCTGGTCGGGCCTTATCCATCGAGCGGCAACAGGTGGTTCGCGGTCGAGTCGCGCGATGACCGCGGCCATCTTTCAGCCCCCTCGCACAGGTTCAGAGTTTCGATAATAGGGGAGCTGCATTCGCTGTCGGGGCATATCGTGCTATCGAATAACCCGCCCGACCCCTCCGGCAGCATTGTCGCGATTATGGGATTGGATATGAATGATACAACCGATAATGCCGGCAATTATCAGCTTCCAGCGGTGCCACAAGGCATGTACGATATAATAGCCTCACGCGGCGGCTACTTCCCGGATACTACCTATGCTTTCGACATCGCCTCCGATACCACTCTGGATTTCAGTCTTACTCTGGCTCCGCCGGCCGCGCCGACCTTACTCCAGCCTGCCAACAGCGCCATCCTCGACACGGAATATGTTTCTTTCGATTGGAACGACGTTCCTGCAGTCACAAGCTACGTCCTCGAGATTTCCCCGGATGTCGGTTTCTTCGATATCCTGGTGCGGGATTCGAGTCTGACCGTATCGAATTATCTGAACAGTCAACCCTTTACCAATGGAACCTATTACTGGCGGGTCACGTCGCACAATGAGCTGGGGTATTCACAGCGATCGCCGGTCCGGGTTTTCACGGTCCATGTGACTATGACCGCTCCTGCGTTGCTGGCCCCGGCCGATGGCTTTATAACCGATTCGGCGTTTGTCAATTTCGACTGGACCGATGTCGAGCGCGCCCAGCGATACATAATCGAAATATCGCGAAACAGCGCCTTCAGCGACATCATCGAATTCGATTCCATGCTCGTGGTTTCTGCCTATCGAAATCCCGATCCGCTGAGCAACGGACCATACTATTGGCGCGTTACGGCATATAATCCAAACCTGAATTCGCCTCGCTCCGCAGTTAGGTCTTTCACGGTCAACGTAGGTTTCCCAGCGCCGACCCTCATAGCTCCGCAGGATGGTTTCCTGACCGATACTTCCTATGTCAGTTTCGATTGGAGCGATGTGCCCGGGGCGGTATCCTATGTCTTCGAGGCGGCCGTTGATTCGTTATTTGGCACCAGAGTCGTTGTCGATTCCACGGTGAGCGGGTCGAGTTATGCCCATGATTTTTCCGACGCCGTTTATTTTTGGCGTGTCACGGCTTTCAATGGCACCGTCCATTCGGCGCGCAGCGCCGTTCGTGATTTCACGGTCCGATCGTCGCTTGCCCAACCGACACTAATAAATCCACCGCAAGGATACGTGTCGGATACCAATTTGGTCGATTTTGATTGGACCGATGTCATCGGCGCGTATTATTACATATTCGAGGTGGCGGCCGATTCGAATTTTGCCGACTACGTCATGAATGATTCGACTCATTCCGGGTCATCGTTCCCAGTGGCCGGGCCTTTTGCCGACGGCCGCTACTACTGGCGCGTGACAGCCGCAAATGGCATGATATATTCGCAAAGATCGCAGGCCAGGACTTTCGAGGTCAACGTTGCCCACGGTATTCCAACGCCGATCCTCCTGTCTCCAGGCGATGGTTTCATATCGACCAGCGCTTTCATAAATTTCGATTGGACGGATATAGCTGATACCATTGCTTTCCTGTTCGAGCTCGCCGACGATATCTCATTCAGCAGCCCCCTCATAGTGGATTCCTCGATTTTCGCGTCCAATTACACCAACGCCGACTCACTTCCCAACGGTGAATATTGCTGGAGGGTAAGGGCAACCGATGGAACTCGCTGGTCGCCGTATTCCGATCCCTGGACCATTTTCATCGATGTCGGCGGAGTTTTCATCCCCGGGGACGCCAATGGCAGCGGTCATGTCAACGGCATCGACGTTGTTTACCTGGTGGCCTATCTCAAGGGCATAGGAATGCCGCCCTCGCCTTACCTGGCGGGCGATGCCAACGGTACCTGCATTGTAAATGGTCTTGACGTTTCATACCTCGTCAATTATTTCAAAGGGTGGGGCAATCCGCCGGTCAGGGGTGACTGCATATCGCAGGTCAACCTCCGGCGTTAGCTTGCCGAAAATAACGATAGATGGCTGATAATAAAGACCAGGACCATAAGCCGGAGTCGATCGAAAGGCTGAGGGTCGAGGAGTTTCCGGTCGCGAGTCAGATCGGGGCGCTGACCGATGCCAACAAAGGCCTGCGCCGGAAAATATTCGACCTCTACACCATTTTCGAAATCTCGCGGCATCTTAATTCCATGCTCAACCTGGAATCGCTCCTCGATGCCACCCTTTTCACTTGTATCGGGCAGATGGGAGTGGCGGGGGCGGCCATAGTAGTCCAGGATGCCACCGATAACAAGCTCTCCCATTTTCACTGGAAGGGACTTACCATTCCCAAAGACAGCATTATGCACTTCTCTCGAGTCGGCCGCCTGGCGCGCCATCTTCAACGAATCGGGCAGCCGCAATTGATACGCGAACTCCAGGGCGCCATCCCCGCCGAATCGGATGATTTTGCCAAGCTCAAAATCATCGAGGCCGAGCTGGTGGTGCCGCTTATATCGAAAGGGAATTTGCTCGGCATACTTTTCCTGCCGCGCAAGCTTTCCGAGATGCCATATCAAGAGAATGACCTCGAATTCGTCTCCATCCTCGTAAACCAATTGAGCGTGGCGATTGTCAATGCGCACCTGTATGAAAGTGAAAAGCAAGCGCTTCTGGAGCTGCGATCGGCGCAGAAGAGACTGATCGAGTCGGAACGGCTGGCGGCCCTGGGACGCCTGGCCGCCTCGATTGCCCACGAGGTCAACAATCCGCTTGGGATCATAAAGAACTACCTGACCATATTGACGAAAATGCCCGATGTCTCCATGGATGCCAAGAGCAGCGTCACGATCGTGCATGAGGAGGTCGATCGCATCGCCAGGATTGTAAGGCAACTTCTCGACTTCTACCGCCCCACGCTCGAACGCCAGGTCGAGCTCAACCTGATCGAGGTCATCGATTCCACGCTCGATCTCGTCTCCCAAAAATTGGAAAGCGTCGGGGTCGAGATCCATCGCGATTACTTCGGTGATGATGTCCGCATATCCGGCTCGTCCAGCAGACTCAAGCAGGTTTTCCTCAACCTCATACTGAACGCCCGGGATTCCATGGCCTCCAGCGGTGGCAAACTGATGGTAGAGGCCAGGTGCGTCGATGGTTTTGTCGAGATTAGTTTCTCGGATACCGGGACAGGCATTCCGGCCGAGGACCTGCCCAGAATATTCGAGCCGTTCTTCACAACCAAGAAAGAATCCGGTACCGGGCTGGGCCTGGCTGTCTGCCACGGAATTATCAGCTCCCACAATGGAGCGATCTCGGCATCGAATAATGACCTCGGAGGGGCGAAGTTTCTCATCAAGCTGCCGCTATTGAAAGGTAAAGATGCTTCAGCATAAAATACTCGTTATAGATGACGAACCCCGGATGGTCGATAGCCTGAGAACACTTCTTACCATGGAGGGTTACCAGGTCGTCGGTGAATATGACGCCAGGAAGGCGGTCAAGAAGCTCGAGGAGTCGGACTTCGATCTCGTCATTACCGATATCAAGATGCCAGGCGTCGATGGCATCGACGTTTTGACCCGCGCCCACCAGAAAGACCCATTCATGGGGGTAATCCTCATTACCGGCTACGCCTCACTCGACAGCGCCAAACATGCCATCGACAAGGGGGCCTTTGGGTATCTGACCAAGCCGCTAGAGATGGACGAGTTAAAGCTCGTCGTAGCCCAGAGCATGGGCAAACGGCAAATTGAGCTGGAAAGGCTGAAGCTCTTAAATGAGCTTAAAGTGGCTAATGAGACACTTGAACTTAAGTTGGCCCAAATCAATGCTTTGTCCGCGGCGGGTAATCTCCTGGCAGCCACCATCGATCTTAAGGAAGCCTTGACCTCAATCCTTTCCCTGGCTATCGACGTCATCGGCGCCAAGCTCGGATCGGTCATGATTCTGGATCGCGAGCAGAATGAGCTTTATATCGGCGCCTCATGCGGCCTTGATGATTCCGTAATCCGTAACACCCGCATGAAACTGGGATCATCGATCTCAGGTTTCGTGGCGCAATCGGCGCAACCTCTGATAATCGAGGATATCGAGAGGGACGCCAGGTTTGCGCGCATCAACCTGGCCAAATATGAATCAAAATCGTTGATTTCGGTTCCGCTGAAATATAAGGACCAGGTGTTCGGTGTCATCAATCTCAACAACAAGGTCAACGGCGAACCGTTTACGCAAGATGACCTGAGCATGCTTGTTTCGCTGGCCCTGCCGGCGGCGGTGGCGATCGATCGGGCCAACCTCATAGCCGAAAAAACCAGGACTATAGGTGAGCTCAGAGTTCTGCATAACCTGGCTGAAAAAGTCTCGATGCTGGATGATCCCAACCAGATCGGGCAGGCGACCTTCGAGGGCCTGCAGAAGTTGTTTGATCTGAAATTCATCTTCTGGTACGATTATATCGAGCGAGGCAGCCTCCTGCAGTTGGAATATCACTTCGGGACCATGGGGAAAGACAAGATTCCTCCGAACGTCATGTCCGTCAGCCTGGCGCAGGAATCGATTACTCTAAGCAAAGATAGCGATATAAAATCTGTCGAAAAACTATTAGCTGACGCGGTTTCTCGCTTCATTGAATGCCCGGATCAATGCCAGCTTATCCCCGTTTCCATTTTCCTGAAAAGGGCCCTGGCCGGCATCGCCATCCTCGGGCTGCCAGCCGAATATGAGGTGAGCCCATCCGCGACCGAGCTTCTGGTATTGGCTCTGTCTCAAACGGCGGCAATTTACCAGAGGCAGAGGGCAGTACTAAACGCCACGCAGTTGGTCACAATGGGCCGTCTATTGGCCGATATCGGCCACGACTTGAAAAAACCCCTGACAAATCTCAAGGGCAGTGTCCAGATATATAAGGATAAGATCGAGGGCAAGAAGGCAAAGGAGTTTTTTGCCGACGCTGAAAAAGAGGTCAACCGGCTTTCGGAGCTGGTTAAGGAGATGGTCGAGTTTGCAGACCCCAACAAGTACCAAACGCGACGGGTGGACATCAGGGACCTGCTGGAAAAAAGCCTCGATATCCTCAGTTCCGATTTGACTAATAAGAATATCGAGGTGGCTAAGAGCTTTCCGCCGGCGCTTCCGCCGATCATGGTCAACGACCGTGAAATGTACCAGGTGTTCGTTAACATTATCTTAAATGCTGTCGATAGTATGGAAGTGGGGGGGAGACTTGGGCTTAGGTGCGATACCGTGAATGAGGATGCCAGGGACTGGCTGCGTGTCCAAATAATGGATAACGGATGTGGCATTTCCGAGGAAAATATCAACAGGATTTTCGATCGGTATTTTACGACCAAGCAAACCGGCACCGGGCTGGGACTGGCCATTGTCGACCGCATTATTTCGGTGCACAACGGCAAAATCCATGTCCAGAGCAAGGTTGGAGAAGGGACGGTTTTTACAATTGACCTCCCTGTGTGAGATTTGATCATGGTGAACATCCCGATAAATATTCTCGTGATCGATGATGATCCCAAAGTCTCCTGGATTCTCTCCGAGGGGCTGGGGACCGGCTATGCCATCGATAATGCCCGCGATGGCATGGAAGGAATCAATAAGCTCACCAAATTGCCTGTGGGCAGAAGGCCCGAGCTGGTCTTATTGGATATCCAGATGCCGGGAATGAACGGTATTGACGTGCTCGAGAAAATTCGCGGACTGGATAACAATGTCGATGTCATCATGTTATCCGGCCACGGCGACACCAAGAATATAGTCGAATCGGTCAAGCGCGGCGCCGCCGAGTTCATCAACAAGCCGTTCGATGTCAGGGAAGTCGAAATACATATCAAATCGGTCCTGGAGAAGCGCAAACTCCGGGCCGAGGTCAGCCAGCTTCAGGAGAAGCTTCGCGAAAGCCGCAAGGAAAGCCTGATCGGCGATTCCCCGGGAATGATGGAGGTCAAGAATATAATCGAGGAGGTGGCCGACTCCGACCTGACAGTCCTGATACTGGGCGATTCGGGCACAGGCAAAGAGATTGTGGCTCGCCTGATTCATGGCCACTCGCCGAGACGAAAAGAACCGTTTGTCAAAGTCAACTGCGCGGCCATTCCGCGTGATCTCCTGGAAGCGGAGCTTTTCGGGTATGAGAAGGGCGCTTTCACCGGCGCTCACAAGACAAAACCCGGCAGATTCGAGGTTGCCAACAAAGGGACAATGTTCCTCGATGAGATCGGCGATATGCCGATGGAACTTCAGTCGAAACTTCTCCAGGTTCTGGAGCAACAGGAATTTGTCAGGGTGGGCGGGATCAACAACATTCATGTCGATGTCAGGATTGTGTGCGCCACCAACAAGAATCTCGAAGAGGCAATAGCGCAGGGCCACATGCGCGATGATCTTTTCTATAGATTGAACGAGATTACGATCAGCCTGCCATCGCTACGCAACCGCAAAAGCGACATTCCGCTTCTGGTTGATCATTTCCTCGAGAAGCACTCGCTTCTGTACAATAAGCCGCGCAAGGAGCTGAAGCAGGAGACCATCCGGCTCCTGCAGAATTTCGACTGGCCCGGAAATGTCCGCCAGCTCGAAAACCTGATCAAGCAGATCGTGGTCAGGTCCGATGAAAATATCATATTCGACACCCTGAAAGGCCCGATTCCCAGCCAGGGACGCAAGGGGCCGATAGTCGATATTGATGACGATGATTTTGCCATGAAAGCCAAGGTTGAGCAGGCCGTGGCCGAGGTAGAAAAGCTATTAATTACCAAAGCCTTGCACAAAACCAATTGGAATCGACGAAAAGCCGCCAAGATGCTCGATATCAGCTACAGATCGCTTCTTTATAAAATAAAAGACTACAAGATAATAGATTAAGTATGCAGATAATGTGAAGGCATTTGCAAACTGCAAATGCCTTCGTCATTGGTCTTGCGCGAAATCCGCATGAAGCCATGCGGGTCTAAGCTGTTGAACGGCCACGAATATCGAAACCTGGCCATGACTATTCAATTTTTTTGTCAAAATGCCTCTGTTCAACTATATGGCATCTTATTTGCGTTATTATTCTGGGGGTATCCGCCCCCGTCCAAAAATAAATTTGGCCGTTTTTCAAGTATGTCGAAGTCTAAAGAGGATATTACCGAGATGGATAGACTTTATGGAGACATAAGAGTCTTCAAGATTCGTGCCCAGGAAGAACTCCGGCGTGCCCGCCGCTACGCCGCCTTTGTATCGATGATTTCGATGGACCTTTCCCACATAGATCCCGTCACCGATATCGAGAACTTCGTCGGAATCGATCAATTCATGACAACCCTGCAGCAGCTCGTCCGCAGTTCCATACGTGATACCGATATCATCGGCGCCGGCGGCGGCGCAAGACTCCTGCTTCTCCTGATCGATACGCCCCGCGAGGGCGCCGAGGCCCTGACTGACAGGCTTGAGAAAACGATGCGCTATTTCATGTGTGACAATATTAAGTCCCCGTTAAACTGGCATATACCCATGAAGCAGTATTATTTCCCCGGCATGCCGGGAGAGGAATTCAACCTGCAATCGGTTCTCGAAATCATAGAGAACGATTGATAATCTCATTAGTATTATCTTCCCAGCAACGAAAATAACTCCGCATACGGTCGATATTTGCAGTCTGACAGAATCGTAACTGACAGTGGTTTCTTAGGACATTGAGACGACAGGCTGACATCCTCTGTTGCCCTGCTTGCGGCAATCTCTTCACTTTATGGCTTTGAGATCCGCCATAAACTCATAATACTTATTTGACTTTGGTCGCTCCGTTTCCTTAATTAAAAAAATATGGCTATCAATTTTAAAGCCAAACTCGATGGCGGCATCATTATTTGCGATGGAGCCATGGGGACATACTTGAATCAAAAGGGGATTTCGTACGATCGATGCCTGGACGAATTAGATATGTCCATGCCCAAATTAGTGGGTGAAATCCATCGAGAGTATATTCATGCCGGCGCCGACATGATCGAGACTAACACTTTCGGCGCCAATCGGTTCCGCCTTGCCCTGCATGGCCTGGAAAACAATGTCCGAGATATCAATATCGCCGGCGCCAAAATTGCCCGCGAGGCCCGTGAGATCAGCGGTGTCGATATTATCGTGGCGGGCTCAATCGGCCCCATCGGAAAGCCGCTCGAGCCGATAGGCAAGGTGAAATTCAACGAGGCCAGAGATGCTTTCGCGGAGCAGGCCGGCGCCCTCCTCGAGGGAGGTGTCGATCTTTTCCTGATCGAGACAATATCAAGCCTCGACGAGATGCTGGCCGCCGTCGAAGGCGTAAGAGGCATCAGCGACCTGCCGCTTGTGGCCCAGATGACTTTCACAGCCGAGGGCACCACGTATCTCGGGCATACTCCGGCCGATATGGTCTCGCGCCTGATGCCGCTCGGGATAAATGTCATCGGTGCCAACTGCTCGGTGGGGCCGCAAAAGATGCTCGAGGTTGTCGAACAACTCTCGGAACTGGGTGTGGAATATATTTCGGCTCAACCTAACGCCGGATTGCCGCGTTATCTTGGCGGCCGGTTCATTTACCTCTCCTCGCCCGACTATTTCGCCGACTATGCCAAATCATTCGTCAAGGCCGGGGCCCGTATCGTGGGGGGATGCTGCGGCACTACCCCCGATCATATCGCGGCTGTGGTCAGGGCAATTCGCGGCTCGGATATCAGGCGCGGCCCATCGGTTTCGAGGATTGAGGGCCGACACGAGAAAAAGGCTCAGGAGCCTGTCGGCGGCGCGCTAACCAGGTTCTATGAAAAGCTCAAGAAGGATTTCGTGGTATCGGTCGAAATCGACCCGCCCAAGGGAACAAATCCTGCAAAGCTCATCGAGGCGGCGGCCAAAATCAAGAACGCCGGAGCCGACGCTGTCAACGTGGCGGACAGCCCCATGGCTCGTGTTAGAATGAGCTGCATGGCTCTGGCATATTTGATAAATTCGGCCGTTGATATCGACATAGTTCTTCATTATACAACCCGCGACAGGAATCTGATGGGCCTGCAGGCCGATCTGATCGGGGCCAACGCCGTGGGGCTTCGCAACATCCTGGCCCTGACCGGAGACCCGCCCTCGATAGGCGACTATCCTCAGGCTACGGCCGTATATGATGTCGATTCGGTGGGGTTGATCCAGGTGATTTCCCGCCTTAATTCCGGTACCGACCTGGCCGGTAATTCGATCGGCAATCCAACTGCTTTTTCAATCGGTTTCGGAGCCAATCCCACTGCGCCTAATCTCGATTTCGAGGTTTCGCGGATCAAGCTCAAGCTCGAGGCCGGCGGGCAGTACATGATGACGCAACCGCTCTACGAGCTTGAGCCGCTTCTGCGATTCCTGGATATTGTCAAGCCCGATGTGCCCATCCTCCTCGGGATCCTGCCGCTGGTGAGTTTCAAGCATGCCCAATTCCTGCATAACGAGGTGCCCGGCATCAGCGTGCCGGAGAGTATCAGGCGGGCTATGGAGAAAGCTGGAGACAAATCGGCCAAAGTTGGTGGCGAGCTGGCCGCCGAATTCATCGAAAAGGCCAGAGGCTTTGTCACCGGGATTTACCTGATGCCGTCATTCGGGCGATTCGAGACCTGTATCGAGCTGGTAGAAGTCCTAAAGCGCTTTAAACCAATCGACGCCTCCGAACGTGGATTTCATCGCAAGCCGGGATGATCGTCGTCCTTTTCCTGATTCGGCAGATAAGCTGCATGTTGTCACATAACATGGATAATTCATCGGTATGTCTTGTGCCTCCGATTTGAACCTGGAACCAGATAACGCCTGTCAATGTTAGACCCAAGCGAAATGCATCTCACTCATAAAGAGCGAATTAAACGCACTCTGGAAGGCAGAGAAAGCGATCGTCCGCCTATCTCCGCCTGGAGACACTTCTACCACCGCGAAAACAGCAAAGAGGAATTGGTCGACTCGATGATTGAGTTTCAACGCAAATTCGACTGGGATTTCATGAAGATCAATTCCCGGGCATCCTATCACATCGAGGATTGGGGCGCCAGGATGGAACCATCCAACGCGCCACTTGTAAAGCCTCGCACTATCAGCCTTCCGGTGGCGAACATATCGGACTGGGCGAAAATCGGGCGGCTGCCTGTCGATTCGGGCGCGCTGGGGGAGACCCTGGCGGCGTGCCGCGACCTCGTCGATCTCATTGGAGCCGAGGTTTACTGCCTGCCGACCGTGTTCTCGCCTCTCTCGATCGCGGCCGACCTTGTTGATGGCGACCACAGATTCGTGGAGCTCTTGCACGAGGGACCTAACAAGCTCCACATGGCTCTGGATGCCATCACCGAAACCTTCCAGGAGTTCGTCAGGCAGCTTATGGGGGCTGGTGTATCCGGTATTTTTTTCGCCACTACTGAATGGGCCAGCCGCAATCTGCTCACGGAAGAGGAATACCTCAAGTTCGGAAGGCCGTATGATCTTCGCGTGCTCAAGGCCGCCGAGCCGGCGCCATTCAACGTCATTCATGTCTGCAGCAAGAATAACATGCTGCCCCTGTTCCGTGATTATCCGGCGCAAGTTTTAAGCTGGAATCCGTTCGATGTCGGAAACCTCTCCATTTATCAGGCGGGTCAAATATTCGACAAAGCATTCTTGACTGGAATGGACCATAACGTCACCTTGCAAGCCGGCCCGGCCGAGAACATAAGACAGCAGATTAATTCATCATTGGATGAGGCGCCGGTTAACCGCTTGATTGTGGGGCCGGGATGTGCTGTCAAGGCCGGCACTCCCGATGACAATCTTCGGGCGGCTGTCGACATGGTAAAAAGCCGGAGTCGGACATGAGCGACGAATACACGTCCGAGATTTCCTCCGAGCAGATAATCATCATGGCGGAGGATTTTATAAAGACTGCCTCGAATTCTCAGTCGGCCATGGAGGGGATAGTCGGGCTTCTCAAGGGGAGTGTCCCTTATTACGATTGGGTTGGCATATATCTGATGGCCGGAGAGAACACGCTCAAGCTGGGGCCGTGCCGCGGTGAGCCATCGCCTCACACAATCATATCAATCGAGAAGGGGATATGCGGGGCGGCGGCCCGGGAAAAGCAGACGATTGTCGTTCCCGATGTCAACGC
>MEWP01000130.1:1423-32886 GCA_001775395.1 candidate division Zixibacteria bacterium RBG_16_53_22 | reverse complement strand
ACACGCTCCGAAATAGTTGTCCCCATCATGAGGGGAGATCTCGTGCTTGGTGAAATCGATATCGATTCCGACATCCCCGACGCGTTCAAGGAACGCGATCGACAGATGCTGGAAGCGATTGCTCACAGGCTGGCCGAGATCATATAAAATTCGAGATTGGAGTATCTGGTCGAGCGCTTGCCGATTAGCGGGCCTTCTTCATCGTATATCCGAGACAATGACCTTGACCCTGTCCTTTAGGATTCCATAATAAGCGGCTTCATCGTCTTTTCCAAAATACAGGCAGTATTTCTGGCGCGATTCGAATGCCCTGGAATAAAAGGAAAGCAGGAATCCCACCCGCTTGTCCTTGTAGACCCTGGGATCGCCCCAAATATCGGCGGCAAATTCGAATCGCGGCCGGGCCTGGAAGACGCTGGGATTGTCGAACCGAAACATGATGCCGCCGGGAATCAGCGGCTGACCGGCTAATAGCGTTTTATCGCTGATCATATTTGTATAGATCGGACGAATAGAGGCCTCATTTTGGAGGATGGCGTTGAACATGCCATAATAGGCCTCGTCGAGCACATACGGATTATACCATTTCCCCCGATCGTATGATTCGACCTTCTCCAGGAATTCCTCGAATGCCTGGCGGGAATGATCATAGATATCCGGATGGTATCGCCTGATAAAGTCGATATACCATGAGCGGCGCATTAGTTCCTTATCGAGCAGAACCATGTCGGGCCGGAAATTCTCCTCGAATCTCATGTAAAGCCAGGGCGAGTAGAAATCCCAGTTTTCGACTATCGCGATGCCCTTTGGCTCGATAGACGCCGCCATATCGAGCACGCCCTGGCGGGCGAAGACCTTGCGGCTCCTGTCTGATTTATGGAAATTGGCAAGCAGGCTGGCAGCCGGCAGGATTAGGAGAACAGTCAGAATGACAAATGAGAATATTCGGCTGCCCTTCGATTCTGACGCCCTTATGACCTCGGCGGCCGTCAACGCGATGAAGATCGTTGTGACAAAGATCATCGGAAGGTAGTATGCCTCGATATCGACGATATCATAATTGAGGACATAAATCAAGTTCGCCAGCCAGATAAGTAGGCAGAATATCAAAAATCTCCGGTATCGTCTCCAGGCTATTACTATTCCTAAAGCTATGAAAGGTAGCCCGAACCATTTGAATTGATCATAAATCAATCCGGCTGCCGGGCCGACCCTGGCCGGCAGGTTTTCAAAAATGCCCAGGGGATTGGTGAACATCCACACCCGATACTGCCAGCCGGTGACGTGCTTGTAGAAGAAATAGGGGTCGCTGACATCGCCCCAATTCAGAAATGGGCTGAACCGGGCGCGAATCGGCAGGACGAAATAAAGGGACAACGGAAACAGCAGAAATAGCGCCAACTTCCAGATATTGTCGAATTTGAATCTGCGATGTTTTTTTTCAACGTAGACGACATAGATGATTCCCGGAATTGCATAAATGGCAGATAGATGATTTGTCAGGCACAGTCCAAACGAGTAAACGCTAAAGGCCAACCATCGATAATTGCCCTTTTCGGACATGGCATAGTTGAACAGCAACCAGAGCGACATTGAGATCAAGAGGAGATTGAGCGAATAAACCTCGTTGGTAGTTCCCTGAGACCACCAGATAGGCGAAAATGCCGCGAACAGAGCCACCGGCGCCGCTGTTATTTTGTCCCAAATCGTAATTCCGTATTTTTGCAGAATGCGGGAAATCAGCAAAAACAAGAAACCCGCCGCCAGGGACGTCAACAAAAGGGACAGTACATTCTCACGGATAATCAAGCTTCCGGCCGGGATTCGCGCGGCCAGATTTCCGAGGAGGGTATATAGCGGGTATCCTGTGGGATGAGCTATTCCCAGGTGCTTGCAGGCCATTGCAAGTTCGCCGGAATCTATAAATTCGACAGTCGGACAGAGGGTAATGGCGTATATCAGGCCTGAGATTATGACCGTTAAGCTGAATAAAACGATCGTTACTTTTCGCATATAAAAGTCCGCCTCGTCGAGGCGGACCGATACAAATAAACTTTACGGCAATTTAAAATGGCAGATCATCGTCCTCGGCCGGCACGGCTGGCTCGGCCATATCCTGCGCTTCCTGTTGGCCCTGTTCGCCGCCCGGCCTGCCGCCCAGAAGCTGCATGCCGATGGCAACAATGTCGGTCCTGTATCTCTTAATGCCTTCCTTGTCGTCGTAAGACCGATATTGAATCCTGCCCTCGACATAAACCGGGCTGCCCTTCTTGAGATAATCCTTGGCGATTTCGGCGAGGCGTCCCCAGCAGACGACGTTATGCCAGTCTGTTCGCGATTGCGAGGCGCCGCTCTTATCCTTGTATTTCTCGGTGGTTGCGATTCTGAGGCTGGTTACGGCCTGTCCGGTGGGTGTGTAGCGCAATTCCGGATCGGCTCCAAGATTGCCAAGTATTATTGCCTTATTGACAGATGCCATCTATTCCTCCTTAAATGGATTTGTCAAATTATATATACTCATCAGAGTATTGTCAATTATTAGATTTCGCTTGCAAGGATTGCCCCTTTTTGATATTCTTGCTCTACTTTATGAAAATTGCGATAGCTCAGATTAAGACTGCTCTTGGTGATTTCAGCGGCAATCTCCAAAAGCACCAGGAGTTCATCCGCCAGGCCAAGGAAAACAAGGCTGATCTTATCGTTTTCCCGGAGCTCTCGCTGACCGGTTACTCGCTGAAAGATCTCACCAGCGAAGTCGCGATCCGGCTCGGTGACGCCAGGCTCTCGCCGCTCCTTACCCGCTCCGGCGAAATCGACATTGTGGTCGGGCTGGTGGAGGAATCCGACGAGTTCCTATATTACAACGCCGCGCTCTATATATCGAAAGGCAGGATCGTTCATATACACCGGAAAATATATCTTCCGACATATGGCATGTTTGAGGAGGGCCGCCATTTCGCCATGGGCTCATCCTTGCAGGCGTTTCGAACCAGGTTCGGCAAGGCCGGCATCCTCATCTGCGAGGACGCCTGGCATTCGATATGTCCGCTGATTCTAACCATGAAAGGTTCATTCTTTATCATCAATATGGCGAATGGCACGGCTCGAGGGATAGGGCAGCCGGGACGAATCGGCTCCGCCAAGACATGGGAGCGAATGAATACATTTTATGCCGTCAATCACTCCGTTTATTACATCTTTGCCAACCGCGTGGGAGTGGAGGATGGTGTCGTTTTCTGGGGCGGCTCGGAGATAGTCGATCCCTTTGGCGACCTGATTTCCAAAGCATCTTACCATGACGAGGATCTTCTGCTGGGCGATATCGATATCGATGCCGTCAGGCGAGCGCGTGTGAAATCTCCCCTTTTGCGGGACGAGAAAATAGATTTTTGTCTGCGCGAACTGCAGCAAATCTCGATGTCGAATCATCGGGAGGAGGGCAACGATGCCAGGACAGCCTCAACTTGATCTCGATTACGAAAATACGCTCGGTCTCCTGACCACCTTCATCCGCGACGAGCTTGCCAAGCCGGGATTCAGCCGTCTGATTATCGGTCTTTCGGGCGGTTTGGATTCGGCGGTGGTGGCTTATCTATCGGTCAAGGCGATCGGGAGCGGCGATGTCGTGGCTGTAATTTTGCCATACAAAGAATCGGGCCCCGATAATATCAGAGATGCCAGGAAGATGGCCGACGATCTTGGCTTGAAAAAATACGAAATCGATATCACTCCGCAGATCGACGGTTATTTCCAGAAATTTCCGGAGGCCGATCTCAACCGCCGGGGCAACAAGATGGCGCGTGAGCGTATGAGCATCCTCTACGACTTATCGGCGGTCGAGAAAGCCCTCGTAATCGGGACGTCGAATAAAACGGAAATTCTCCTCGGGTATGGCACCCTGTTCGGCGACCTGGGGTATGCCATGAATCCGCTGGGCGATCTTTACAAAACCCAGGTTCGAATCCTCGCCAGGCATCTCGGAGTGCCGGAGAATATTATCGCCAAAAAGCCATCGGCCGATCTCTTCGCCGGCCAGTCCGACGAAGGCGATTTCGGCTTCAGCTATGATGATGTCGACCGCCTGCTCTACTTGTTGGTCGATGAGCGCTTCACGCCGGAACAATGCGAGAAGGCCGGTTTCGGACGCTTGCTGATAGACAAGGTCATAAAGATGATCGTCACCAGCCAATTCAAGCGGTCGACCCCGATTATCGCCAAGCTCTCGAATAGAACCGTGGGCATCGATTTTAGATATCCCCGGGATTGGGGAAAATGACCGGGCAGGGTTCCCCGGGGGGGACTCTGTACGTGGTGTCAACGCCCATCGGCAATCTGGGTGATATGACCCACAGGGCCATTGAGACCCTGCGAAAAGTTGATCTGGTGGCATCGGAGGATACCAGGCTTACGGGCGGATTGCTGGCGCATTTCGGCATTGACGTTGCCCAGACCAGCTATCATGACCACAACGAGCGCCAGAAGGCTCCGATCTTGATCAAGACCCTTCTCGGGGGGAAATCGGTGGCGTTGGTCAGCGACGCCGGCACGCCGCTGATCTCCGATCCCGGCTATCGACTGATAAATGAGGCCTGGGAAGCAGGGATTAATATCGTGCCTATTCCCGGAGCATCATCCATTTTGACGGCGCTCGTGGCCGCAGGGTTCCCCACCGATAGATTTTGTTTTGAGGGTTATTTGCCGAACAGATCTGGAAAATTGCGCGCCACGTTGGAGGCGCTGGCATCCGAGCGGCGCACCATGATTTTTTTCGAGAGCCCGCATCGCATTCTCAAGAGTCTGCCGGTCATGCTCGAGACCCTGGGGGATCGCGATATTTTCCTGGGCCGGGAGCTGACCAAGAAATTCGAGGAGAAAATCAAGGGTAAGATCTCCGTGATTCTGCGTCAAATTGAAAATCGCAGTCTGAAAGGCGAGATTGTAATTGTCGTTCCCGGAATCGGCCGTGAATAATCCTCGGGGTTTCCGCCCCATCGATACGGCCACGCTGACCTACGTCGCCGTCGAGGCAGTGCTGGTGGCGATATTCATGTCCGCCAGGCAGGGGTGGTATTTTTACCTGGGGCTGTATGTTTCCGCGGCCGCCCTGACGCTCATGATGACAATGATGAGCTACCAGGGAAAAATCTGGAGAACAATCCGCCTTGTTTACCCCCTGATAATAATGTCTATTTTTTACGAGGCGCTCAACGCTCAAATTTTCATGGTGCGCGGCCTGCCGTTGGACTCCCGGATTAATTCGTTCGAAATGGCAGTCGTAGGATTCGATTCGTCATTCGCCCTGCTGCCGCACATGAATATCTGGCGCAACGAGATTATGAGCCTGGCCTATATGTCATATTACCTGTTTGTTCCAGCCGCCGTGTTTGCGCTGGCGTTTCGCGGCAAGTGGCAATCTCTCGAAAAAATGGCGCTGGCGGCCAGCGTCACTTTTTATGTGTGCTATGTGATATTTGTCTTTTATCCGGTTCTGGGCCCGAGATTCTATCTGGGTAATATCTATTATCTGCCATTCGACGGCCCCTTCTTTACGCCCCTCGTCATGAAGATTGTCGGCGCCGGTGGCCTGTATGGAGGAGCCATGCCGTCGTCCCATTGCGCAATTGCCCTGGTCGTGGCCTGGTATCTGATCAGGGAATTCAAGAGGGCTATGCTGCCGATTATCACTTTGTTGATTCTGCTCTGTGTCAGTACGATCTACGGCCGTTTCCATTACCTATCCGATGTGGTAGTCGGCCTGATGCTCGGCGCCGCCGTCCTGGCGATGACGTCGATCTGGCACGGGCGATTCATGGCGTCGCGCGCAGAAGACCAACAGGCGCCGACAGTGGATATCACGCCGGTGATCGAGGCCGGTGTCGAACAATAGGCCTTATGTGGTCGTTTTTTGAGCTTGACTATATTTGCTGTCGGGTTATTTTCCTGAATTCGGAATGGAAAAAGTGCGGATTCTAAATAAATTTTTCATCGATGGATTTATGGCGATTGTCGCTCCGATTGGCAATGCCCTCGAATCTATTCGCGTGCATCCTCATGTGGTCACGATCGCGGGCCTTGCTTTTTCGATAATATCCGGACTGCTTTTCTGGAAAGGTTATTTCCTCCTGGCTGGAATCGCCATCATCGTCTCCGGCATGTGCGACGTTCTCGATGGCAGGCTGGCGCGAAACACCAAGACCATGAGCCCGTTCGGCGCCATTTTCGATTCGACTGTGGATCGATATTCGGAGGTGGCTGTTTTCATGGGCGTCATGGCGTTTTTCGATAACACCGTCATCAGCGGCCTGATTATCATGGCGGTAACAGGCTCTCTTTTGACCTCGTACACCAGGGCCCGCGCCGAGGGGCTGGGAATCGAATGTAAAATTGGGTTGATGCAGAGGCCGGAAAGAATTACATTTATTGCCACGGCCGCAATTCTGGGAGCGCCTTTCGATTCGATTTTCGGGACTCGGTATTTCCTGATCAAATTGGCGATCGTGGCCATCGCCGTGCTGGCCAATGTCACCGCTATTCAGCGAGTAATGCATGTTAGAAATAAGTTGAAATTACAATAAAAGAGGAGAACCATGGGTAAAGTCAGAGTAGGAATTATTGGAGTGGGTAACTGCGCCTCCTCATTTGTCCAGGGTGTTCATTATTACAGGAATGCCCGGGCCAATGAATTTATTCCGGGGCTGATGCATGTCAACCTCGGGGGGTACCACGTCTCCGATGTCGAATTTTCAGCGGCTATCGATATCGATAAAAATAAGGTCGGCAAAGATCTGGCCGATGCCATCTATGCCAGGCCAAACAATACTTTCGAATTCACCAGAGTCCCGAAGCTCGGTATCAAAGTCGTGCGCGGAATGACCCATGACGGCCTTGGATATTATCTCTCGCAGATTATCGAAAAAGCCCCTGGCCCGACTGCCGACATTGTCAAGATCCTCAAAGACACCGGCACCGATGTTGTGGTCAATTACCTGCCGGTCGGCTCGGAGGAGGCTACCAAATGGTATGTGGAGCAGATCCTCGAGGCCGGCTGCGGCTTCGTAAACTGCATACCGGTCTTCATCGCCCGCGAGAAATACTGGCAGGAGAGGTTTATCAAGCGTGGCCTGCCGATGATCGGTGATGATATCAAGTCGCAGGTTGGCGCCACCATCGTCCATCGTATCCTGACCCGTCTTTTCCGCGAGCGGGGGGTCAAGCTCGAGCGCACCAGCCAGCTCAATGTCGGCGGCAACACCGATTTCCTCAACATGCTGGAGCGCGCCCGGCTGGAATCGAAAAAGATTTCAAAGACAAACGCTGTCACCAGCCAGCTCGACTACGATCTCGGCAAAGGGAATGTCCATATCGGGCCGTCCGACTATGTGGAATGGCTTCTTGACCGCAAATGGGCCTATATTCGCATGGAGGGCCGCACTTTCGGGGATGTGCCACTCAATGTCGAATTGAAGCTCGAGGTCTGGGATTCGCCCAACTCGGCCGGCGTGGTAATCGACGCGGTCCGCTGCTGCAAGCTGGCGCTGGATAACAAGCTTTCCGGCACGCTCTACGGGCCGGCGTCATATTTCATGAAATCGCCACCCGAGCAATACACCGATGTCGTGGCGCACGACAAAACCGAGGAATTCATTCAAACCTACGGTGGAAAGGTCGATGTCGGCGGCAACGGCAAGAAACCGGCCAAGAAGCTCGCGCCAAAAGCCGTGGTGGCTGCCCGGCACGCCGAATCCGATGGCAAACCCAAGTCCAGAATCAAAGTGCCGATAAAGAAAAAGGCCACAAAGTAGGAACACGGTTTTTTCAGGTTAGGTCGTAGCCGGGGACCCTTTGCGGCCCCTATTTCCAAGTTCGGTCAGGTCGTAGCCCGAAGGGCGTGACCTGACCGCTTTCGTTTAGCCGCCAGGTCACGTCCAAATGGACTACGACCTGGCGGAACGACGGGTTCGTCGAGTCAAGCGACCCACGCCGCCAGGGCTAAACTAAAAAAAGGAGCCCGATTTCTCGAGCTCCTCTTGTAATTTGAAAATGACTGCTTATTTCAGCATCGTCATCTTCAATGTTTTGGTCAGGCCGTTGGCCGTGAGACGGTAGTAGTAAACACCGGATGAGACAACCCTGCCGGATGAGTCGCGCCCATCCCAGGTGATGATGTAATTGCCGGAATCGTATTCGCCGCTGACCAGCGTTGACACCCTCTGGCCAACGATGTTATAGACGCTCAGCTCAACATGGCCCGGTTGCGCGAGATTGAATGAGATCATCGTCCTGGCATTGAACGGATTGGGATAATTCTGCGCCAGGGATGTCGCCACGGGTAGTCGCTGGTTATCGTCCGCTGATGTTACATGGAATTCGATGTCCTCACGGGCATCGGAGTAAACAACGTCGACCGGATGATCCAGCGAATTTTCGCCGTAAACCGAGACCACTTCAAGTTCATAAGTATCGGCTTCGAGGTTGTCGAGATTGTAGAAACCCATGGGATCAGCCGCGATAATATCGTAAATCTGTCCATCGACTGAGGCATTTACGAAGATTCCATCCGTCTCCAACCCCTCAGGCATGAGGATCCTGCCGGCGATCGATCTGGTGCGGATGCCAACATAGGTTAGCGCGAAGTTGATATTTTCGGCGTCCGGCGTGACGGGTGTGGCCTCGTAGAAATGGCGGACATTATCATAGAACTCGCCGAGATATCCTCTCGAGGCCGCAAACAATTTCATCGGCACCACGGGCAAGTTCGCAAGGCTGTACTGGCCGCTCGAATCGGTAAAGGCGCGTCTGAAGTACCAACGCATGCGACCGTATTCTCCGCTGCGGCCAAGGGCCAGCACCATCGCATTGACGACCGGGGCGCCGGTAGAATCATCGGTGACTGTTCCCGAGATCACGCCATCGTGCGGCGGGAACATGCTCCCGAGAACGATATTGATGCCCGTAATATCCTGGCCATCGGCAACGACCACCGAGTCCGGATATGCCCCCGGGCCGAAGTCCCTGTGAAACGCGACTACTCTGTATGACCCGGGCATTATGTTATCGAGCAGGTAGGCGCCAACGGAGTCGGTTCTGCCATGGCTCATGAAATTCCCGCCGATCCTTCTCGCCTCGACCATCGCCATCGGCACCGGGGTTCCGGCGCTATCGGTGACGAGTCCGGCGATGCTCCCGAAGTTGATCGCATTTAGCCCGAAATTGATATTGGCGGTCACATCGTTCTGAACGACCGTGACGTGTTCGGGATATGCCATCCTCCAATACCCCATGGCAACCGCTTCGACAACAAATTCGCCGGGCAATGTATGCACGAAATATGTGCCATTCTCGAGCGATCGGCCCATGAAGTGCATGTGATGATTATCGACATTGTGTGCAAATATCGAGGCTCCTGCAATCGGCTGGCTCGTGGCGGCATCGGTAATAGTACCCGATATGCCGGTCTCCTCATAAGGAATCAGAGCGAAATTGATGCCGGTAACCTGAACGCTGTCGATCACGACCGGATCAGGGTACTCTGCAGGAAGATATCCAAACTTGTGGGCGAAAAGGTGATATGTATCGGATGGCAGACTATCGAGAATGTAGGAACCGTCGGCGCCGGATAGTGCCCTCCGCGGCCAATTATGATGGTTACCGAAAGCGAGAACCTCGGCCCCCTCGACCGGCAGATCGGTGCTGTCATCCGTTACCATGCCGGCTATCGAGCCAAAGCGCGGCGGCGGGGGAGGCTCACCCGGTTGTAAAATGATGTTAATGCCATGAAATGCGTTGTCTGTGATAAGAAGCGTATCAGGATATGCTCCCGGATCGAATCCCTCTTTCTCGGCGTGCACTATATAGGATCCTGGCGGCACATGCGGGAAGACATAGAAGCCGTTCCACATCGAGCGAGTTTCAAGAGTCAAAGGCTCGCCCACGACACGAATAGCGCGAACGAACGCCATGGGAATTCCATGATCGGTTCCGGCCTCGATTATCCTGCCGTCGATAGAGCCGTCGTCCTGCGGTGGGGGTTGGACCGGCCCGAGCACGAAGTTGATGTTATCGGGGCTGTTTTCAGAAGTTACCGGGACTGGGGTAGCCTCGGACCTGTGCAAGACATTGTCGAACCACTCAGCGACAAAGCCCATTTTCTCGGCTTTCACCAGGTATTCGCCATATGGGACCTGCATCTGATAATGACCCAGGCTGTCAGTGGCCGCATTGGCAATCGGGTGATCGGCGTTAGATTGGAAAGCTGCGACATGGGCCCAGCGGAGCGGCAATAGGGTTCCGTTTAATTCACCTTGAACGGTTCCGGAAATAGAACCGCCCTCCTGGCCAAAAGCGGCGGATGCCATGAATAGCATAACTGCCGTCAGCACAAGCAGTTTCCTCATCAGTAACCTCCTTCAATTCCTTGACGGCTTAAAAAAGTTGTTAATTTCAATTAATTCGACACAAAATCGAAGACATGGTTTAATCGATTAAGTATAAGGCCCGGTTTTGGAATTGTCAAGCGTCGATTGGCCTCGATGCTGGACGCTGCAGCAATCGCCATGCCAGGCTCATCAAGCCGGAACAAGCCCTTTTTCTTCAAGATTGGTCGAATTTTTCTATTGGAAATGGGCGCAGAAGCCATTAATATGCCCATAAATCCTATGCCGGGACCCAGGGGGGTTAGCTTTTATCGCTTGGTTAGAAGCCCAAAGCGCCGGGGGCCGTAATCTGGCCGTTTCTTCTTAGTAATTTCTTGATTTACATAGAGAATCCGGCCTACTAAGGAATATGATATTCGTCACAATTTGCTTGACACGGGATGCTATTAGTGTTTAGACTGATTACTAATTTTATGGAGGCCATTGTGAAGCTTTTCACAACTCGAAATTTCCGCCGCGACCCTCTGTTTTTGCTATTGGTCCTGGCTCTTTTCGCCGCCTCCTGTGAAACTGATGTCAAGGAACTGACAATTCGCGTGCGCAGCAGGATGCACCTGAATTTTCGGGAAGATCACAAAGTGAAAATGTATGAGAAATTCGCTTTATCCGATACCGACCTCGAGGCTGTGGTGGTGGAATTCATTCCCGATTTTGCGATTGATACACTCACCCATAAGGTAATTACCAAATCGGATACGCTGAACAATCCGGCGGCGAAGATTCTCATAATTCAGGGCGGCGAGAAAAAGGAGGAGGTCTGGGCGTTCCGGCCGGGAATGTTGCCCCATTTCTCGCCAAAATCGTTCATAGGATTTGAGCTTCTGGACATAGAAACCGCGGGTAAATATAAACAGCCGATTAAGGAAAATTCAAGCGAAGAGAAATGAAATGATTAGAAAGCTCCTCCCGCTGACCATCCTCATTAGCCTGGTTTTATCATCCCTTGTCCAGGCCAAACCCAAGGAATGTTATGATTGCCATAAAGAGGTCAGGAAGGAATTCGAATCCTTCAAATTCGGCCATGCACCAATAAAGCAGAAGGATTGCCTGGCTTGCCACGATTCCCACGGTTTCTCGCAGAAGTTGACCCTGAAGGCAAACGACTATACCCTTTGCACCAGGTGCCATGCGGAATTTGCCGTGGAGCCACCGGCCGACGCCGACAAGATCCATCCGCATGTCAAAGATGGCATCTGCTGGGCCTGTCACAATCCGCATGGGAGCAATAATCCCGGTATCCTCTGGACTGTCGACAATGACGTGGTTTGCTTTGCCTGCCACGAGGACCTTAAAGCGCTAAAAGCCAGAACCGTCAAGCACAAGCCTTTTGCCGATAACGATTGCTCGACCTGCCACGCGCCCCATTTCAGTCAGTTCGACGGCATGCTTGTCAGGGACCCACGGGCTACTTGCGCGACCTGCCATAACCTGAACGACCAGACATACCTGGCCAAGCATGCTGTCCCCGGCATGGGCAAGTTAGATTGCTCGTCATGCCACAATCCTCACGCCTCGGATAACCCCGGGCTGATAAGCCCGGTCGCCCACGCGCCGATGGTTGAGGGAAATTGCGAAAGCTGCCATGACAAGTTAGCATCGGGCGACCCATCGCTCTCGGCGCAGCCGAAGGACCTTTGCCTGATCTGCCACGACGATATAGGCCGGAAAACAGCCATGGCATCGTCACACCCGCCGGCGGCCGAGGGCGAGTGTCTGAGTTGCCATGCGGGTCACAACAGTGGCCGAGAAAACCTGCTATCTTCGGCGCCGCAGGAATTGTGCCTGCAATGCCATAGCGATTTCGGTAACATGAAAAAGAGCCCGGAGGCGCATACCGCGGTTAAATTGGGCCAATGCAGTACTTGTCACGATTCTCATGGCTCACCCAACAAAAGCCTGGTCAAATCAACCGGGAATGATCTCTGCCTCGGATGTCACAAGGCGATTGCTGACTCGCTGGCGGTGGCCGCAATTCCCCATCCCGCGATTGAAGACCGCGGATGTCTTGGATGTCACCAGCCGCATACGTCGAAAAAAACGCCGCTGTTGGTGGACGACCAGAAGACAATCTGTTCACAGTGCCATGAGAATACGATGACCGAATCAAAGGCCAACGTGATCCATACTCCTTTCGTCAACGGACAATGCGGCTCCTGCCATAACGTGCACGGTTCATCCAGACCGGGTATGCTTCGCGCCGAAACGGTGATGGTTTGCGGCCGTTGTCATGGCGGAATCATGGAGGCGCTGAACGGTCCTGTCGCCCATCCTCCCGCCAAAGACGGCGAATGTGCCGCGTGCCACAAGGCGCATGCGTCGGATTTTGCCGGATTATTGAAAATAGAACAGAAACTGGTTTGCTCGGAATGCCATGGTGATGTCGATGGACAGCTGGCCGTGAAAAACCTTCACGAGCCTGTCAAAAACGGCGATTGCGCCTCCTGTCACAACCCCCATGGCGGGCAATCCAAGGGTCTCCTGCCTGTCGCCGGCAAAGAGCTTTGCCTGGGTTGCCACAGCGATATGGCAGCCGAGCTGACAAAAGCCGTGGTCCACCAACCGGTGAAAAACGGGGAGTGCTCCACGTGTCATCTGCCGCACGGCTCCAACGAAAAAAATGATCTCACCAAGCCCGTGGCCGAGCTCTGTCAGGATTGCCATGATCCGAGCATCGAGAAGACCAAGACCGCCCACGGCGGCTATGTGGTTCGGGGTTCCAATTGTGTGACATGCCACAATCCTCATGCCTCGGATGAGCCCAAGCTTGTCAACAAATTTCGGCACGCTCCATTCGCCGAGAAATCCTGCGAATCATGTCACGAGGGGTTGGGGGAGGGCGGCCAGGTCAGGCTCGTGGCCGACGCCAATCAGTTGTGTGCTCAATGCCACGACGCGGTTGAGACGATCATGGCTCAACCATCGGTGCATGCGCCTATCAAGATGGGAAAGGGATGCACAAGTTGCCATGACCCGCACGCCTCCAGCCATCCCATGATGCTAATGGATGTCGTCCCAACACTCTGTTTCGATTGCCACGGCGACAATCAAGCCAAATATTCATCCGAGCATGCCCATACTCCGGTAAGAGACGGCAATTGCCTGGCGTGCCACGAGAAGCACTCCGGCCCGAATACCGGCCTGCTCAAAGTGAAGCGCAATCAGCTTTGCTATAGTTGTCATTCGGAGGAAAAGGCCCGATTTACCAAGGAACTGGCCCACAAGCCGGTCGCCGACGGCGATTGCGGCAAGTGCCATGACTCGCACGCGACCGACAATGCCTTCATGCTGGTCAAGCCGCAGAACGAGCTTTGCAGGACATGTCACTCGATCTCGACCGCAACATTCAAGCAGGCGCACCATAATTTCCCGATGGAAGCTGCCCGTTGCGCAAGTTGCCACGATCCGCATTCGACACCCAGGACTTCGTCCAACTTGCTTTATCCCGATCAACATAATCCGTTCAAGTTGAGGAATTGCCTGTCCTGTCACGCCTCTAATAACAGTCTGGCGACCAAGAGCGAGGGCGAGGATTTATGTATGCAGTGTCACTCCAAGTCCAAGAATATGTTATCGAAGCAGAATGTGCACGCCGCGCTGACCATGGAAGGGGAGTGCTCCAATTGTCATGCTCCGCACGCCGGGTTTACTGCCAATTACCTCAAGAAACAACCCGGCCAAGTCTGCTACTCATGCCACGATGAAAAGAAGTTCAACAGAAAAAACGTCCACAAACCGGCCGCGGAAAACTGTTCCACCTGCCATGAGATTCACTCTTCCGATTATTCCATGTTGTTGAACTCCGAGGACGAGATAGCCATGTGCCTGCAATGCCACGATGCCGACAAGACGCACATGCATCCCATGGGCAAGAACTTCAAAGATCCCAAGACCGGTGGCAGGCTGGTCTGCTCGAGCTGCCATTCGCCTCATTCCAGCGACTATGAAAACATCCTTCTTGCAGACAAGCAGCGCGGCCTGTGTATCCTCTGTCACGCGCTATAAAGGACAAATGCCGGGAATAGGGGGGTAGCGATATGCGAGAAATCTTTATCACAAAGGTAGCGGAGACCGGGGATAACCGACTTGTGCCGGTTGCTCGTTATTTGATCATGCCTGTTTCATTTACTTTTTTTGCAGGTCGAGCCAGGCCTGCGTGTATAAGATAGCCGATGACGGGAATTAGGGCTATGAATATCCTCTGGGGCATAATCGCCGCGATAATAATCTCGCCTGCAGTTTCGTGGGGGCAGTTTTCGATAGTGGAAAGCGGATATCCCTTCGAAAATCCGGGATTCCTGGCGACCGCCGGAGTTATGGCTTATGACAGCGGCCGTCACCGCCTGGCAATTTCAGACCAGGCCAGAGAAACGATCTTCATTTTCGATCTGACAGATAAATCATTCCAGGCAATCGATAGCGATAACAGAATTATGAGTCCCGCCGGGTTGGCTTTCGATAGAACAGGTGTCATTTATATTACTCAGCAGGATTATCCCGTGATTCTGAGAATCGGCCCCGATTTTAACATCCTTGATTCAATAGTCCTTGACGAGATTTTCACCGATGATATCAGCCCTGGCCGTATCGCCATAGGAGCCCAAGGCAACCTCTTCGTATCTGATATCAAGCACAGAGCGGTCTGTCAGTTTGACACCTCGGGTAGATTTATTAATAAAATTAGGGAAAAACTCAAACGGCCTGACGGTATATTCGTTAATTTATCGGGGGAGATCTATATCGCGGATAAGGGCATCGATCCAATTTTGCAGTTTTCGGCCGGTGGGAAATTTATGCGAAATCTCTCTCGTCCGGAAGATCCGACTGGACAATCAAGCTACAGCGCCTCGGGCCTGGCTTTCGATCAGCGCGGGTGGCTTTATACGCTCGATATAACGCATAACCAGGTCGTTCGTCTGGATCCCACGGGGGTCAGCCTTGAGGAATGGGCGCCGGAGCCGCCGTTTTTCCCAAAGGACATCGTGATCGATAAATATGGAAATATTTATATATCTGAAAGCGGATTGGGAAGGGTCCTCATAATCGGAATCGGATGAGCGCCATAGTTGCCATATCGTCAGTTGCTGTGATTCTTATCGGCCTCGGCCCGGAGGTGGAGTTCGTGGCCTCGGTCGGGAAAAATATCGATGGCCTCGACCTGAACAATCCCCAGTGTCTGGCCGTCAATCCTGTGCAGGAGGAATTTCTGGTGGCCGATGCCCTCAACGATCGCGTCGTCATATTCGACACCCTCGGGCAGGTCGTCCACGCGTTCCCTCTCGGGAGCGGCAGACGGAATCCTTTCGGAATCGCGGTCAACTCCCAGGGCCAGATACTTGTCGGCGCCATGGATGCGCCCGAGCTCTGGCTTTTCGACTATAGCGGGGTTTTCCTTGAATCTTTCGCGTTGCCCGATTCTGTTCTTCCGGGAAGGCTGCTATTTCATGATAACGGAGAGATCCTGATGGTCGATCGTTCCGGTAAGGGCATCATGAGATTAGATTCGGCGGGAAATGTCCTCGGCTCCATCGTAACCACCGACCCCCGCTGCAAACCGTCATCGGTGTTTATCGACGGCAGCCACCATTTGGCCATGATCTCGTCCGGAGGAAAGGTCATGACCGGCTTCGATCAAAATGGCCAGGTTCTCTACTCGATTGGAGATCACGGCAGGAGGCCCGAGGATTTCTCCTACCCGACCGCCACGCTTGTCGACAGCATCGGCTGGCTGTGGGTGATAGACTCGTTCAGGCATCATGTCAAGAGGTTCGATTCAAAGGGTAATTTCGTGGATATTTTCGGCCAAAGAGGGGTAAATCCGGGTGAATTTTATTTTCCCACCGATATCAAATTGACCCCCTCGGGAAAATTGGCGATACTTGACAAGGGGATCGGAAGGCTTCAGATTTTTAGACTGACCTATGGTGAAAAATAGCCTAAAGATAATCACTATTTTCATGCTCTTGGCAGTTGGGACGGTTGCCGACGAATTTCATGGCGGCGGCGATATTCTCTGCAGCGATTGCCATACTACCCATTATAGCCAGAGCGGCACTTTGCCCGAGAGAGCGGAACCTGGCGGACCATTTTCGGACCTGCTGCTGATCGAATCTGCCGATAGGCTGTGCCTGACCTGTCATGATGGCACCGATCCGGCGGCCCCCGACGTTCTTGCCCCGGTGGCCATGTATCAAGGTTCCGGTTCGGAGTTTTCGGGCGGAGGCTTTTTCTCGGCCGCCGAGGGTTTGATCTCCATAACAGGTCATGACCTCGGTGTCATTACTCAAGTTCCCTATTCGAATCCAGTCAAGGCTACAATTCTTTCATGCATCAGCTGTCACGATCCCCATGGGACAATAAACTATCGTAACCTCGTGATCGATCCCGACAGCTCGGGGACAGGCGTGACAGTCGGGCTCGGATCCGATGTTTTCGAAGAGATCCATCAGCAGATTCCGCCATCGAGGAATGCCAGTATCGGGGCTTATCGAGCCGGTAATATAGGTTACCGCGCCAGAATGACCGAGTGGTGCGCCGATTGCCATAACATTCTCGGGCAGACCGATCCGGCCAATCCTCCGGCTCATTTCAACCGTCATCCGTCACTGGCAAGCTTCGAGCCCTCCGATTATCACAACGATCCAGGTCACTGGGCAGTGGGAATCGGCGAGGGTTTCGGTGTGGCCACCGGCGACGGTATCGAGGGGATACCGCGGCTGCGGTTCCAGGCTCCCGGCGCCACCGATTATACTTCGGCGACAACGCCGGCCGCTTCCAATCAGGTCTTTTGCGGCACATGCCATTTTGCTCATGGTGGGCCCTTCAAATCGTCGATCCTATGGCCGTTTAACGATCAAGTTTCCGCAGACCTTTACTCTGGGTGCCAACAATGCCATTACAAATGAAAAAGTTGATTTTCATATGCTCGACGTATTTCACCATTGGTTGGGCAGGCGGCATTTACGCCGAATCGGGCACCTTCAAGTCGAGCAAACATGCTGATCCCGGCATCGGAGTCCACAGGGATACCAATCTCCCCAGGGGCAATTGCAGCCAATGCCATCTTCAGCACGATGGCGATCTGCCTTATGATTTCGCTCTATTCGCCCCGGCCGATAATGGTACCTGCCTGTCATCCGGTTGCCACGATTATCAGTATCAATGGCCACCGGGCGATTATTATTGGAGCTTTCCCGGCAATACGACCGATTGGTACAATTCGGCGCACGGGGCGTCGGCCGGCCAGTTCCCACCCGGGAATGGGAGGCAGGTTGCCCTTTGCGTCCAATGTCACGATCCCCACACCGCGGGCGATTCGATTCATGGCGTATATCCGTCGGCCACCCGAGAACTCGAGGAGCGGGGCTGCTACTCCAACGGGGCGATCGTTGGGCAGGGATGCCACGGCATGAACGGCAGCACCCGGCCGGCCGGGGCCGACGACATCTATTCTCAGCTTCTTAAATCATCTCGCCACAATGTAGAGGCTTCCGCCAAAGAGCATTCAACCGATTGGCAGGCCTCATATCCGTATGGACGGGAATCGCGACAGGTTAACTCCGGTCATTTCTCCGACTCCAACCGGCATGTGGAATGTGTCGATTGTCATAATCCCCATAAGGCTGTTTCCGGAGGGCATCAGATCGGCTCCAATGAAATCGGCGGAGCGCTTCTGGGCGCTTGGGGAGTCCAGCCGTCAAGCGCGGCCCCTGGGGCGACGCCGACTTCGTTTACCGCTGTCGATTTCAATACCATCGGCGGATCGTTGGAATACCAGATGTGCTATAAGTGCCATAGCTATTTTGCATTCGGCAATACAGCGCCGTCCGGTTACACCGACAACGCCAGGGAATTCAACCCTGCCAATGCTTCTTTTCATCCCGTGCAGGACACGATTCCGACGAATTCATATACGATTCAGACCCCCGAAAATGGCTTGACCCAAACTATGGATAATCGCTGGAATAATATCGTCCATAACAAGATGACCTGTTCCGATTGCCACGCGTCTGAAACCGCGACCGACCCAGGGGGTCCACATGGGTCGAACAATCCCTATATATTGACCGGTTCACCGGCCGCAACCGACATCGCTTTCTGTACTTCCTGTCACCTCGGTTTGGTATATGCTCCGCCGACCCGGCCGATCGGAGAAACCGGCAGCAGATTCGATGGGCAGACCACCGGTGAGGAGGACGCCTCTCATTACTTCCATGTCACGGTGCGCGGAATAGGGTGCCGTCAATGCCACGGGGGGCGTCAGGAGCCGCCGCCGGCCCAACCCGAACAACGATCGCCGTATCCTTTGGACGCCGGTTCGGCTCACGGCACCAATACCCTTGTTGGACTGATGAACGGCGCCAATATCAGCGCTTATGTGCCGGGAAACTGCACACCGACATGCCATGAGTCCATAACCTATTCAGCCGGCCCGGAGTGATGAGACAAATCGTTACTGCAATTTTCGTGCTTGTCCCTGTGATTGCGGGAGCAACCTCGACGCGCGGCAACCTGAATCTGAGTTATCAGGCCAGGCAAGGCGGGAACTCCGCCCCGGATGTGTCGTCATTTTATCAGATATTGAACATCTATCTCTATGACCGCATATTCTACAGCAATGATCTGACGCTTGGCGCCTATATTTTTCATAGCAAGGTTTCAAATAAAGATAGGGGCGATTTCAGGATTCGCTATTCGGCGGGCATGGTTGGTAATCGCTATAACTTATATGCCACTTACTCGCCGTTTACGACTTACCGGGAATTCGGCGCGACTGAGAAGACCCGGGTTTTTGTAGTTTCGCTTAATACCACACCCCCGGTCTTGCCGGCCATAAGCTCAAGCTACAATTCCACAAGGCAATTCTCCACGGACCAGCCGAGAACCAAGAGCGGCCTGAATTACTCGTGGAACGTGGGAACGCAGTTTGCGAAATCGTTCGGCTCATTCAGGGGAGTATATCAGAAACAGCGCGGTAAGGTCTACAAACCGATTCCTCAGAGCCAGACCCAGCAGACAGTCAGCTTCGGATACGATATCGCCAGGCAGATTCCCTTGAGGATTTCGGGTTCCGCAAGCTACGGCTTTACCGGCGGCCGGCGAGATATGCCGCCCATTGTCACGGATTACACAAGGACCCATGATGGAGCCGCCCAGCTCAATCGCAGCTTCGGACCCTGGCTTTCAATGGCTGTGGCCTCATCGGGCCGATTCTCGGAATACGAACGCGACAATCAGATAAGCAAAATTCGAGATATCCTGGCCAGCTTCGCCGCCAATTTGAGATTGCGCCGGAATCTATCTGTTGTGGTCATGCGCGGATACAGCTCCAACGAAAACATAGGTGACACAACGGCGACCATGGTAAATGACTATGTCAGCTTCTCGGGCCAATACGCTTTCGGCGATGGCCCCGGAAACGAGGGTCGGCTTTCCGTATCGCGAGGTTTGTATTTAGAATCGGCTTTGGGAAGGTCATATGTCACCAGCGCGGCCGCTTTATTCGATATGAAATTATATCGTGAAACGGATGTCTCGTTAAACCTCGGCTTATCTCATAACGACAGGGCCCTGTCGAGCCAGGGCAAATACAACATGACGCGAACGATCGACCTTGCCGCCAGGCCGATGAAGCTCATGACATTGAATGTCACCTATAATTCGGCGCTGGCTTCCAACAATATAAACTTCGTCGATTTTACCAGCGATAATATATCTGTGAACCTGAATCATACGCTTAAATGGTATTTCAATTATTCCTGTACTTATGCGAGGTCATCCTTTCGCGCGAGCAAATTGGGCGCCGTCAACTCACTGGCGCTTTCCGCCAATTACAGGATTTCCAACAGCCTGGCCCTTTTATCGACATACTTAAGACGCAATTCGGGCCGGGCCGGTTCAACCGTGTCGGATAATATCGATGAGTCAATCTCAAATCAAATCATGTGGCAGATGAGCCGCCGGGCCAGCCTGAGGCTGAATCACCAGGTCTCCGGGCTTGGCTCCGACAGCCAGAGCTATTCATATGGCGGCAACTTGGCGGTTAATTTCTGAAGTTGGAGGATAGATGAAGAATAAACGGCTGATAATTCCAATGCTGTTGATTGCGGCCACAATCAGTTGCTCGGGACCCCGGGCTTTTCTTAACGACCAGACCGATTGGACTTTCTATCGGCAACTGGGTGTCTTGCCTTTCGTCAATTTGACGGCGGACCGCTTCGCCGGTGAAAAAATACAATCGGCCTTCATAACGGAATTGTTTCTTTCGAACAGATTCCAGGTGATGGAACCGGGCGAATTCAACGCCAGGGCGTCGGCCCAATTGAAGGCCGCGGGGATTCAAAGCACGCAAGAACTCCCCCTCGATCAAATCAAGGCCATAGGCGAGAAAACCGGGGTCCAGGGCGTCGTCGAGGGAGTGGTGACCGAATATTCCATGATCAGGGTCGGACAGGCCGACTATCCTCTAATCAGCCTGAACATGCGGATGATCGATGTTCCGACCGGCACCGTCGTCTGGATGGCGTCATATTCGAAAAAGGGCGGGCCGAGGCTCCCCATTATTTCGATTGGCGAAACCCATACTTTGGGCGAATTGACGCAGAAAATCTGTAAGGAGATAGTCTCCGATTTCGTCGGAAAGGCATTTTAGGGGGATTCGATGGTTACAATAAAGACGATTCCACGTTGGGCTTTTATGGTTCTCCTGGCCTTGTCGTGCGGCCCCAAGCCTGAGGTTTATTTCAAGAAGAATGTCAGTTTTGCGCCGTCAAAAACGATCGCCATTTTGCCGTTCAACAATTACTCGGGCAAAGAGGACGCCGGCAAACAGGTCGCCAACATGTTTCTTGTCGAGCTCTTGAAAAAGCCTTATCTAAACGTTCTTGAACCAGGTGAGGTCGATAAAGTAATGCGGGAGGAGAGAATTCGGTCATCCGAGCAGGTTGATTTCAGCACGGCCAAAATATTTAAGGAGCGCCTCGATGCCGACTACATCCTGATCGGCGCTGTCAATGAATTCAACTACTTGACCCGGGGCGACCGTGAAACGCCGCTGGTCGGCTTTTCAGTAAGGCTTGTCGATACCAATAACGGGCAGATTGTCTGGGCGGCAACTCATAGCCGCAAAGGTGATGATAGCGAACTTCTGTTCGGTTGGGGGCTTGTTAAATCCTTAACAAAGCTTGCCCAAATATCCGTAGGCCAAGCTGTACATCAAATTGAAATTGAGCATTAGCACCCGTCTTCGTAACCTATTGTATTATTAGGATTTAGAACAAATAAATATTAGTAAGAATATTAGTAATTATTTAAAATAACGCTTGACATAATTCCCATTATCAATATATTCTATGACAAATATCATAAAGGTGTGAAGCCTTCTTTTTTTTCACGCCCTTGTGAAGAACTTCACTAAGAAGCACGAATTTTTTGAAACAATGAGACTCTTGATTTCCTGCTTAATCGCACTCTTTACCGCCGCGTCTAATGCGGCGCCCGACAATATTCTCTCCCCCGATATCAGGCTCGTCAATGTTGTCAGGGGCTATTCCGACCGCCAGATGTTCGGCAATCCGCTGGGCATCTTCTATGATTCCGCCAAGAGAGAGGTATATTTGGCCGATTCCGGCAATCATCAGATCGGCATTTTTGATTCCCGGGGTACGACTCTCTGGGTTTTCAAGCATTATGTCACTGATTCGCGCACGGGGGAAAGGTCCCTGGGTGCGCCCCACTCGGTGGTGGTAACCAACGACGGGGAAATCATCATAAGTGACAATCAGGCCGATTATCTCGACGTCGTCGATTACCGCGGAAACTCCCTTTTCAGAATTGAACCTTCAAGCTACGACGATATCGTCTCTTTCCGCGCCGCCGCCCTGGCTCTCGACAATAACGGGAATCTCTATATCGGAACCAAAGTCGACAAGTCCGAAATCATCAAGCTGGATCCCGGTTATGAATTCGTAATGAGATTCGGCGAAAAAGGTGAGGCGGAGCAGCAATTTACCAGCATCTCGAGCATCCTGGTGGCGCGTGACGGTCAGATTTTTGTTACCGATATTCTGGCGGACCCGGTTGTCAAAGTTTTCTCATCCGACGGCGGATTTATCAGGGCTTTTGGAAGACGCGAGGAGAATAAGACCGATTTCTCATATGCCGCCGGCATAACCATGATCGGTGAGCAAATCTGGGTCGTCGATGGCCTTCGACAGGTTGTCAAATGCCTGACCCTCGACGGCCAGTTCGTAACGATGATAGGCGGCTTCGGCGTCAATCCCGGTGACATGAATCACCCCTCGGCAGTTGCCTCCGATGGCGACAGCCTCCTTTTCGTGGCCGAACGTCTGGGCAACAGGTTTCAGCAATTCGTCATCAAATAAATTCTCAAGATTGGAAACTACGAAATGAACTCAAACAATCAATTGACCAGGGGAGGTGGTAAGTTAATTAAAAATTTCACAAGGGTCATCATCTAAAGATACTGCACAACTAAACACGAGAGGTTACTTAATGAAACGCGTCCTTATTTCAACTTTGGCGCTGGTATTTGTGGCCTCGATGGCGGCTTTTGCTGGTGAGTATCACATGGACGGCTCACTCAGCTGCTATCAGTGCCATACGATGCACTACAGCCAGGCTCATGGCTATGGCTACACCCACGACGTTGATTTCCTGATCGCGGGCGGACCTTATGATTACCTGCTGCGCGGCCCGGTCAACGAGATGTGCCTTGAGTGTCATGACAACGACGATGTCATCGACGTTTATCAGGCATCCGACGTTTATCAGGTCACCAACAGGGAGGCCGGCTTCTTGAACATGGTCGGCGATTCTATCACCACCACCGGCCACACTCTTGGCACTACCGCCGCTGCTCCGGGGAGCAATCCGACCTGGACTCCTCCGAGCACCACCGAGGGATTTACATGTATCGACTGCCATCATCAGCATGGCTCCAAGGGTTCAGGCAATCCCGACCAGGTCAAGGGCCAATGGAGAAACCTGGTTTACAGGCCCGGTAATATTCAGGCGGCGCCTTATGCTTATGTTAACTATGAAGAGTCCACAGAGCCGGAGGATTTGACCAAGGATATCAAGTGGAGAGCCAGTTCCGCTCATGCCGATGGCGCATACGAGACTGACAATGTCGATTTCTATGAGCCGGTTGCTAACGAGTCCCGTTACGGCAGATGGTGCCAGGGTTGCCATACCGATTTCCACGGCAACTCCACCAGCCCGAACATGCACGGTACCCTCGGCTGGCTGCGCCACCCGACCGCTGACGCCAATATCGGCGCCATCGGCGGCGGCCATTCCAGCAGTACCGACTTTGGATCCCACGCCTATCGTCCTCAGGTTATGAGCCCGACAGGCAACTGGGGTACTCAGGGCGATTCGACCTGGGCGGCGCCGGCCGACCTTACCCCGACATGCGTTACCTGCCATAAGGCTCATGGCACCAGCCAAGCTTTCGGTCTTGTTTATATGACCGGCAGAGTCCCGCGTTCGGAGAGCGGTGACGGCACCAGGACGACAAACCTCTGCAAAGTTTGTCACGTTCAGGGCGGTTATTAATAGATACATTGGGAGGGCTTTCGGGCCCTCCCTTTATTTTTTTGCGTGAACAACCTATATGGGATATTAGGATGATCAGATTTCTTGCTGTTTGTCTGCTTGCTTCTGTCTCGGTTTTCGCAGCCGGTTTTCCGCATGGTAGCGATCTGCCGCACCATCCGGGCGCAGGCGGCCCCGGCATGCTTCTTGATACGCCCCCATTTACACCTGGTTATCACAACGGCGAGGAGTTGAATTGCTCTGATTGCCACATCATGCACGCCTCGATGCAGCACGATTATGGATATGATGATGAGTTCGATTACCCCATTAATATCATACCGCCTACCGAAAAGCTGCTGAAAGCCCCGAGCGCCTTGCAGCTATGCCTGAATTGTCATCAGGATAAAGTCGGCATTCCCGATGTTATCGGGCCTGATGTCAACGGTGGAGTCTTGCGCGCCGCCGGCCAAATGGGCGACATCGATGCCATCAACGATAATGGCCATAATCTCTCATCACAGCCGGGCGAGCTTTGTGGCAGATGCCATTTTGGAGGGGAATTCCATACAGCGTCGGTCACCTGTGTCGATTGCCATAATCCTCATGGCACCCGCTATTATCGTAATTTACAATGGGCCTCGGATCCCCAACATACGCCGCCGATTGTCGCCTTTGTCAATCCCGGCGCCAGCGGGCTTCAAAAATATCAACAGGCCAATGTGAAATACGGCGGACCTGGCAGCGGGGCCGGCCAGCCAACCTGGCGCGAGGTCACCAATATCTGTATCGACTGCCACCATACTTTGATAGATGCCGGCTCAAATGGCGGCAGATATACCAACCGCGACCTCAACTACCATTGGAACCGACATCCGAGCACCAACACCGAATGGGGCGCCTACCGTCCCATAAGCGGATTGCCTGACGACCCCGCCTATAGCGCCGACAGCCTCAATTGGTACCAGGGCGAGGGTTCGGAGTTTTCTATCGGGCGCATGCCCTTCATGGTTACCGAGGCGCACGATTACCAGGCTGCCTCGGAGGTGGCATTTGATAATGAGGTTATCTGCTTATCGTGCCATGCGGCTCACGGATCGGCAAATGCTTTCGGATTGCGCTGGAACCCTGGCGATGATTCCACCCCCTTGCACACAGCCGGATGCCGTCAGTGCCATAATAATGTGGCTAATGATTTGCCTTAGCGCTTTTTTCATGCATTGGTGATTGGGAAGCGATACGAGTGATTGGGAAGACCCCCTTGTAAAGAGGGGGTCTTTTGATTTTGGCCCTTAAATAATATCGGGCCCCTTTCGGGGCCCGATTCTTTTGAACTCGGTGAAGTGGAATACTACCTCTCGGAACGACCGGTCGGTTCAAACCTATTCGTGCGTGCCGGAGGGCAATCATCGCAATACAGTATGGCCGGCTGCAATTGCTTCAGGTAAGCTACATAGTAGGTAATGTCGATTCCGTTGGTACTGCAGGTGCCGTTGACATCCATGGCCGCATAGAATGGGAATGGCATTGGTGAACAGTCGCACGAATCTCTGGGGGCGCTGCCGCCTTTCAGGTAAGCGACCCCATAGGTAACGTCAATGCCGTTGGGCGCGCCGCTGGCGTTTATATCGCCGGGGATATAATCGCAGCCGCCGACGGGATAGGCAATCAATATCATGTCATCGACGTAGAAACCGCGGTCATTGGTATTGGTGTCCGAACCGAAGTCGATCGAGAAGATCGCGCTCTGGCCCTCATAGCCGGTCAGGTCGAAAGCCTGCAAGGCCCAGGCAGGATGCAACCCGGAAAAACCTTCCTGGTTAATCATCAGGTTGCACAAATATCCGCTCTCCAGCATGTCATATCCGGTAAGCGGTGTGAGCAAAGTAAAGTTTGTCCCGCCGTCTACCGAAATCTTAACATTGCAGAAGTCCCAGGCATCCTCAGTTCTATACCAGGCATAAAACGCAAATGCTCCCCCGCCGGCCGGTATTGCGATAGTGCCGGTTCTCAGGGCGGCACAGGCGCTGTCGGCATAGTTGGTACCAAGATTGGTACCCCACACGTGAGTCCCGCTATGAGCGCCAGCCACTGCATCTATACCCCATTGCCAAATCGTTCGCTGGGAGAAAAGAACTTCGGTAAGGCCGCCATTGTCGGCTTCGAAATCCTCGGAGAGAACAATATCGCCCAGCAAAATGAAGGGAGAAGCTGTGTTGGTGTTATTGCAGGTATTCTGGTCTCCGGGTACAGTCAAGGCAACGTCGACATCGTAATACTGCAGGCCCGTAGAAGGAGTCCAATCGCCAAAATCGACCTGCGTATTGGCGCCGACAGCCAGGCTAATGCCGGCGACTGTGTTAGTGAATTCCACCCCGCCGGGTCCGGTGATTGTGGCGGTAGCGCTGGCACCGCTTATTGCAAAGGTGCCGGCATTGCTCACCGTTGCCAAAACATCAAATGGGCCGGCGCCGATGAGTGTTCCGGAGGGAGCGTCGATAGAGGTCGCCTGTCCGTCGGTGAAATTCCCGCCGGTTATATCGTAATCCAGCCAAATATGATAATCTGGCGGACCAACCCAAATATCATCTGAGTCATCCCAAATGCCCCCATATTTGGAAAAGTTGATCCCCACAAAATCGATCGCGGGGTCTGCAAGAAGGCCGGGGCCGGTGCCGGCAACTGTGAAATAGCCAACATAAAAATCCGACGTCAAAGTCAGGCCGGTCGATGTCAGATCGACGTAATACCAGTCCGAGACAGTGACATTGAAGGGTGTGCCGGTCCACAGAACTGTCCCGGGATAGCCGTTTGGACCGTCCGCGGCATAGATCTGTGGAGTAACCAATCCGCCGGGCACACCTGATACCGTAAATGCGATGGCGGCCTCATTGAGAGCGGCAGTATGGCCCGCCGGGACTCGGAATCTCACGCAGTTTTCGGAAACGATGGTGGTCGGCAGGTTCCAATAAATCGTGCCGTCCGTATAAGTATCATATCCCAAGGCGATTGCTTTGAAAGTGGAGGCCAGAACGTTGTTATCGGGCATCTGGTCATTAATTGCCGAGCAGGTGACTGTAATCGCGTAGTCCTCCACGCACGATGGCGTGAATGTATCAAAGGTCAGTTGAACATTTTCCAGTTGGCTGACATCGGTGGCTGTCCGCGTACTGGTGTAAGTCTGGCCACTGACAGATCCGGTTATGTCAACGGTCACATCGAAATCATAAGTGGCATCTTCGCCGAAATTCGTAACCGTGGCCTGTACGGGTGTGACCTCCGCGATAGCGGTACGATAGAATTGGGGATTATCTATCGAAACCACCCTTGCGTCGCGCTCCAGTGGCGGATCGGCATAGAACCAGGCGACATACCTGGCCTCGCCACATACGATGCTTGGGCTATAATCATACGGCCTGACTCTCGCCCACCAGGTGCCGGCTGCCAAATCGGCTTCAATCCTTAAAGTATCTCCCGAAACCGTAGTGTACGAGTACACGATTATGCTGCCCGGGCAGCCTGTGCCGGGGTTATAGAAATAGATCAGGAACGGGAAATTCGAAGTGGCCTCAAAATGCACGTGGCGCAGGCCCGGCGTGGTGAAAATGAACCAATCGTTGTCGCGCGAGGAATCTGGCGGAACCCGCCAAACGCCTGATTCGCCGCAAATGGTATCGCCTATCGAGATGGGCTGGAAGACGTTTGGAGTATTGCTGCAGCCGCAATTGTAATTATCGACATATCCGGGGCCGCAATCGGTTTCACCTTCAGCCGTACCCCATGGTGGACATTCGGCAATGATATCGTTAATGATAATGACGTCATCAAAGGCCGCTACATAGCCATAATCGGCATAGTAGTGAAACGTAAGGGTGTGCGGCGATCCATTGTTATAAGCCGAGAGATCGACTATTTGCACTCCCTCGACGGTGGAGCCGTTCGTGCCCACGACATGCTGAACGATGTTGCCGTCAATCAATACATCGAAATACTCCAGCGTCCAGGCATAAGGACGAAAATGCAGCCAATACAGAAGCCTGAGAGTACCGGTTCCATCGGTGTTAAAAGTGACTCTCATGCTCTCGTCAGCGAGGGCTCCGCCGGCGTCTGAATCCGACCCCATCAGAAAGCCTGTGCCGTGATTTTCGACCGTCCCATAGGTATATATCCACGGATCGGTCTTAATCGCCCACTCTTCGTCGCCATCACCATCACCGTTGCTAATTTTGGTCCATGTGGGATTACTGGTGTAGTCACCATCGCTAAAATTGTCCTGGAGGAAGGTTGTCGTAATGACGGGATTACTGTCCCCACCCGTGTTTTGGCCGGTGATCGCATCCTCTCCGATATCTGATGCCGGAACGGCGGTTTTGACAGGTGGTGATATCTTGCGGGGTTGATTTGCAGTTGCCTCTACTCCAAACCAGGAGATCATAAATAATCCTGCCAATAGCAAAAAAAATGTCTTCTTCATATTTTTTCTCCCCTTACTTTGGACAGACTTTTCCTCAAATGAACAAACCTGATTTTACCTGATTTCCTACAGTTCTCAAAGATCCAAAAATGAAGAACGAAATTTGTAAGGCGCGGTCTTAGCTTTTGATTCTTATCTCGTTTCCTTTGCATGTCATTGAATGTGACAAAAATCAACGATATTTAATTATCGCTTGCGGCGCTCAATTGACAATTAATTAGTTCTGCCGGCTGAGGCCCGGCTTGGGCCGGCGCAAGTTATTGAAGGCCAAAATATTAGATGCACCGGCCGGCTTATATAATAATACATTGGCAATACCGTGTCAAGAGTTTTCAATGGCCGGGTATCTTGGAAGTCGCCATTCGGGCCTTTATATCCTTCCTTGTCCTTTTAGCCGGATCGACAGAAGCACTAATTTCATTTGCCAAGATTTCCATGGCTTGAATGAGATTCTGCGTTGTGGAATATACCACCCTAATCATGAAACATATCGCAAATCATCGAGAGAGATGATATTTGGCCGGGGGGGCGTATTGGCTGCTGTCAGCTGCCGCCTGCGCATAGCAATATCCCTCTTTATTTTCAATGCCAAAATTAATATATTCTGTTCGCTGATTTCAGACATTTAATTGGATAGGGTGAGAATTCATGCCAGGACGAAATTTAGTCGAAAAAATCGCTCAACACTTCGCCGTAGGCCTGGAACCAGGTCATATTGTCGGGGCGGGTGATTACCTCTCGATCAGGCCGGCTTATGTCATGACACACGACAACACCGGAGCGGTCATACCAAAATTCAAGAGCATTGGGGCGACAAAAGTGGACAATCCGCGCCAACCGGTTTTCGCGTTGGATCATGACATACAAGACACTGGCGAAAAGAACCTCGAGAAATATCGCAAGATCGAGTACTTCGCCAAAGAACATGGAATTGACTTCTATCCCGCCGGACGCGGTATCGGACATCAGATCATGTGCGAAGAAGGATACGCCTGGCCCGGCACCATGGTCGTGGCCTCGGACAGCCACTCCAATATGTACGGCGGCTTGGGATGCCTCGGCACGCCGGTGGTGCGCACCGACGCCGCGGCCATCTGGGCCACCGGCCGCACATGGTGGCAGGTGCCCCCGGTGGCCAGGGTGGAGCTTCGTGGCCGGCTTGTCCCGGGTGTGACCGGCAAAGATGTCATAGTCACTCTTTGCGGCCTGTTCAATAAAGATGAGGTTCTGAATCATGCCGTGGAATTTGTCGGCGACGGCGTAGCCGGCCTGAATCTCGAACAGCGCCTGACTATCGCCAACATGACCACCGAATGGGGCGCCCTGGTCGGCATTTTCCCGATTGACAATGTGGCCGTTTCATGGCTTCAACTGCGTGCCGATTTTGTCGCCAAAAGAGGCCTGGCTGGCGAGCCCTCGGATATCGATGGCAAAGGCGTCCATCCCAGGCTCAATCAGGCCCGCATCGACGAGCTTCGCAAGAATGTGACGCTGGCTGATCCCGACGCTTTTTATGCCAGGGAGCTGTCACTTGATTTGGGTTCGGTTCAGCCATATGTCTCCGGGCCCAATACGGTAAAAACAATGGCCTCGATTTCCGAGATGCGCAAGAAGCAGGTTAGAATTCAAAAAGCCTACCTGGTGTCATGTGTCAACAGCAGGGTGGAGGATCTGGCCGATGCCGCGGCTATAGTAAGTGGCAAACGTGTCGCCGAGGGTGTCGAGTTCTATGTCGCCGCCGCCTCCAGCGAGGTCCAGGCGGAAAGCGAACGTCGCGGTGACTGGCAGGCCTTGCTTGACGCCGGCGCTATCCCTCTGCCGCCAGGCTGTGGCCCTTGTATCGGATTAGGCAAAGGGATTCTTCAAGATAACGAAGTTGGCATCTCGGCTACTAATCGGAATTTCAAAGGGCGCATGGGTTCGCCATCGGCACAGACCTATCTGGCGTCGCCGGCGGTGGTGGCCGCCTCGGCCGTTGCCGGTATTATCGATCTTCCCGGCGAGTTCACATCATCGAAACCGGTGGGCGAGGTTCACGCGCGTCAAAAAGAGGGCGCCTCCGCCGGCGCTGTGACGATTATCGAGGGATTCCCGGAGTTGATCGAGGGTGAACTGATATTCTGCCATCAGGATAATCTGAACACGGACGGCATATTCCCCGGAAAATACACTTATCAGGATGATTTCACCCCGGCCCAGCAAGCCGTGGTTGTGATGGAGAATTACGACCCTGAATTCGGCAAGATTGTCAAGGAGGGCGATATCCTGGTCGGCGGATTTAATTTCGGAACCGGCTCCTCGCGCGAGCAGGCGGCAACTGCCCTCAAGTACAGGGGCATCCGACTGGTATTGGCCGGCTCGTTCTCCGAGACATATAAACGCAACGCCATTAACAACGGCTTCCTGGTTATCGACGCGCCCGAGCTGGTGCGCAATTTGAAAGCCAAATTCGGCGCCGAGAAACTCTCGGTCAAAACCGGCATCAAGGCCAAAGTTGATTTCCGTCGCTCACAAATCGAAGCCGACGGCAATACCTATTTGATCGATCCGGTCGGCGCCGCCGCCCAGGAACTGGTACTCACCGAAGGACTGGAAAATTGGGTGAAGAGGAATTTGGGGAATGGCTAAATTCATAAATACCGCGCCAAACGCCATTGTTGAGGGATAAGGAATTGCGCTTATTGTAGGGGCGTATTGCAATACGCCCCTACATTAAGAAAATAACACATTTGCGCTAATTAGTGATTATAGCTACTGAGGAATTCAATGCAAAAATCAATCTCGCGTCAAATCGCGGAATTCGCAGTCAACCTCAAATATGAGGACCTGCCGGAAAATGTCGTTTATGAGGTCAAGCGCTACCTATACGATTCATTTGGATGCGCCTACGGCGGCTACCACACCAGGGATGTTAATATCCTGCGTGGCATCTACACCGAGATGGGCGGCACCCCCGAGGCCACCCTGATAGCTTTCGGCGACAAGCTGCCTGCTGTCAACGC
>MEWP01000130.1:1212-1409 GCA_001775395.1 candidate division Zixibacteria bacterium RBG_16_53_22 | reverse complement strand
AACGCCACGCTGGTCAACTCCCTCATGATTCGCGCCCTCGATTTCAACGACATCTACTGGAAACAGGACCCCTCGCACCCATCGGATATTATCCCGGCGGCGCTGTCGGTAGGGGAGAAGGTCGGGGTCTCCATGAAAGAGGTCATTGTCGGAATCGTACTGGCTTACGAGTTCGAGCAGCGTCTGTGCGAGTTTGC
>MEWP01000130.1:275-1151 GCA_001775395.1 candidate division Zixibacteria bacterium RBG_16_53_22 | reverse complement strand
AGTTCGTCTCGCCGATTGTGGCCGGCAAGCTTTTGGGCCTGACTGTCGACCAGATGGTCAACGCCATCGGTATCGGCGGCGCGCACAACCACACGATCGGATGTCCCACCGCCGGAAAACTGACCATGATGAAAAACACTGTCGACCCGATGGCGACGCAGGCCGGCGTTTTCGCCGCCCTCATGGCCCAGCGCGGCTATACCGGCACCGAGGCCGTATTCGAGGGTAAGGAAGGGCTGATGGATGTTTTCGGGCCAAATTGGGATAATGACAAGCTCCTTGGCGGCCTGGGAGACAAATTTAAAATCCTCGAATGCAGCATGAAGGCATTTCCGACCGAGGCCTTGACACATACGCATATCACCGCCACGTTGAAAGCTGTCAAGAACAACAGCATTTCATACGACCAGATTGAGAGCGTCACCGTTACCACCATTGCCCGAGCCTGCGACATCCTCTTCGATCCGCACAAGTACCGCCCGGAGTCGCGCGAGACCGCCGACCACTCCCTGCCATATTGTATTGCTGCCGCGTTGGTGGACCACAAGGTGACGACGCAATCGTTCTCGGAGGAGAAACTCAAGGACCCGCGAATCTGGCAGGTGATCGACCGCATCAAGGGGGAGGCCTCAGTTGAATTCGAGAAGATGTTCCCGGCCCAACAGCCGTCAAGAGTGGTGGTCAAGACCAAAGATGGCCGCGAGTTTTCGGAATACCTCGAGTATCCCAAAGGCGATCCCCGCGAGCCAATGACGATGGATGACCTCGAGGCCAAGTTCAACGCCCTGTCGGCATCGCTCTTGAAACCCGATCGTCAGAAGAAAATTCAGGATATGATTTTCGCTTGCGAGAAGATGAACGTGCGTGACCTGATGC
>MEWP01000130.1:0-119 GCA_001775395.1 candidate division Zixibacteria bacterium RBG_16_53_22 | reverse complement strand
ATTTCGTTCCGTGGCGAAGTTGGGTGCTCAAACTCGACATTATCCGACAAATAGCGCCGTCAGAAATATCAACAGATCTGATAAATATTTCGTAGTGGCCGATATATCGGGCACCAGCT
>MEWP01000129.1 GCA_001775395.1 candidate division Zixibacteria bacterium RBG_16_53_22 | reverse complement strand
TCATGGCTCTTCAAATGGGCAAGGTGATCGGAATCGTGCAGATGGATTCAGCCAACGAGTTCAAGCATCTTACCGAGGACAAGGCCTATTATGAGATTTCCAACTTGAGCGTCCTCCCGGCCTACCGTCACCTGGGCGTGGCCCGGGCTGTGCTTCAAGAGTTCGTCAAATTCGCCACCAATGAGGGTAAGCATTCATACATTCTTCTTCGCACCGTGATGGAACACGGGCTGGTCAATTATTGGGAGCGTGGAGGCTTCGCGCTTCGCGAGGTCTATCAAAGGCAGCATCCCAAGGGAGCGCCGGCCTATATGGAGGCCATCATGACCAAGAAAATAATCTAAAGCTCGATCGATTTCCTTTATTGCGGGGGTCGGATTTTATCCGGCCCTCTTTAAATTCGAGATTTTCGATATGTCCGCTTTGACTAACCGATCGAGCTTCGTATATTCCATGCGTGATAGACTCGCATGCACATCTTGATTTTCCCCAGTACGATTCCGACCGTGATGAGGTTATCCTGACTGGTTTTGTAAGCGGCCTGGAGGCCGTGATAAATATCGGAACCGACCTTGAAACCTCCCGAAGATCTCTCGAACTTGCCGGCCGGTATGAGCATATATGCGCCACAGTGGGCATCCATCCCCATGATGCCCAGGCGTGCCCCGGAGACTACCTCGACCAGTTGAGGAAAATGATAAAATCAGACTCGGGCAAAAAGATAGTCGCAATCGGCGAAATCGGGCTCGACTACCATCGCGACCTCTCGCCGCGTGATATCCAGCGCCAGGTTTTCAGCGAACAACTCGGGCTGGCAGAGGAACTCAAGCTTCCAGTAGTGGTGCATATCCGCGAATCGATGGCCGATGCCCTGCAAATTATCGCGGAATCGGGTGTCAGGAGCGGCGTATTACATTCATTCCCGGGAAATATCGACGAGGCCCGGAGGGGTATCGAGCTGGGATTTTTTATTTCGTTTGCCGGGCCGATAACATATCCGAAATCAAGCCGCCCGGAGGTTGCTGCGGCCATCCCCTCAAGCCGGATTTTGGTCGAGACCGACTCTCCCTATCTGACCCCTCAAGTTTTCAGGGGGAAACGCAATCGGCCGGAAAATGTGAAATTCGTTATCGCCAAGCTCGCCGAAATCCTCGCGCCTTACGCGTTCGAGGATATCGAGCGGATAACATCCCACAACGCCCGGAGACTATTCAATTTACTCATGGACAATAACGGTAAGATCGTATATAAGATCCGGCGCTCGCTTTACATTAACCTAACCAACAGGTGCACCTCCAATTGCCATTTCTGTATCAGGCATGGAAAATCGGGCGGATATGTCGCCGGCCACTACCTGTTCTTGAAATCGGAACCCTCTTCGTCCGATGTGCTTGCCGCCATCGATAAGGAAAAGGAATACGACGAAATCGTCTTCTGCGGCTTGGGCGAGCCTACCCTGCGCCTCGAGGAAATGCTCAAGATAGCAGGCATTCTCAAGAAACGACAAATCCCCGTGCGACTTAATACTAACGGCCACGGAAGCCTGATTAATAGGATAGACCTGCCACGGAAACTTAAGGGGCTGGTTGACAGAGTCTCGGTAAGCCTCGATGCGCAGGACCCCGATATCTATGTGAAGCTCTGCCGACCCGATCACGGCAGAGAGGCTTATGAGGCCGTGTTGATTTTTATCAGGGGTTGCGTGGCCAATGGCATCGCCACGGAGGCCTCGGTCGTGGATCTCCCCGAAGTCGATCTCGAATCGTGCAGACAGATAGCACTGAGCCTCGGGGCCGCCTTCAGGATCAGGAAATTTCAACCCACCAGCCAGTGAAAGCGGATTTTCAAATGCGGTCCGCCAAAAGAAGATTCGGACAGAATTTCCTGATTGACCCGCGCAAGGCTGATGGCCTCGTGGCGGCTCTCGATATTGCCGATACTGACACCATTATCGAGGTCGGCCCCGGCACCGGGGCCTTGACCGAGCGGATTCTCCGTTTTGGCCCCCGGCTGATTTCGGTCGAATTGGACAAGGATTTAATTGGGCCGCTCAAGGGAAGATTCGATGCTGATTCGAACTTCGACCTAATCGAGGGCGACATTATTAAAGTCGACCCCGCGAATTTCGCGCCCGATGGTTTCAAACTGATCGGCAATCTCCCATACAACATCAGCGGGGCTATGATCGAGTGGCTGATCGTATATCATCGCCTGGTGAGGCTGGCAATTATCACTGTTCAGAGGGAGGTTGGCGCGCGCCTGCGGGCCGGCCCGGGCAGTCGCGATTACGGCGCTCTTTCTGTAATGGTGCAGTCGTTTTTCGATATCAAACGCCTTTTCGATATTCCGCCAGGCTGTTTTTCGCCCAAACCCAAGGTTGACTCGACCGCCCTATCGCTTGCCCCCCACAGGAGAATCCCCGACGATATCGAATATCCTCGTTTCCGGGATTTCCTGCGGGCCTGCTTCGCCCGGAAACGCAAGACCCTGGCCAATTCGCTGACGGCCGCGGGCGGACCTGCCATGAGTCGAAAACAAGTCGAGAAGGTCCTGGCAGATCTCGGATTCCGCCCCGATATCAGGTCCGAACAATTAACCTTGTCTGATTTTCTGAAATTGCATAGTATTATTAAGCTATGAGTAAGAAGCGCCCCAACCTGCAAATTGCCGTACTGGCTCTATTTTCCCTGACCTATTATTCGCGGGCTGATGTCAGACTCGATTTCAACCGCAGCAACCTGACCTACAACTGGCTGACCGCAATAAACTACAACATCAAGCGCGATGGCTTCGGATTTCAATCGAAATTCAATGGAGAATCCAACCTGGTAAGAGGAACCGCTAATCGCTGGCAAGAAAACGCCACCGCCAGGTTCATGTCGGAAAAATCGCTCTTTCGAAAGCTCGACTTGGTAACCTCGGCCCAATACGGTGTCAGCGGCCTGGATAGGCGCCGTGTCCGCTCCTCAGACCTCTCCTCTGGAATATCTTATCGCCCATTCGAACCGGTGGAATTCCGACCCATGATTCGAGTTGAGCGCATCAAGCGCTCAGACCCGGACAAGCTCAGAAACGACCAGGGCGTTGGATATGGCGTTGATATCTCGCTCAAGCCCATGACGGTGGCCCTGCTGAACCTGGCCGGCGACATTTCATTCGCCAATTCAAGGCTCTCGAATATCCCCTCAAACGAGCTGCGCGGCACAGCCCATGCCTCGGCTGATATTCTTGGCAGCGACACGCTCTGGCTATCCATAAGGGGGCAGGAAGCCGCCAAGAAATATTATAACCCTTCGGGTGAGGCTGCCATCATAATCAAGCAGATCAAGCAGGAACGTCAGGCTGATTTCGGCGCCGTCCTGTCCCTGCCGGCGGCGCTGAAGATTCGGGTCGACGGCGATGCCCACTTATCCCGATACCTGTACCGGCAAGGCCTGACAGACCAATCGCCACCGCCACAAAGGGATAATTATGGCCGAGGCGGAGGATATAAAATATCACTTCTGGGCCATCGCAGTGAATACACCCATGCGGCGTTTGGTTATGCATGGACCAAAAGCAGCCAGGATTTCCAGGGATTGGTTCTGGATCAGGACCTCGAATCAGGGGAATTGTCATTCCATGGCAGGGCTAACCTCTCCAGCATCGACTCGCTACTGGCCGATCTTGTGGTTGGTGTAACATCATACTCAAACCCCAACCCCAACATGGGCGCAAACCAGCAAGACCGGGATCAGCAAACCCTTGTTATCAACGGACGCTATTGCCATGTCCTGAGCCGATACTTCGCGTTTGGCGTTTCCGGAGGGGTCAACAGCTTTCATCAGATTTATATCTCGGGTGCGCAGTCGGCCAACAACGGCCGCAACGACACCTACATGCTGACACCGTTTTTCAGGTGGAATCCGATCGGCTGGCTCATCGCAAATCAGTCTTTCGATATTCAGGCCAATTACATTACATTCGATTTCGACCGAAAGCAACTTGCCACGCGCAACAGAATTTTCAGGCGCGCCTCATCGCAGACGGATTTGACGTTGTTGCTTACGCCGAGGCTATCCTGGCAGCAGACCATCCTCTACCGATATGAAGATTATGGCCAGCTTATCTGGGATGATGGCTGGCAGCAGGCTGTCAGCTGGGATCGTAAGAAAGGCGGCCTGGAAACCAAAATCAGATATGCCCCCGACCGGATAATCACATTCTCGCCGCAATTCGCCTGGGAGAAGACCGGCGATTATAATCATTCGGTCAGATTCGATGAATTGAATTCGGAGCCGGAGGAGATCAGGTACCTGGCCGAGGAACAGGTCAAGCTCCTCTTTGGGGTAGAGTTGATTTTCAACTGGGACGATGCCCGGCGCTTGAAGTTCGACGCCTCCCATCGCATAAGGAAGTTTAAAAATCGGCCCCGCGAAATCAGCGATTACGCAACCATTACTCTGGAGTATTTGTTTTGAGTGGGTCGGTGAAATCAATAGTTATTGCGGCCGCTGTGAGCGTCCTTTTCTCAGCCTGCGCCAAAAATCCGTTTTCCACGCGCGATACCCAACCGCCCCTCGGCGCCGGGGGAACCTGGGAAACACCCCATTCCCCGGAGGTCGCGGTCCGTAACCTGCTGTTCTCTTACAATGAAATGGTTATTTCCAATTACCAGCTTTGCTTTTCCGAGTTGTTCGTTTTTTCGGCTCCCGAGGATTCGATCGATGCTGTCAATGACGGCCGGCCCGATCTTTTCGCGGGCTGGGACAAGACAGCTGAAATCGGCACAGCCACAAATATATTCTCCACGTTTTCCAGCACAGACAGTTTGAGCCTCCTATTGACATTGTCACCCGCCACTCCCGACCTGGTTGAGGACTCCACAGCAATCCTCTATCGAAATTACACGCTCAGGATCCTCTCGGGGCACGGCGGCGAAGTGGATACTCTCATCGCTTTAGGTCAGGCCACATTCCACCTGGCGCAGGAGCAGCTAAATTGGTGGACTATCGGCTGGTGGGAGGACAAGCCGATTCAGGCCGGTCTCTATGACTGGGCAGACTTCAAGGCGGCATATAGGCGATGAATAATCTATATATCAGATTTGGATTTGCGCTGGCGCTGATAACTGCTCTGGCTTGCGCCAACCCGTTTGCGCCTCCCAAGGCCGGGCCCGGGTCCCTGGCTCCGATTCTGCCGCAAAACTGCGCCGAATGCCCCGACTCCGTTAACGCCTATAATGTGCTTTCAAATTTTCGGTATGCTTACGAGAACAGGGATATCGACGTTTACGAAAATTGCCTCGATAACAATTTTGTTTTTATCTATACCGATCAGGACCGTCAGGGCGGGATTGAAACAGTCGAAATCCCCCGTGACGGCATCTCCGGCGATATCTATCGAACCCGAGGCTTGTTTGAGGCATTCAATGAGATCCGCCTTGATGTCTGGAATCTCGACAGATCTGACCCCGACACCATTATCGGGCCGGATCAAACCGTGGAAATTCGGGAATCGTGGCAGGTTGTTTTCTACTTGTCCTTGAGAGATTCGCAAGGGACATATAATTACCAGCAATACGAGGCCAATGGCCTGGCCGTCTTCAAGATTCGCCAGTCGCCCGATGGCTTATGGAGAATAGTCGTTTGGGAGGATCACTCGTTTACAGATTAAATGCGAAATTCCGAGAGACTTAGCAGAAAAGACCGTCGACACTGGCGGTTGACATACATGCTGGCGGTTCTATTCGGCCTTTTGGTTGTGGCGGCCGCTATCCTGGCTATCCGAATATACTGGGAGCCGGGGAGTTCCCCCAATCGAACCGCCAGGAATGTCAATCCACCCCCGCTTGAGTTCCATGCCAGATGCGATTCGATTATATCTCGGGCATACTCCGGATTCGGATTGAACCAAAAACTCGCGCCCGGTCAAATGGAACAAGGCCGTGGTGGCCGAGACGTCTATCGCTCATGGAAGCAGGGTTGGCCCAAGGAGTTGCCGTTTCTGGCCTTCGCCGATAGGCTTAGCAAACTGGCCAGGGAGGATAGCCTGGGATGCGATTGCCTGGAATCGATTAAAGGGGGATGGCTTGACTGCTGGCTGATTTCAAAAGGCGCAGTAGGCGCCAGGATTACCCTGACTGCGGATGCCGCCGCCATTTTCGAGGGCCGGGAAATTGCCCTCGTTTTTGAGAATTTCGCGAGTCTAAATATCGATAAAATCACAAGCCTTCTGAAAAGCGGCATGGCCCTATCTTATGTCGCCGGCCCGGAGACATATCCAACCGGGAAAGTTCGCAGCTTGATTATCCAGAAGGGAATCACAGCCATACTCCGCCTGCCAGCCTCGGAAAAAGGATGGCGGGAGCTTACTGAGCTGGCGCGGCTGGGCAAAAGGTCCGGTCCCAAAGCAGCCCGGAGCGGACCAACTAAGTCTTTGATCGACGAGGCCTTAGGTCGCCACCCGACAATTAGGCTCATATTTTTCGATTTTTCAGATGGAAACGATTGGAAAATCGTAGAGTCGGTGGCGGAACAAGCAAGAGCCAAGAAGATAGCCTGCCTTTTTACCCCGGATCAACCACAGGAGCTTCTGAAGGTAGTCGGCCGGGCTGGCATGCAGGTCTATCGGGCCCAAATCGACTCGGCGCTTTCGGGCAAAGTCCTGCCCAGGCTGAAAAATGACCTCCTGAAAGACCTGATCGCGGGATTCTCGACAAGGAAGAAGATAGCCTGCCCCGACGCTACCGGGCTGACCCTTGAGGAGCTTTGGCTATTCAAGACTTATTTTGAGAGACTGGGGGTTAAGTTCAGACCTCTTATGAGGTTGGCAGAACCATTCGAGGGGCCGAGACCGGCTTCATCATGATGGGTCAATTGTGAGTTGGCAGAATGTCGCCCGCCTTAAGTCGGGAAGGCGCTGCTCTATGAACGTTTGATCACTAAGCCAGGTGCGAAATCTGTCGGCCAGCCCCTGGGAGTCCAGGTCCTCTTGCCAGCAAAGCTCGAAAAATTCCACCGTCAAGTTTCCGATAACGGCATCCTTCATTCTAAGGCAGAATCTGACCGTCACAATTTTATTGTCGGCGGCGCAAGATTTTTCTTGACATCAATTTGGATGGTTTTATATTTGAGTTGCAACCTTGTTTAACTCCTTGGGGAAAAAGGAAATCAGGACTTTGGGCCGCAAGGCCATCCCCAAGCTCTTCAGAGAAAATCTTCATCGACGAAGCGCTGTTAAGTGCATGTTTAGAAATTTGTTCTAATCCTAATTCTGAGAGAGCGTCTCCAAAGTGGCACGAAGGGCAAAACTGAATATGAGAGTTGCGATGCGATCCACATTGATGGCCCTCGCTGTTCTTCTACTTCTATTCTCTGTCGCCGAAATCAAGAGAGCCGAGGCCTATTACTATCCACCATACAATATCCCGCCTGGTCCGCCGCCGAATTACAGCGAGATCGACACCTCGTATTTCCTTGGCGCCCCGGTTCTGCCGGATCCCCCTCCCGATTCCGGTGGATTTTATATTTGGGTTGACTCGACCGGGGCCTGGAATATTGCCAACCACCTGTTTGTGCGAGGAAATAATATCGAGCAATACCACGGCAGCATTTTGGCCCTGATGAGCTCGCCTCCGGCGCCGGGGGTTAATGTATTTGCCACTAATTTCGAGCTCATCAGCAGCGGCAGCCCCTCGGGATGCTATCGGCAAAATGACCGCTGGGGATGGTATCAGTGGGACGAGAACCTCTACGAGATCTGGTGGGATGTATCGACGCGCGAGTCCAATGGGGACGAAAATGATTTCATGAAAGTCAGGGTAGTCGGATGCGCCATCGATTTCAACCTCTGGTGCTCCGGGCACGACCACGGTTTCAGCGCCGCCGATGTCTATCTCGGCGAGTCGACGACAAGGTTGCTGGATATCTCCGAATATTACGACTCCTATCCAGGTATAAGCGACCCCTACGATTATCAGCACGATCAAAGCAGGAATATCTCCTTTTTCAATGAATTGGCCGGTTCCGGGCAAAGCTACAATAAATGCGGCCAGATCAATCCCGGACAGACCTATTCCTGCGACCCCATCGAAGGCCAACTTTACGGAGACCGTTTCGCCGGGGCGTTTGCCTACGAGGGGAATGGCTTACAATTTTCCGCAACATGCACACACGATCCTTGTCAGGATAACACGGCTCCCGAGCTTCAGGGGCCTTTTGCTTACAGCACTTTTCAATGCTCACCCACGCAATATTGTTTTGATATCAACTATTTCGATAATGAAGGAAATTTCCACCACTTCGAGCTGCTCTCCGGGCCCGGCACAATCGACAGCCTGACCGGACTGCTTTGCTTTATTCCCGACGGGGATATAGGCGATTTTCATTTTACCGTGGCGGCGATCGATGAATGCGGCAAGGCCGACACAGCCGAATATGGGGTGGGAATAGTCTATAATAGCCCGCCGGTGGCAATTACGCCACTCAATCAGATTATTCAGACGTGCAATCTTGGACAGATTTGTATTCCGGGCTTCACGGCATCCGATCCCGACGACAATCTCGTTTCGAAGACGCTTGTCGGTGGCACGCTGCATGGTGACACGGCTTGCTTCACACCCGTTGCAGGCGCAAATACCCTCAAGCTCATCGCTACTGACGCTTGCGGAGTGACAGATACATCCATCACAATAGTGACCGTAGATCTCAACCGCCCGCCCGTCGCGGTGACCCCATCTAACCAGAATATGTTTGTCTGCAACCTTAATCAGGTTTGTCTGCCAGGCTTCTCGGCCAGCGATCCGGATGGTAATCTCGCGAGCACGATATTGATTGGAGGGACGCTCCAGGGCGACGATGCCTGCTTTACCCCGGTGGTCGGCCCGAACACATTGACTTTAATTGCTACTGATGCCTGCGGCGCAGCCGACACCAGTGTTACGGTAGTAACGGTGGGGCTCAACCGTCCGCCCGTGGCAATCGCCCCGGCCGACCAGAATATGTTCGTTTGCAACCTCAGTCAAATTTGCATACCCGGTTTCATATCGTCCGACCCTGACGGCAATATCGTATCGAGGGTCATACAGGGTGGATCGCTCCATGGCGATACCGCTTGTTTCGTGCCGGCGCCCGGTCCCAATACGATTCGACTGATTGTGACCGACGCCTGCGGCCTGGCAGATACCGCCCAGACGGTGGTCACAATTGCGGTTAACCAGCCGCCTGTCGCGGTGACCCCGTCAAATCAAGATATGTTTGTCTGCAGCCTTGATCAGGTTTGTCTGCCAGGCTTCTCAGCCAGTGATCCGGACGGTAACCTCGCGAGCACGATATTAATCGGGGGAACGCTCCAGGGCAACAATGCCTGCTTCACCCCGGTGGTCGGCCCAAATACATTGACGCTGATCGCCACCGATGCCTGCGGGGCGGCGGATACCAGCGCAACCGTGGTGACAGTTACTTTGAACCAGGCCCCCGTAGCCATAGTTCATGTCGACACGTCATATTTCCTCTGTGCCATAGGCCAGATTTGCCTGCCGGGATTTTCGGCCAGCGACGCCGACGGCAATATCTCGACGGTTACGCTTGTTGGTGGGACACTTTCCGGTGACACGGCCTGTTTCACGCCTGCCGCCGGGATAAATACGATAAAGCTGATTGTTACCGATGTTTGCGGCGCCGCGGATACCGGCGTGGCCAGTATCACGGTGACCTTAAACAGTCCGCCGATCGCCTCCGGCCCGGCCGATACATCTTTGGTGCGCCCCGACCTCTCGACGATCTGCCTCCCCGGATTCACGGCTACGGATCCTGATGGAAATCTGGTATCCAGAGTTATTTTGGGGGGAACCCTTAACGGCGATACGGCATGCTTCACACCGGTCCAGGGGCTAAATATTCTGACCCTGATTTGCACCGATGCCTGTGGGGCGGCTGATACCTCGGTGACAGAGGTTACTGTCAATCTGGTGATCTCGCTTTCGATTGCCGGCGCTCCGCCGGTGTTTTTCGAGGAGATGGCCGATTCATTCCTTATCGCGGTGAGCGGAGGAAATCCCGGCTCGCTCGCATTCGTCACAGATTTCACGGCCCACGCCGGCGCGCCGAGCCGCTTTGCGACATCCTACAGCAACCCCAACTTCAAGACCGCGATCACCTTCGATTACCTGGGCGAATTTTCGTCGGCTCAATCTCCATTTGCATACCGGGTGATCGCCTCGGATGGAAATTCCGCCGATACTCTCGACCTGTCGCTGGTTGTCAGCGACAACAATCGCGTTCCAACCATAACGTCAATCAATGATACCACTATTCTGGTCGGCTCGACGCTGGCCTTTGCGGTGACCGGAAACGACCTCGATACGGACAACACTCTGACCCTTGCCAAGTTCAGCGGCCCTGGAAACTTCACATCGGCTCCCGGCCCTCCGCCTGTTACCGGCAACTTCAATTGGTCTCCGGTGACGGGGAATATCGGTGCCAATCAAGTCATATTCTCTGTTGATGACGGCAGAGGTGGACTTGCGGCCGATACGGTTAATATCTTCGTGAGGCCGACCGGTATCCTCATGACTGTCATAGGCGGCGCCCCGCCGGTGTTTACCGAGGAGATACCCGATTCTTTCTTTGTCGCGCTTGGCGGTTTCGATCCGGGCAGCCTTGGTTTCGCGACATCGTTCCCCGGCCATTCGGGAACACCCGTTCGTTACCTGGCATCTTTGGTCGGTGGCAATATCAGAGCGACCGCAACTTTCGATTTTCTTGGCGAGTTCTCGAACGCCGATTCCCCATTCGCTTACAGGATTATCGCCTGGGACAATTTCTCGGCCGATACCCTTGACTTATCGCTCGTGGTCAACGACAACAACCGCCCACCCGAAATTACGGCCGGCTCCAACTACACCGTTATTGTCGACCACCCCCTAAATTTCATGGTCTCGGCAAACGATATCGACACCGATAACATCCTGACCCTTGTCAAGGCCTCCGGCCCCGGCTCATTTGCCGGCGCGTCGGGGCCGCCGCCTGTTTCCAATATTTTCTCATGGACACCAACCGATGTCGATCTGCCGGGCTCGCCGTACACGGTCAAATTCGCCGCTGACGACGGTCGCGGCGGAGTCGATACCGCCATGGTCACTATCACAGTGTTCCCCGAGGGCGCGCCTACGATCGGCCTGGTCTATTCACCGAGCACCTTCTATGAGGGAAGGCTTGATTCCATTGTCTTCACGGCTTCCGATCCGGAGGGGGATGCCCTGGGCGGATTCGGCTATAAATTCCTGTCTCCCGAATCGACTTTCACGGGCGCCTCTTTCGCGGTCAGGAATGATACCGCCTATCTGCGCCTGACATTTAATTACGTTGGCAATTGGTCGTCGACAGGTTCGCCGTTCCCGCTGAGATTGATGGGATATTCGCTGATCACCGACGCTGATTCGGCCTATCTGAATATCGCGGTTAGCGTGGTCAACACCAATCGCAAACCCGAGTTGACAGTCACCGGCCCCAATAGTGTCGTGGCCGGCGATAATGTCACATTGAACGTTGCAGCCAACGATCTCGATACCGACGATATCTTGACACTAACCGCCTCCGGCCTGCCGTCGGGATCGAACTTCAGTGATCTCGGCGATGGGAATGGTCAGTTTACGTGGGTCACGAATTTGCCCGATATAGGAAATTACGCCTTCCGCTTCTTTGCCGATGACAATCGCGGGCAGACCAATAGCCGCGATACAGTTCTATGGAATCTGCAGGTGACACCGCCCGATACCGGAGAAATTCCGGTAGTATATGGGCTCGACATTCCAGGCGCCATCGATACGATATTGCATGAATTGGATTGCCGGCTTGTGCTGCCCGGTGCGAACATAATGGTGCCGGTCACTTATCATATTCCCGACCCCGCCCCCGGACCGGATATCAGCGCCGCATATACGGGCGGTTTCGAGCTTCTGTTGAGATGGGATCCATTGGCGCTGACCTATACGGGCGCGACACCGGCCGCGCGCATTAATGATGGCAGCGAGTATTTCAACGAGATTCCCAGTCCGGAAGGCCCGGGAACGGTCAGGCTGGTATGGGTCGCCGATATAAATAACGGTATCCACACACGGCCGGCCCTGCCGGATCTCGACGCTGATTTCTCCAATCCGTTCGTTTACCTGAATTTTCATGTGGCCTCCGATCTTCCGTTTGGAGTATCAATTCCGATAGAGTTCATGTACACCGGCGATTTTACCGATAACACCATTTCCGATTCGACGGGGTATACCCTGTTTGCCCCGCCGCATGATAACGGATGCCTTACCATATGCGACCCGGCTCTCTTTAGCGGCGACCCGAACATGAATTGTCTCTACTACGAAATTGCCGACGCGGTTTTGGTGGCCCAGAGGCTCATCCAGGGTACAACCGCCTGGGACGGCGACAATACCGATTTCGCATATGATCCTTCTTTTAATTGCGACGGAAATGATTTCCATAGCTCGGCCTTCGATGATGTCCAGGAGGCCGCCGCCGACCTCAACGACAACGGCTTTGCCGATGTCGGCGACCTGGTTTGGTTCATCAACATCCTCAACGGCATCGCCTTCCCGCCGAAATTAGATCCTGTTACCGGCACAGTCGGTATCAGCCTCAACGACGGTGTGGCGACGATCAATTCGGGTGTTGAGATAGGCGCGGCGTTAGTCACGGTAGTGGGCGAGATCAGCCATATTAATGCCGGCGATATGGATGTCATGACTCATGCAGCCGATGGTATGACCTCGGTGCTGATCTACTCGCTTGCCAGCGCCAGGATTCCGGCCGGCACCAACACGCTATTCACCTGTACTGGTGAGGGCGCCATCGTGGAGGTCTCGGCGGCCGACGCTTATGGTCGACTGCTTGACATCTCCGCGCGACCTGCAGCCCAATTGCCGACCGAAACCGGTCTTGGTCAGAATTACCCCAATCCTTTCAATCCGTCTACGGCATTCAGGCTTGCCCTGGCGGAGGCCGGTGAGGTTCAACTTGTCATTTATGACATCGCCGGCAGAAAAGTTCAGACTCTGGTATCATCGAGGCTCGAGGCCGGTTTCTATGATATCGTCTGGAATGGCCGAAACGCCGGCGGCGAAGATGTCGCAAGCGGAATTTATTTTGCCCGATTGGTTGCGGGGAGCAGGACCGAATCGGTCAAGATGTCGCTAATCAGATAATAACCGCCCGAAATATTATCGGAGAGGGAACCGGGGCGCTGGGCATTCTTGTTCCTATGCGCCGATGGGCTTATTAGGAGCAATTGAGATTAAAATTCAATTTACAGCAGTTGCGGCTACCATAGTTATTCTGGCGCTGACCGCCAACGCCCTGGAATTGGAACCGCGCAAGGGCTTCAATCCCTCGCAAAGGCGAAGCTCCTCCGCGTCCGCGGCGATCATTACGGGCGGAGGGCATGATGATCCCATTACCATTTTGACATCACCTGGTGAGCCCCTCGGCTCGACCTACTACGACATGCAGTCAAACGGTTCAACCGGCAACCGCGTCGCCCTCGATGGCCTTGGGGGCCTGCACTTCTCCTGGACCGGCGCCTCGAGCTCGCTTCCGACAAGCAGGCACCTGTATTATAAATTCATTTCCGAAAATGGCGATTCCATCCCCGCAGTCCGGCTGGCCGGTCGCGATCAATCGGGATTCGCCGGTATAGCCATTTTTGGTGGGGTGGTTAACCCGTCCTCGGAGAATTGCGCTATCGTCGGTTACCACAATTCCGCCATTGTGGATGATCGGTTCGCGGTCGAGCTAACGCGCGGTTCCGGCGCTTTTGCCATAGACAGCATCGGTTTCCCGTCGTCTCCGGGTCAATGCCTCTGGCCGTGCATCTCGGTCGATATCAACGACAATATACATGCGGTCGCCACCCGCTCGGATATCCCCGAGGGCGCCCTGCGATATCATATCTACAGCCGTAAGGCTTATGGGTCATCCCTCTGGAGCCCGGCTCTCATTATTGACTCAACCTATACAGTATCACCGGTTATCACTTCCTCTCGCGTGTCCTCGAAAACCGCCATTGCCTGGACCAGTCCGACTTTTCAGGATTCCAACGAATACGATAACGATTTAGTCTACCTGGAATCGCCCGACGGTGTGACTTGGAATGTCGCGGGCAGGGTTAATATCACGAATTATCCGGCCAGCGCTCAAGGCGATACCGTGCTTCGGGCCTATAGCGACGTCGACGCGGTATATGACCTCGACGACCATCTCCATCTCATCTGGAATGTCTCGTACGTTACCAGAGATACCGCCGATAAGATGGTCGTGCTTTATCGTTCGGCGCTATATCACTGGACAGCCCAGACCGGCATTGACCTGATTTATGATCATCCCCAATGGCTGTGGACATGTGACATGGGGGCGTGGAATCTATCGATATCGAAAATGTCAATCGGTGTCGACCCCGATTCGAATTTCCTATATGCCACATTTACCCGTTTTGACGTGCTCGATTATGCCCATTTCGATACCGCCAACGGCGACCCCAATCCCTGCGGCGGCGATAACGCCATGCCGTGCGCCAACGGCGAGCTTTTCATGACCTGGTCGAGAGATGGCGGCGACACCTGGGTCGAACCAGGCAATATCACCGATAGCCCGTCGCCCGATTGCCTATCGGGAGATTGCGACAACGACAACTGGTCAAGCCTGGCCGAGGTGGTCGACGATTACCTGCATATCGTCTATATCAACGATAAAGACGCCGGCGGAGCGGCGCTTGGCGAGGGTGACCCTACCGACAATCCTGTTATGTACCTCAGGATACCAAATCCCACCAGGACGATAAGCGGCGGCTGCTCATATGTACCAGGCGATATCAACGGCAATGGCAGTTCCAACGGCATCGATGTCGTCTACGGTGTCATTTACCTCAAAGGCGGAGATCCGCCACCCGATTCCTGCGACTGCCGGCCGGACGTGCCAACTTATCCATTCTACGGCGCCGGCGATGTCAACGGCAGTTGCACGTTCAATGGAATCGATATCACCTACTTTGTGGCGTACCTGAAGGGGTTGCAGCCGGCGCTGGAATACTGCCCGGATTGCCCGCCGGCGCGATAATTCCGGCCAATCCCCCAAATTCAATTCTCGCTCATCTTGCCTTTGGCTATTGCCTAAAATAAGCCCGCTCTGTATTTTCCCGGTATGGCATATCGGAGACGAAATTCCATTCTGCTTTTTGCGATCCCGTTTTCCGTGACTCTCTTCTTCTACCTCCTGACCGTATGCCGCACTCTCTACACCGGCGATTCCGGCGAACTGGCCTTCGTCATAGATTCATTGGGAATAGCCCACCCACCGGGTTATCCCCTGATAACTCTCCTGGGCAAATTCATCGTATCGCTCGTTCCGGGAAACACCGCATTCGTCCTGAATATTTTCTCCTCTGTGCTGACCGCTTGCGCGTCGGGAGTTGGAGCGATAGTCATAAGGGACACCTTATTCCAGGGCGAGAATCGGCAGGAGACTCAGGCCATTGTCGTTTCGATTTCGGCGGCTTGCCTCTGGGGATTCGCCAACGCTCTATGGGCATCGGCGGTCGGGATCGAGGTTTATTCCCTTGGCATGGTTCTGATTCTTCTTTCCCTTCTTGCCCTGAATTCATTTTTCGAGACCGGCAAGTACAGGACGATCCTGCTTTCGGTCTATCTGCTGTCGCTGGGGATGGCGAACCATCTGACAGCATCCGCCCTGGCCTTACCGATTCTGTACGCCCTGATCCGGGCCAGAGCGCCCCTGAAAATCTGGCTATACTCCGCATCCCTGGCTGCACTCGGCCTTACCCTCTATCTGTATATACCCATCAGGTCTCTTAACGATCCGATTTTGAACTGGGACAACCTGTCCAGCCTCGGGGCTTTCTTCGATCATGTCACCGCCAAGCGCTACCAGGATTACATGACCGGTCTCAGGCTCGAAAACTATGCCGAAAACTTCGCCCGCTCCCTTTCACTCCTTGTCAGGCAATATCCACTCTGGCTGGGCCTTTTAGGTCTGTTGGGTCTGGCATTGTCGAAAAGGCTCTCGACACCGTTCAAGATTGTTATCACGATGGTGGTAGCATTCAATTTCCTGACCGTGGCGTTATATGATATACCCGATATCGAGCAGTATTACCTGCCATCATATTTTGTGTCCACTCTCGGCGTGGCCGCGCTTCTGCTGTGGTTGCGGGAACGGATCGAACGAATGCGGCCAAGCCGTGTCGGATGGCCGCTTTACGGAGCCTTGTGCGCCCTGGTTATCCTGACGATATTCACAAACTATAATGCCAATGACCAATCTCAGAACCGGCTGTCATATGTTTACGGCATGAATATTCTGAATTGCATGCCCCCAAATTCAATCCTGATCTCGACCGGCGACAACGCCAATTCCACCGTCCAATACCTGCACTTCGTCGAGGGCGTCCGAAAGGATATCGAGATTTACGACCCGCTGAAAACGACAGGGCTATTGAGAAAAAAATTAACAGTCGCGGGCGACGCGTGGAGGTCCGGTTTTGATCTATGCATGCAAATGATAATAGCCTATCCCGAAAGAAGCTATTTCTCAAAAGAGCACATGCTGCGCAGAAACTCGCCTTTCGATTACGCCTCTCTTCCGCTGACGCCGCATGGCATGGTGTATCGAGTGGGAAATCACCCTGTCGATCCCACCATTTGGAACCGCCTCGAAATCCCGGAGTTCGACGATCTTTCGCACATCGATGTTAAGGGCATGACAATGCTCTGCAACCTGTACCTCAATCGCGGCGAGGACAGGCAGCGCGCGGGAGACTCAACTGCCGCCTACAAAGATTTCATGAGGGCCACCGATATTGCGTCGAAATCTCCGGAGGCGGTGTCGCACAACAGCCTCGGGGTATTCTTCCGTCGGCACCGGGTCGTCGGCCTGGCCGAGGAGGAATACCGGAAAGCCCTCGAATCACAACATCTTACCGCCGACGAGAAAGCCAATATCTTTGTCAACCTGGGTAACCTTCAGAAGGATAAGGGGAATTTCGACGGGGCAATGGCGAATTATAGCCGGGCCATAGCAATAAATGGCAAGAACACGGAGGCCCGCTATAATCTCGCCCTGACAAATGCATATCTAAGTGTCAGTCACCGCCGTTTCGACGATGCGGTCGGGTGGTTCGAGGAGGCTGTCTCTTTCTCCGTGGCCGATCCCCGGCTCGTATACAACCTCGGTGTGCTTTATGACCAGAATCTTCATGACACGGCCAGGGCCGTGTACAACTACCGGAGGTTTGCCGAGATCGCGTCACCCGAGGCCCCCGAGAGCCGCGCGGCCCGGCGACGAATAGAGGAGCTCTCACGCTGAATTGTTTTGTCGCTCTACCGCGCACATTCCACCCAATTGACATCAGCATTCAAATTCATATATTGCCCGCATGCCGGAGGAATACAACCTTTTTTCCCAATAGCCGGGGCTTCCAAGCCCCGGTCACTGCTAAATCAATCGGGTAAAGTTCGGCAGGATGGTTACCGGAATTTTCTGACGGAGAGAAGCAAGACGGTCATTCTGAAAGTCAATTACATCAGGCAAAATCCAGTCAGGGCTGGAATTGTCATCGACCCCGCTGATTATCCATATTCATCAGCACGATATTCTGGATTGGGGCTATTTATCATTTTAAAATCATTGAGAGCGGCTGAGGAAAGTTTCTACCGGGGCTGGGAAGCCCCGGCTATTAATTTGTGTTTTATTGTTGGATTGCTGTTATTGTGCTTGAAAAATAGTAAAGACAGCTAAAGAAAATTATTTATGGCGTACGACGGATACGGACAGGAAGAAGAGATATTAGGCAAGGCATACGATGCCCGTCTGGCCCGGCGGCTGACACGCTACCTGAAGCCTTATCGTCTCCGTATCGGCCTGGCGATATTGGTGCTCATGATCGCCAAGGTGGCCGAATTGGCCGGCCCCTATATCACCATGATTGCTATCGACAGGTATATCACGACCAGGAACCTCTCCGGGCTTTCGGGCATGATTGGTCTCTACATTGCTGTCCTGGCGCTGCAATTTGTCATGGAATACATAGAAGTATATACCACCCAGTGGGTCGGCCAGAAAGTGATGTTTGATCTGCGCATGAAGATCTTCTCGCATATCGAGCATCTGGGCCTGTCGTTTTTCGACAAGAATCCCGTGGGCCGGCTTGTAACAAGGACCACCAGCGACGTGGCCGCCTTGAATGAGCTATTCACCGCCGGCGTGGTGGCCGTTTTCGGTGATATCATCATGCTCATGGGGATAATCGGAGTCATGTTCTATCTCAACTGGCAATTGGCGCTGGTAAACATGGTGGTGGTCCCGATCATATTTGTGGCCACTCTCATATTTCGGTCAAAAGTCAGGGAGTCGTTCCGCAGGGTGCGGTCGCGGATTGCCAAGCTCAATTCCTTCCTTCAAGAGCATGTCACCGGCATGTGGGTGGTGCAGAGTTTCGTCGCCGAGAAAAAGACGTTCGAAAAATTCGATGCTATCAATGCCGACCTGCGTGATAACCATCTGAAATCGGTTTTCTATTTCGCGGTCTTTTTCCCGGTCGTGGAAATACTCGGGGCGGTGTCTCTGGCCCTGATCATCTGGTACGGTGGAGGACAGATACTCCTGGGCGCCCTGACATTCGGCGCGCTGGTGGCTTTCATACAGTACGCAGAGCGCTTCTTCCAGCCGATACGCGACCTCTCCGAGAAGTATAACATCCTGCAGCAGGCCATGGCCTCCTCCGAGAGGATTTTCAGGCTCCTCGATACCAAAACGGATGTGGTCGATTCCCAAATTCCCAGGAGCTTTCCTCATGTCAGAGGCGCCATCAGGTTTGAGAACGTCAGTTTCGCCTACAACGAAAACGAATGGGTTCTCAAAGATATCAACATCGATATCAAGCCCGGCGAGCGGATCGCAATCGTAGGCGCGACCGGGGCCGGCAAGACCTCCATAATCAGCCTTCTCCTGCGCTTCTACAATTTCCAGAAAGGGGATATCAAGCTCGATGGGGTCTCAATCAAGGAGTTGCCCCTGAAGGAGTACCGCCGCCATATCGGGCTGGTATTACAGGATATCTTCGTCTTCTCGGGCGATATCGCTCGCAATGTCAGGCTCGGCAATGAGAACATCTCCGATGAGGCGGTTGTGGATGTCCTGCGCGCGGTAGGAGCCGAGCAGTTCGTGGGCAGCCTCGAGGGCGGCATAAATCACCAGATTCGCGAGCGGGGCTCCAACCTGTCGGTTGGCCAAAGGCAGCTTCTGGCTTTCGCTCGGGCGCTGGCTTTCGACCCCAGAATCCTCGTCCTCGACGAGGCCACGTCTTCGGTCGACACGCAGACCGAGATCGTTATTCAGCGCGCGCTGCAGCGGCTGTTAGCCGGCCGCACCTCGATCGTCATCGCACATCGCCTCTCCACTATCAAAAACTCCGACCGCATCATCGTTATGCACAAGGGGCAGATCAAGGAAGAGGGCAGCCACGCCCAGCTTCTGACCCTGGGAGGCATCTACCACCGGCTCTACCAATTGCAGTACAAGGATCAGGAGATCGAGAGCCGGGTAGTTTCATGAGCGATTTCCTCGATACGGCGGTCATAGCGGCCACCGAAGCCGGCAGATACCTCAAAGCACGAGCCGGCCACAAGCTCACAATCGAGAAGAAAGGCGATATCAACCTTGTCACCGATGTTGACCGGGAATCCGAGGCCATCATCCGCAAAATCATCGCCGAGCGCTACCCGCAACATCGATTCAAGGCCGAGGAGGGCACCGAACATGGCGGAAACTCGCTTTATATCTGGTTTGTCGATCCCCTCGACGGCACCACTAATTATGCTCACGGTTTCCCGTTCTATTGCGTTTCCGTATCGCTTGTCAGGGAAAATGAAATTATAGCCGGCTGTATTTACCATCCCGTCTTAGAGGAATGCTTTACGGCCGAGCGAGGCGCCGGCGCATTGCTGAATGGCAAAAAGATATCCGTTTCTAAAGAGGAAAACCTTGGCGATGCTTTCCTGGCCACCGGATTTCCATACGATATACGGGAATCGAAAGCGACCAATCTCCGCCAGTTCGCCGAGTTTGCCGTGCGTGCCCGCGCCATTAGGCGAGCCGGGTCGGCGGCGCTTGACCTGGCGTATGTCGCCTGCGGGCGGTTCGACGGTTACTGGGAGATGAAGCTGAATCCGTGGGATATTGCCGCCGGGATATTGCTGGTCGAGGAGGCCGGCGGCAAAGTTACCGATTGGACCGGCGGAAACTATGATATTTCCAAGGGCGTTGTCCTGGCCTCTAATGGCCGGATACATGGGCAGATGGCGGAGGTGTTAAAGGCCTCAATGGTCTAAAATATATTCCTACTTATGATAAATAATACTTGACACCCCATATATTCATATATATAATGTAGTATTCCCCGGTGCCACTGGAGGAAACTATGCGTTCTTGGATGTGGTGCCTATTATTGCTTTTGTCCCCAATTTCCATCTGCACAGGACAGGATCAGCAAATTAGAGTCTATTACGGTTTACCGAACATGACTGCTGTCATAGGCGATACATTAAACGTGCCTGTGCAAGTGGGAACTACGGATCCGACGGTCGATGACTTTGGATATATCATGATGCCCCTGGCTACCCGAGACTATTATGTCGAGGGCCGATATGGCGGATTTGACTATCCTCCCCTGACTGATTGGGATTCCCGTGATTTTTTGAACCCATATATGGACCCGGTCTTAGGATATGGTTATACCAACCAGACATATAAGGCATTTTGCGATCTGGGAGGCGGTCCCAACCCCCCCTATGACCCCCATCAATTTTATACCATAGTAACCTTCAAGATCCGCATAGCGCGCATTAGAGGTATCATTGGCATAAACGACGCGCCTTTCATGCCAGGACACGACAACATCGAAGGCACCATCTTTTTTGGCAACGATGACGGCACAATACAGTATTCCAATATCCTAACGACATTAAACGCCGTTACTTTTCGCGATAACTGCGCTATCGGTAATGGGATAGGTTATTTTGATACCT
>MEWP01000128.1 GCA_001775395.1 candidate division Zixibacteria bacterium RBG_16_53_22 | reverse complement strand
AATGGCGCGCGACATGGAATACTTCAAGCGCGGATATTTCGGCGGTCGCACAGAGGCATTCTATATCGGAACCGCGCCAATGGTGGTTTATGATATTAACTCCGCGTATCCGTTCGCCATGACTCAAGACATCCCTTTTGGTGAAACGCACAATATAAAATCTGCCGACATCAGGCCAACGGATTTTGTCGATTGCGTTGTTGACGTTCCCGATTGCCGTTATGGGTTATTGCCGGTGAAATACGGCTGGTCGTCTCTATGTTTTCCCGTTGGTCGCATATCCGGCCGATGGTGGGGAATTGAATTGCTGGCCGCGGCGCGTTACGGCGCGCACATTATCAGTGTGAAAAACATCGTCCGTTATAATCGTGTCGGAAAGTTTTTCAAACCTTATGCTGATTATCTTTATGGTTTGAGAATGAGATATGGAAATGATCCTATTCTTAAAACCTTTATCAAACTGGTTCTTAATTCATTTTATGGGAAGCTGGCATCGAAATTGATAATGCAGAAGATAGTCACCGAACAAAACGATTCAGAAGTTTACTATGACGACTATATTTTCAAGGGTGGTTCGCGGTTTGGACTGGCTGAACGCGACTATGGTTTCGCGAAAGATTCGCGTGTTGACATTGCCGGTTATATTACCGCCGTTGTTCGTTCTCTCGTTCTCTCTGCTATTATGGAAGCAGAGCCTTATTATTGCGATACTGACAGTCTTTTTGTCCGGCCTGGCGTTGTTCCTGATAACGTTGGTTCGGCTTTGGGGGCATTCAAAAGGGAATATGCTGGAGATATTACCATCGTCGGCTCTAAAATGTATTATTCCGCCGATGATAAAAAAATCGCCTGTAAGGGCATACCGAAAGGTTCGCAATCGCAAGCCTTACGGCATCCGCGGGAACGGGTTGTAATGGATCGGCCGGAAACATGGCTAACTGCCATGAAAAAAGGAACGCGTCCGAACGTCTGGAAGCGTTATCACAAAGCCATAAAAGTTGGAGCCGATAATCGCTTCGGGTTGTCGGGCTGGACAGAACCATTTATTTACAAAGGGGAATAGATATGTTCACTCCATCGGTGGAATTGAAAGAGGCCTGGAAAAATTTTCAAGAATGCCTTGAGCGTCTTGATGAAAAGTCTTTTGCGAATGTTCTTACCGGAACAACTACGCGAACAGACTGTCTTATCGGGACGGCCACGCGACTCATCGTTCTTTATGTTCGCGAATCCTCTTTTCAGGATTCGCTCGATAAAGATCTGGAGCAGATAAAGGCTATGATCGACGGCATAAGGCCGTTCGTTAAATTTAACAGTTAGTCCGGTTGTAGCGCGGGCGCGATTGAAGGCGCGGCGGGGTGGACGCGTCGGATAAAGCGCCCGCATGCCGGACAAAAAGGAGAATCTCGATGCCGAAAACACCTGAAGAAATTGAAGCAGAAGCAAAGGCTGAAGCGGAAGCTGAAGCCAAAGCGAAAAAAGAAGCTCTGGCTGTGACGCCGAAAACCGCGCCTGCGTCTCATCTTGTAACTTGTCCCAAATGCGTTACCGAATTTGACGCGTCGACCGGCGACATAATTAAAACCGCGCCGGTTATCAAGACGGAAACAAAGCCAAAGCCGGAACCTGAGGAAGATGAAATTATTTCGCCGCCGTTGTTCGACCGGCGTCGGCAGAAAAACTTTGGGGGTTGACGATGCAAGTCCGGGAATTGGACGACAAGGGAAAACCGGCCGCGCCGGTATCGCTTGAAGAGTTGGCCGGGCGCAAGCGCGGGCGCAAGGCGAAAGTTTCAGAAGCGCCGCCGATTGAGATTATCAAAGTCGATCCGGCGATAATACGCTCCAGTTTCAAAACGGGCTTTAACGTTGGTTGGCTGTTGACCAATTTCGAGGGCTGGCGATTGAGTGACGAAGAGTCGGTTGCATTGGTTGAAGCTTGGCAACCGATCTTCGATAAGTATATCGCCCCTCACTACCTTGAGTATTTCATCTGGCTGAATGGCCTGGGAGCGTTGGGCGGCCTGGTCATAAAAAAAGTTAAGGAGCAACAAGCCTGGGAAAAAGAGAAAAGGGAAAAAGAGAAAGTTTCAAAAAACATTAAGGCGGTCGATGCTACGGCATCGGCCGCGGGAGTGGTGATACAAAAGTGATAACATACAAAGCTGTGATAACTTTCGATGCCGATGAATATGCTTGTTTGCGTTCCTGGCGCGACCGACTTGTTTCGGTTGTCAGCCCATTAGAACCGGAAGATTGGTCATTAGAAAGATCGCAGATGATTGATTTACTGGAAAAGATCCTGGTCGCGTGCGCAGAAACATCATCATAGCTGTTTTCGGCCGCAAGGGTTTAGGGAAAACTTATCTGGTCAAGTGGATCGTCCGGCGTTCGCGCCGGATGATCCTCATTGATACGCTGAATGAATACAATAACGGAACCGTGGTTTATGATACCGATGCCCTTTTCGATATGGCAATGGAGCCGGAGTTCAGAATTGTTTTCCGTCCGTTGAATGATGAAGATTTTGAATACGCGCTCGATCTGGCTATTGCCGTTGGCAATTTGACGCTGGTTATTGATGAAATTGACCAGCATACCACAAGCTACAGCTTGCCGGAAAAGCTTCGCTGGGTCATTCACTACGGCCGACACTATAACGTGTCGCTGGTGGTGGCCGCGCGTATGCCGCAGAGAATCCGAACCGACATAACGGCGCAGGCCGACGTTATCCTGTCTTTTCAGCAACAAGGCAAGGCCACCATATCATACCTGAAGGATTTTACAGATTTAGATTTAGATTTATATGTTCGCGACCTGGAAGCTCATAAATTTATTTCGATCATAGGCGATTTTTCTCTTGACAATCCGCCAGATCTCCCGTAAATTATAACCAGGCTCCACTCCTGAAAAGAGGTTACCTTTATGAAACTGGACATCATGGGAATCCTGATAACGGTTGGAGCCGTTATCGCTGCGTTGTGGATTGCCAAACAACTTAAAGTCATTTAGGGGGGTTCGATGGGTAGACAATTGGCAATCCAGAACATATCGGCCGGGGGGAACACATTGCGGGTTCCTGAAGGTCGATACAAATTTCTCAATATCGTGTTCGAGGGGACGAACACCGCCGCCCAGGACGTAGCCCTGTCCGATCTGGGAACGGTTACGATAGTCAAGAACGGGCGACCCCTGGTGGCCGCGGTTGACATGGTGAACATGATGCACTATGCTAATCTCATGGGCGGACTGCTTGTGTTTTCCAGCACCACGGGTGCGGCCGCGTTCGGCGGCATTCCCTACTTCTGTTTCGATCCCGGAGCGCCGGAGAACATACTTGTTGTCGGGGATCAGGATTACATGACCATAACCTTGACTTGGGGCGCGGGATTTTTTGCGGCTACGGGGCTTCAATCTGGCACCGTTAAAATCGTCGGCGAACAAGGCGAAGGCGTTCAGCACTACGAACATCATTACAATCAATACAACTTTTCTCTGGGTGCGGCGGGCACAATCAAGGAACGGATTCCCGGCGAAAACTTCGCGCGACTCATCTTAACCGACATGGACGACACCGACATAACACGCATTATGATTTATGTCGATGGAGCTGTGGTTCATGATTGCACCAGAGTTGAAGCCTTGTCTATGTCCAATCTGATTTCGCGCCTTGAGGAAGCCGCGTCGGTTGGCACCGGCGAATTAACTTCAACGCAAACCGCACAGTTTGCCATTGTATCATCAGGGAAATTCTCGGAAGCTCTGTCCGATGATTTGCAGTTGACGATCATCGGGGCCGGGGCCATAGAGCCAGAGGTTTTGGTTACATCCCTGGACTTCACGCCTGATGATGCCGTTGCTTCAGCCGCCACGGCGCGTTCGCGGCTGGACGCCAAACTGCGCAACAAGCGCCAGCACGGCAAGAAAAGGCCGGTTCAGCTTTTCGAGCAACAACCCGGGCTTCAGATAACACCGGCCGCGGGCGCGGCCAGTTAAGGGGGTTGCATGTGTCCCTTTTTCGATAATCCTGAAGAAGTTGGCGGGGGAATCATCGGCGCCGCCCTGGGCGCGAAAGTTGGAGCCTGGGCAGGTAAGGCGCTGGGTAGTTTGATACGCGGTCGCGAATCACCGGAGCAATACGTCAACAAGCTCATAGAAAGCCAGCGCGTGCCATCGGCGTTCTATACCGATGGCACCGCATCGGCGGAAAAGCCGATTTCGCGGGCGCGACTTATTATTGCTGAACAGCAATCGCGCGGCGCGGGAGCCGTGGTTGAAAACTTGAAGCGCGCTATCACCGATGCCGAAACGGTTATCGGTCAAAATCGCATTGCCGAATATATTCCGACATTGCAAAGCGCCATTGCTGCGGAAGCGGCGGCGGCGGACGCGCAGCCGGGGCAATTCGAGTATCATCGAATTTTGACTGATACGTATTCGCGGTTACTGGTGATGATTCAGGAAATCGCTTTGGAAAATCCCGGCGGTGGCACGCCGCCGCGCGGCGGCGGCGGTATATTCACAGGTGGCGGCGGTGGCGGTGGCGGCGGCGGTGGCGGTCTGGGACAAGCGCCACCGACACCGAAGATTAACGTGCCTGTCATGGCGGGTCTGGCTGTCGGTCTTGTTCTGCTTGTATCTTTAAGGGGCGTAAAGTGAATTGGGTAATCCCTCTTAGGACGATATGGAAACGCGGCGACGCGGAAGAGTGGCCTTCTCCGCGTCCGGGTTCCGTTCGCTTTCGCTTTGCGCCGTTCCTGGGAATTCCCTTGCCGAACATCTTCGGCGAAGATGAACGCGCCGACTTCAACGAACCTTTTTCCGTTGCGGGAATGTCCGGCGTCATCAAGCGCGGCGAATGGCATGATGGTTCAATCGACATAATCATTCGCGTTGACGCG
>MEWP01000127.1 GCA_001775395.1 candidate division Zixibacteria bacterium RBG_16_53_22 | reverse complement strand
CTTGATAATGGAACGATCGGTGAGGCCGAATATTCTCTTGCCGAGGATCTTGGTGTAGTCGATTCCGGTGAGGCCGAACACCTTCTCGGTGGCGTAATTGAACGCCCGCGATTTAAGACTGAGGGTGCCATCGAACCGCCGCCGGATAAGCGTGCCGTCGATATCGAAAAACGCCAGCTTTAAATTTTCGAACAGGGCGTCGCTCATGCCGTTATGATAATCCCTGGCGACTGTCCAGTCAATTGCCGTTGGGCCTCTCTTGGAATCAATTTTTGAAAGACGATGCCGATAATGATATAAGGAATGGTAGTGAATCGTTGGAGCTACAGATATATCGGAGGCTTATAAATGATTGAGAAGCCCAAGAAAAAAAAGAAACGCGCCAAGCGCAAGCTTTCGCGTACGGCCGAATTTTTCAAGGCCGCCTTCATTATCCTGGTTATAGGGACGATATTGCGGATATTCGTGGTTACGCCATACGAGGTGTCCGACAACTCCATGCAAAGCTCACTCCTGGCCGGCGACTTCCTGATGACATCGCAGCTTGCCTACCGATTCGACAAACCGAAGGTGGGTGACCTGATTCTACTCGAGCATCCCCTGAAACTCGGCCAGAAGCTGTCGCGGCGTATCGTGGCTGTCGAGGGTCAGCGAGTTCGTATCGAAAGCAAAGTGGTGTATGTCGATGACAAGCCGCTACCCGATTTTGCCACCGCCAAGCACTCCGACAACAGGATACTGCCTAGGGAATTTTCGGACCGCGATTTTATGTCATCGCAAATAGTGACCCCCGGGCACGTCTTCGTCATGGGGGATAATCGCGACCAAACCGAGGATTCCCGCGATTTCGGCCTCGTGCCCACGGCCAATATCAAGGGCAAGGGGCTTTTCGTCTATTTCTCCTGGACCCTGGACCCCAACGCTCCCAAGATGGAATCGCCTTACATAGTCCCGGCCATACAGATATTCTTTTACAGTCTATACACCTTTCCATCGCGCGTGCGCTGGGACAGGTTTTTCATCTAAGCGCCTTTTGGATTGTCCGATAGTTGGATGCGGCCAGCCGATAATGGCCGCATCTTTTGTTTGGGGCCGTCTTGCCGGGTGAACGGAATTGCTTATATTGCCGGCATGACGGTTGAAATCAGCGCCGGGTTGTATGCCCATATACCATTTTGCAAGAACCTCTGTCTTTACTGCGATTTTTATTCGAAAATAGGCTCGGGCTCCGAAATTGAACGCTATCTCGATTCGCTTACCGGGGAGGCGGCGCTGCTCGGGCGAGAGTATGTCGGCTACCGCTATGACACCGTATTCTTGGGCGGGGGCACGCCGTCGATTCTCGAACCGGTCCAGATACGACGCTTGTTTGATTCCCTGCGCTCGGCCATGAGGATATCAACAAAAGCCGAGATTACGATCGAATGTAATCCGTCATCTTTAACCAGTGAGTCGCTTGAAAACTACAAGGCCATCGGCATTAATCGCATTTCGTTGGGCGTGCAAAGCTTCGATGATCGTCATTTAAGGCGCCTGGGGCGGACACACACTGCGGCCGAGGCGCGGGCCGCATTCGAGCTTGTTCGCCGATGCGGCTTTGACAATATCAGTGTCGATTTGATATACGGTTTGCCCGACCAGACGCTCGAGGAATGGACCGCGGACTTGGACCAGGCCATTGAATTCGGGCCGGGGCATATCTCGGCCTACAACTTAATAATCGAGGATGAAACCCCTTTTGGAGAGCTTTACAGGCGTGGGGAATTAGATCTTCCGCCCGACAGTTTCCAGGGCGAAATGTATGCGACGCTGAAGGAGCGCTTGGGAGGGGCCGGGTATGCGCGGTATGAAATCTCTAATTTCGCGCGGCCGGGACGAGAGTGCCGCCATAACCTCAAGTACTGGCGTTTGGAACCATATATCGGACTGGGGCCTTCGGCGGTGTCATCCAACCTGGCCTTGCGCTGGAAGAATAAGCCCGATCTCGATTCCTATCTCCGGTCGCTTGAATCCGGTCAGCCGCCCCCGCATGAAACCGAAGAACTCACGCCCGAAAAGACTCGCCAGGAATATATCATGCTTTCACTGCGCCTGGCCGAGGGGTTGTCGCTCGATGAACTTAAAACCAGATACGATTATGACTTGATCCGTGAAAGAGGAGAGTCCTTGAAGGCGCTCGCATCGAATGAACTCGTCGTAATTGATGGCGACCGTGTCAGGCTGGCGGACAAGGGGCTATTTATTTCGGATGAGATAATTGTAAAGTTGATTTAGAGCATAGAAGTCGGCCCGCAGTCCCGTGTCGTCGCGTCGTTTACCCCTGCCATTGTGCGGGGTCTGACCCGGTGGTTTTTTTATTTGGCTGTCAAGTGAGGCCACCTCATTTCAGCCACATGGCCGACAGCCCGCAGCCCGGCAGCATACAAATGAGTTGAAAAAAATGGCAAGGGGGAATAAAATTAGCCAGTAGCCAGTAGGGGGTAATGAAAAGTCTTTTGTAGCCGAGGTCTCCCCGGAGACCTCGGGTTAAATGGTCTGGCAGGGGCGCGGCATGCTGCGCCCGAATTAGAAAGCGTCGGGTTCGGGGACCCGACGCCAAGTGAGATAACATGAACGACATCTTTACCCTCCTCAAGTCCCATCGCTCGATACGCAAGTACAAGCCGGAGGCAGTGCCGGATGAATTGCTGGACAAAATCCTCAATGCCGCGCGGCAGGCGCCGACGTCGTCGAACCTGCAGGCCTATTCGATCATCGTCGTGAAGGAGCGGGAGAAGAAAAAGGCGCTGGCGCACCTCTGCGGCGACCAGCCGTGGGTGGCGCAGTGCCCGGTCTTCCTGGCCATGTGTCCCGACCTGCACCGGCTGGAGCGAGTCTGCCGCCTGCGCGGCTACGAGCAGAACGACCGGTATATCGAGCTTTTCATCGTGGCGGTGGTGGATACGGCGCTGGTGGCGCAGAATATATTGGTAGCCGCGGAGGCCAACGGCCTGGGAGTATGTTTTATCGGTGGCGTGAGGAACAATCCCGAGCCGATCAGCAAGCTGTTCCAGCTTCCCGATAAGGTGTTCCCGCTGTTCGGTATCTGCCTGGGGTACCCCGATCACGACGCCATCATAAAGCCGCGTCTCCTGCCCGAACTGGTGATCCATCGCGAGGAGTACCGCGAGGATAATTTCGAGGCGCTTGTCGCCCAATACGACCGCATTGTCGAAGCCACCGGCCTCTATGACGGCCCCCGCCGCAAGACAAAATCGCCCGACGGTCGGATCGTACCGGATGAAGAATATAGTTGGAGCGAGCACTCGTCGCGACGCGCGGCCGCGACCGATCCCAAAGTGCTACGAGCTCACATGCGGGCGTTTTTGAAGCGCAGGGGGCTCCAATTCGAATAGCCATCGGGTGGCATGCTTCTGGCCGAAGGCCAAAAGCATGTTGTTCGCTATTGGAAATGGCCATTTTGCAAGCATCATTTAGCATGCTTTTTCGTCCTGAAAAAACGGACGAAGAAGCATGCCACCCAACCATCAGGTGTGAAGACCCGAGGCCATCTTATATTATCGGGTCATCGCGAGCCCCGGGGCTTCCGAGGGGCGCGACGATCTCACCGCATCAAACCGATGCCGGAAGAGTGCCATGAGATTGCCGCGGCCCTCGTCCGGCAGACGCCGGACTCGGGCCTCGCGATGACGCGCTTTTCTATTTTCCCGGCAAGCGCTTGGTCGATTGGATGCCGGTGGCGACCTCGGGGATGATGCCGAGCCGGATAAAGATCGGGCGGACCATCTCGCGGAGCCGGGGGAGGTTCCGCGCGAATATGGCCGCCCCGATCAGGCAGACTGTGCCGCCGATGATGTTGGTTATCGGCGCGCCCAGTTTGCTGGCCAGAGTGCCTGCCAGGAGGCTTCCGAACGGGGCCATCCCCATAAAAGCCATCGAATAGAAGCTCATCACCCGGCCGCGCTTGTCGTCGTCGATAATGGTCTGCAAGAGTGTATTGGCCGAGGCCATCTGGACCATCATGCCGAATCCCGCAAAGAGTAACAGAGCCAGCGATAAGTAGAGATTTCTCGAAAGAGAAAAGAGGATGATCCCAACTCCGAAGACCATGACCGACAAAGCCATGACTCGTCCGAGGCCAACCACAGATTTACGCGAGGCCATGAATATCGCCCCGGAGACAGCCCCCATGCCGACCGCACCCATCAAGAACCCCATTGTGTTGGGCCCGCCGCCCAGAATATCCTTGGCGAAGATGGGCATTAAAACCAGATACGGGAAACCGAAAACGCTCAGCATGGCTACCATCAAAATCAGGGCGCGGATCGGCACGAAACCGAAGGCGTAATCAAAACCCTCCTTAAGCCCCTGCGTGATCGGCTTGGTTGTCTCGTTGGCCGCACGGGGCTTGATCCGCATAGAGAACAAGGCGATAATGATGGCGACATAGCTAAGGCCATCGAGCAGAAAGCAGAGCCATTCCCCCACCAGCGCAATTATGATACCCGCCACCGAGGGTCCGATCATGCGCGCCCCGTTAAACATCGAGGAGTTTAGCGCGATGGCGTTGCCGAGGTCGTTTTTGTCCTCGACCATATCGACGATAAACGACTGCCGAGCAGGGATATCGACAGCGTTGACCAGCCCCTGGAATATCCGCAGCACTATGATATGCCAGACCTGGATTACCCCGGTCACCGCCAGAATCGCCAGGGTTAGGGATTGGGTCATGGCCAGGAACTGCGCGGTCAGGACGACCCTGCGCCTATTCCATCTATCTATCAGAACCCCTGCCAGCGGCGCCAGGATCAGACTTGGAATCTGGCCTGCAAATGCTACGAATCCCAACAGAAATGGCGACCTGGTCAGGCGGTAGACCAGCCAGCTTATGGCGATATTGGTCATCCAGGTGCCGATAAGGGATGTGCCGTGCCCGAAAAAAAAGAGGCGGTAATTTCGATACCACAGGGCGCGGAAAAGAAATCTGAAGCCTTTATGCTGAATATTGTTTGCAGACATTACGATTTCCCATTTTCCTCGAAACTCTTATATAACAAAACGCGGCAAAATTTCCAAGGGTTGTGAGCCGCGCCGGTAGCCAGGTAGGGAAATTTCACGGCGGAATTAAATAGGGGCGTTCAATTGAACTTCCTCACCTTCGCGCCTCAAATGAAAAAGCGGGCCGGATGACCCGCTTTATGCCTTCGGCCTGACTGATGGGCCAGTTATTTAAGTATCTCGTAATCGCTGCACCGCATATGGCCGGTGAACCTGATCTTGAAGATGCCCAGAAATGCCTTGGCGAACCCCCTCATTTTCATCTCCTTAAGGACCACAAGCCCTCCCTCCAGGGGCTCAAACCCGATCTCGGTCGAAAATTCCTTAAGCGCTCCCTCCGGCCTCGGCACCTCAAGATCAAATCGTTTTGTAAAGAACGCCTGACGGTCGATGACGATAGTTCCACGGGCCGCCCCCTCGCGCGGAGTTCCCCTGGGGGAAACAGCGATTATATATGACGAATCGCTTATTTCGGTCAAGGAAAAATTATAGGTTGTGTCGGAATAACTGAATTTAAATCCCAACTCCTGGCTTTTTTCCTTCTTATCGCCCTCGAATTTCTTTTTAGGATAAATTACCTCTCGTGAGATTTCCTCCTTCCCCTGCCTGGTCACTATGGCGATGACGGTGTCGGAATTCTTTATCTCATCCTTGCCCGTAATCTCGTTGAACACAAACTCCTCGCGCAGCTTGTATTTGGTCTTGGCGAGGAGGGAGTCCTGGTAATGCGCGACCGAATCGGCCCTGGCCATGATCTCTTGAACGGAGAGCTCAGGTGTCGGTGTCTGGGAGTAGGCATTATTTGAAAGCGCGGCGCAGAGAAGCGCCGTCAGAGCGATGCATTTGGTCATCATGTGGGAATCACCCCGGTATGAAGTGCCCTTTCATAGAGCGGAAATTTGCCTTAAGAGATGGCCCAAGTCAAGGGAATTCGCCTTGACCGCCAAAGGGGGTTTGGTATATTTCCCCTGTTTGAGAATCGGTATCATGTCCTTTCGGAGATAAAATTGGAAAAGCCGAAATTCAGGAAAGTCACGCCCGAAATAGTCGATGGCCTCCGGAGAATCGTGGGGGACCAGCACGTGCTCATGGAGAAGCACGATATCGAGCCATACTCCCATGACGAGACCGAAGATTTCGTATTCTACCCGGAGGTCGTGGTTAGACCTATTGCGACGCCGGATGTTTCCGAAATTCTTCGGCTTTGCCATGAAAACTATATCCCGGTAACATCCCGGGGAGGGGGGACCGGTCTTTCGGGAGGGGCACTCCCCGTGCATGGAGGCGTAATTCTTTCCACAGAGCGAATGAATCGGATTATCGAAATCGACCGCGAAAACCTCATGGCTACGGTCCAGCCGGGCGTAATTACCCACAACTTTCACCAGGCGGTAGAGGCCGAGGGGCTTTTCTATCCGGTCGACCCGGCCTCGAAAGAATCCTGCACAATCGGCGGCAACGTGGCCGAGTGCGCCGGCGGGCCGCGAGCGCTCAAGTACGGCGTAACCCGAGATTATGTCTATGGTCTGACATGCGTGCTCCCCGACGGGCGAATTTTCAAGACCGGCGGCAAATTACTAAAGAACGTGACCGGCTACAATCTGACCCATTTGATCGTCGGTTCCGAGGGGACGCTGTGCGTGGTGACCGAGATAATCCTGAAGCTGTTGCCACTTCCACAGCACAAGCGCACGATGCTGGCTCCGTTCGATTCGCTCACCGACGCGGCCAGGGCCCTGACAGAGATATTCAACGCCAAAATCATTCCTCGGGCAGCCGAGTTTATCGAACAGAAAGCAATCAAGGCCGCCGAGGAAAAACTCGAAAAGCCATTCCCGCACTCCGACCGGGCGGCTCTGCTGTTGTTTGAAATCGATGGCGACCGGGCCGACATCCTCGATGAGCAGGCCGAAAAGATCGGCGAAATTTGTGTCGAGCACGGTGCGGTCGATGTCTTCGTGGCTGACAATCCCGACAAACAAGCTGAATTGTGGCAGATGCGGCGTAATATCGGCGAAGCGGTTAAATCAATCGCCATCTACAAGGAGGAGGATACCGTCGTGCCCCGCTCACGGTTGCCGGAGTTGGTCGAAAAGATTGCTTCCATATCGAAAAAACACGGTATACTAACTATCTCCTACGGCCATGCCGGCGATGGTAATATTCATGTCAATATCATCAAGAAAAACATATCGGATGATGACTGGAATATCAAAGTTCCTCTCGTAATCGAGGAGCTTTTTCGCGAGGTGGTTATCCTGGGCGGCTCGATCTCCGGCGAGCACGGGATCGGCTGGGTACAGAAGAAATACCTGCCCCTGGCGCTGAGCCCGGTCGAAATCGAGCTCATGCGCATGATAAAAAAGGTTTTCGATCCGCGCGGGATTCTCAATCCGGGGAAGCTGTTACCCGATGAATAGGTCGACCTGAGCGGCCCGGCCCCGGCTCCCCCTTCGGGGGAGAAGAAACCCGCCTGACCCCAACATCCGATTGAAATGCAGTCCTTATCGCTAAAGCAGGCGCTGATTTTTCGAGCGGCGGGTTTCTACCCGGCGGATGCCGGGCCGGGGCCGGGCCGCTCGGACACCGAAACGCACGCCTGAAACGCCACTAACATCAATTATTACATTAAGTTGCATCCGGCCGCGATATTTTTTCCGCGACCCCGCGCACGATTTTATCGATCCGATAAATATAAGCTCACAAATAGCCGACAAAGTTGATAAGAAAATCACAAACTTCATCAAAGAAAAGAGAGGGGATCATGACCTTCAAATTCAAAATCGTATCTGCTATCTTGCTTTCGGCCCTGTTGCTTGTCGGCTGCGGCAAAGACGACAAAGTCAAGCCGCCGACTGAGCCCGCGATGGCCTCCGGGGTTACTGATGTCAATGGTCACGCCACTATCGATGTTGGTAGTTTCACTGTTGATGTCGATGTGCGCAACGCCGCGCAAGTGGCCCTGCCGTATATCAACGTTGACACTTACCTGCTTCACAATAACGTCGTCATCATCGCACGGGACCCGGCGGCCGCTTATTTGCCGACCGTGGCGGTAAGCAGCTGGTCAGGTTCGGCCAAACGGGAAACGCCGGATCTTGTGCAATCGCCGGTTTATATCATGGGTACCTCTGTACAGGGTATGCTTGTGATGCAGCCGATCCAGTCGGGGGTCTATAGCTACCAACCCGACCCACCCGGTCTTGACGCCATTTCAAGTGACGAATGGACTGTCGAAACCAGCCAATTCGGCCCGCTGAATCAGCTCTACCAGTTAATGGATACCTCCGCGACATACCAGCAGGGCGTCTATATCCGCCTGGCTCCGGCCGTGCAACAGCTTCTCGGCTCGGGGGCGCGGACTGCCGCGTTCCGATTATATGATGGTATCGATTTCCCGACATTCGCTACCCTTTGTGGTGTGGCATTCGAAATGTCTGATGATGACAGCCTGTATTACAGCTTGATCGATTATACCGATCATTCCATTCCAATGGTCAACATAGATAATATCCGCATGTACCGCGATTTCTGGGCGCAATTCAGATTGACATGGGGGGAGAATCCGAGCGACCTCGATTCTCATCTCTGGACACCTCTTTTTGGCTCGAACCCGTATGATTCCGCGCTCGCCCATGTTTGCTATTACCGCAATGGAAGCGTCGATGCTCCGCCATATGCCGATTTGGATGTCGACGACGTGACGAGTTTCGGCCCCGAGCGCGTGACGATTTATCAGCATTTCCCTGGAACCTACGTCTACGCCGTGCATCATTTTAGCGGCACCGGCACATTCTTTTCCTCGGCGGCCAAAGTAAGCTTGCTCAAACCGGATGGCACCGTGCAGCTTTTCGAGGCCCCGCCCGATGTGCCCGGGGTCGGCGATGGCTGGTACTGGCATGTTTGCCAGATCGATGGTCAAACCGGGGCAATCACACCGTTAAATGCCTACTCGTCGAATCCGCCGAGGGGCGATGTTTTGGCTAACGCCCCCGATAAACCGGTCTTGGAGAACGTCAAGTGAAGTTCGGTAAAACCGTCAATCTGAAGCCGGAGCGGGCCAGCATTCCGCTCCGGTCTTTTTATGACCACCGCGTTTGCGAACATGAAAGAAACGCTTCCGGCCCAAACGCGCCAAACACCACTTGACCCGGTTTCGCGGATGCCTTAACTTGAAAAACCATGTTAACACTCGAAAATGTGAGCAAGCATTACGGCCACCGGCAGGCGGCCCTGACCGATATCTCCTTCAGTGTTGGCAAAGGCGAGCTCATGTTTCTTACCGGGGCCTCGGGGGCCGGCAAGTCGACCCTGTTGCGGCTGCTTTATCTTGAGGAAAAGCCATCCTCCGGCGCGATTACCCTGGGGCCGTTCAATCTCTCGACGATTACCAAGGAACAAATTCCGATACTCCGCCGTCACGTAGGTGTGATTTTTCAGGACTTCCGTCTTATACCCGAGCGCACCGCCGCCGAGAATGTCGCCCTGGCCCTTGAGGTTGTCGGAAAGGGCAGGCGTGAAATTCGGCGCAAGACCGACGATGCCCTGCGTTTGGTAGGTATATGGCATAAGCGGAATAATTACCCTCATCAGCTTTCGGGCGGCGAGGCCCAGAGGGTGGCCGTGGCCCGGGCTATGGTTAACGATCCCCTGGTGATTCTGGCCGACGAGCCGACCGGCAACCTCGACGAACAGAACTCCCGCGATCTTCTTGCGCTCCTGCGCGACTTGAATCTTAGCGGGGCCACCATCATTGTAGCCACGCATCAGGTGGGGCTGGCCCGCGAATTCGGCAGGCGCATTCTACACCTCCTTTCAGGCACGTTGCAGGGGGAATCGCGATGAGGCAGTTAATCAGAATTGCGGTTGAAATGTGGCGGGCGGTCAAATTCGAGCTGCTGCCGACTTTCGGAAGCCTGCTGACAATTTTCCTGGCCATGATTCTTCCCGGCATTGTCTGGGTGGCCTCCAAAAACCTATCGCGGGCGGAATCCGAACTTCGAAAAAACCTCGTCATGAATGTTTTCCTGACCGGGGAGCTCTCATCGAGCCGGGCCGATTCGCTGAAAAATCAGTTTCTTCGGATCGGCGGCGTAACCGGCGCCGGATATGTTTCCAGGGATGATGCGCTTTCCAGAATGAAGGCGCGCTTTGGCGGTGAAATCCTCGAGGGGCTTGACGAGAATCCCTTGCCATCGTCGTTTGAATTGCGCGTAACCGAGGCTGTGCTTGAGCCGCGGGCCGCCAGGGCTTTGGTCACCCGGCTCAAAGCATTCCCCGAGGTCGATGATGTCGTTTTCGCCGGCGAATTACTCAGCCGCCTGGGAAAGGTGCTCAGATCCGTCAAGATGCTCGGATATGCGCTCGCGCTCTTAGTAGCTTTCACGGCGATTTTCATAGTTGCCAACACTGTCCGAGTCGCTATCGCCGACCGCCGCAAGACAGTCGAAATCATGCAGCTTGTGGGGGCGACGAGAGGCTATATCCTCACTCCATTCGTGCTTTTGGGTGGACTGCTTGGACTCGTGGGAGCGGTCATCTCGGTTTTCGCCCTGGCGGAGATCTCCGGTTACATATCGCGAAGCTTCGTATTGATCAAGTTCCTTATGCCGCATGAGATTGTCGCCTTTATACTAACCGGGCTCTTGCTCGGTATGCTGGGCGCGGTGGTAGCACGCGAAAATATCTGAAGATATGAGACGCCATTCAAACGGCTTTCTTATTTACCCGGCCATATTTTTTGTCGCGGCTCTCTGCCTGGCCGATGAACTCGATGAGAGGCGACGCCAGCTCGATTCCATCCGCGAGGAGCTCGAATCCAAGCGGGCCCAATATGACAGCCTTGGCCAGCGCGAGAGAACCGAGGCCGAAAGGCTACAGGATGTCGAGCAACAAGTGGCTCTCTCCGGCCAGCTCTTGCTGAAGCTTGGCAAAGAGGCCACGCGGATGCAGCAAAACATAAAATCGCAGCGGCTCAAACTCGAAATAACCGCTCTCAGACGCGACCAGCGCCAGGAAATACTCAAGAGGCGACTGGTGCATGTCTACAAGGCCGGGCAGCTCCCCGGATGGCTGGAGTTGGCCTCATCCGAGAGCCCGACCGCAACCCTGGTGGCACTGAGAAATATGAAGGCGATAATTGGATATGACAGAATGCTGATCGAATCTTTTGGACTCCTTTCGAACGAATTGAAAGCCGGCCTTGTCAAATACCAGAACGATGTGAGCCAGTTGTCGAAATTGAGGAATGAGCAGCAGAACGAGTTGACGCGTCGTGAAAAAACCCTCAAGACCAGAAAAAATCTTGTCAATAAGCTCAAGAGAGACAAGAAGGAAATCGCAAAGTCCATCTCGAAACTCGAGGGCGACGCCAGGCAGATCGCCGAAATACTGGAGACGCTCGAACAGGAGAGGGAGCAGGCCCTGGTCGACTCGACCCTTCCCGGCCTGGCGAGAAAAAGAGGGGACCTCGTTTGGCCCACCCGAGGCAAAATTATACGCGGCTTCGGCAGCGTCAAAGATAAGAGGGGAATCGTTCTCTCTAATCCGGGAGTAGATATTCAGGCCGGAATCGGCGCCGATGTCCTCGCCGCCGCCTCCGGCGCGGTGGCTTATGTAAGCTGGCTGCGCGGCTACGGGCAATTTGTGATAATCGACCATGGCCAGGGGTATTACACGCTTTACGCCCATTTATCCGACGTGCTGGTCGAGCCGGGAGAGCGGGTAAGCGCCGGTGAACTCATCGCTCTGGCGGGTGATTCAGGCTCGCTGGAGGGGCCGAAACTGCACTTCGAAATCAGGCACAAGAAAGAGCAACTCGACCCGACCGAATGGCTCAGATGATGGCTCCAAATCACCTGCAAGACCTTTCCAAAAGCCTTTGCGAATCGGCCCGAAAAGGAAACCTGAGCCAGTCAATCCTGTTTGTCGGAAGGGAAGGCGCAGGCAAATTCGCGCTGGTAATGGACCTGGCCAGGACGCTGCTTTGCGAAAACGACAGGTCTGCCTGCGGCCAATGCCAATCCTGCCGACAGGTCTCCAGGTTCCTTTACCCCGATTTCCTCTTGCTCTTCCCATTCCCCAATATCAAGCCGGAATCGAAAAAGCATACTATTTTCCATTTTTCCGATCCGGTGACATCTGCCGCCAGATTCTCCGAGGAGACCAGGGACGCTGTCGAGGAGTTCAGGCATAAGAAGCTCTCCGACCCGTTCTATCTTCCCAATTACGAGAAGCGCGAGATTATTCCCGTGGAAGTGGTCAGGGACCTTATCGGTTCTCTGGCTAAGAAGCCTCTCGAGGGCGGCCGGCGCGTAGTTGGTATTTTAAATGTCGAAAAAATGGCTTTCGGCGCCGCTGACCTGTTTCTTAAGACAGTCGAGGAGCCGCCGCAAAACACGCATCTGCTTCTCACCACCTCTCGGCCCGACCTACTCTATCCCACCCTCCTTTCGCGCACCCAGAGAATCAAGGTGCCGCTTATGCCGGAGGAAGCCGTATTCTCCCTTTTGAAGGAGCGGCTCGGGCTCGACGATGCCGTTACCACCTACCTGGCCCGATTGGGCCACGGTTCGCCGGGTTCGGCGATTTGCCTTTATGAAAACGAACTCCTGGAGCGACGGGAGAAAGTGCTTGGCATATTTATGAAGCTCCTGGCTCGAGATCCGATCGGCCAGATTATCGCGGATATCGAGGCGCTGTACGGCGGGTTCAAGTCGAAATACGACGATATCAAGCTCGATTTTCAGATTATCGAGACCATAATACACGATCTGTTTTTCGTCGGCGAAAATGGCCTTGATAATCACCTGGTCAATTTCGATATTAAGGACAAATTCCAGAAGATCAAGCCACCCCCCGGGGAGATACTCGATATCTGGAATGAAGTTTGCGCCGAGACGCGGCGCGCCTGCGGCATTAATAACGTGGCGCCTGACGCGGGGATGATGTTTTTTTACATCTCCTGCGCCGAGGCCCTGGCTGGCGCCGGCAGACCCAAATACACTTTGCCATGATGCAACCTGAGACTGGCCGGCCGCCTTTAATATATAGGAGCTGTTGAAACCAATGAATGCTTATATAGTTGAGTTCAAGGGAAATAGAAAAAACTGTTATGTCGACCAGTCGGGCCAGGTCGTCGAGCCTGGAATCTTCGTAATTGTCCAGGCCGAAAGGGGCGAAGACTATGGAAAAGTGCTTCGCAAAGTCGGCGATGATGAACTCGATCCCGAGCAGGAATACCCCCGCATTATCAGGCTGGGCACCGAATACGATTACGATCGACTCCGTTTCAATCGCCAGAAAGAGGGCGAGACGTTCGAGGAGTGCCTGAAGTTCATTTCCAAACATGGCCTCAACATGAAACTTGTCGACGTTGAATATCAGTTCGACTGTAACAAGATTACGTTCTTTTTCACGGCCGAGAAGAGGGTCGATTTCAGGGAATTGGTCAAGGACCTGGCCGCCACCTACCGCACCCGGATCGAGCTTCGGCAAATAGGCGTGCGCGACGAAACCAAGCGGCTCGATGGTTACGGCATCTGCGGGCGGCGGCAGTGCTGCTCGGGTT
>MEWP01000126.1:6752-59900 GCA_001775395.1 candidate division Zixibacteria bacterium RBG_16_53_22 | reverse complement strand
CGCGTGGGGGCATTCCGGATTCTTCTAAGCCCCGATCTGGTAGACCTGAATGAAAATATAATGGTGCTATTTAACGGAGAGAAAATCTTCGACGCCCGTGTCGCGCCCGATATCGAATTTATGCTCCGCGACTACCTGGCCAATAGGGATAGGAGATTAGTGTTTGCGAATGAGATAGAACTTAGACCATTGAAATAAGGTCAATGCCTTTCAGCCCTGGGCGCAGAAATCCAGTCCCGCCCCTTAATTTTGAAACCAGTGCGTCGGGCCATGATGATTGTCACTATCACGGTAATGGCTACGGTTAAAAGACGGATAACGTTGGCCGAGACGCCGCCCAGCGCATTCTGCCCGGCCGAGAAAACGCTCCACCAAAGATTCATGAAAGCGTGCATTGACATAACCAGATAGAGGTTGCGGCCCCATTCGATAAAGAGCCAGGCGAACCAGGCACTGCCGACAGCCGTAATGAAGATGACACCTATCATGACAGGAATTGTCGCTCCCTGGTAGAGATGCCCCAGCGCAAATGCAAACGAGCCGATTATGACCGCCGGGATAAATCCCAGCCGGCCTCGCTTGAAAAGTTGGCCAATCAGGAAACCGCGGAAGATGTACTCCTCGAATATGCCCGGCAGGAGGGCCTCCTTGAAAAATATCGAGGCGGTGAGGTTTGCCATTTTGGTCGTCGCGTAGTAACCGAGCATCATAGGTAACGTAAATAGAAACGCCAACAGCACCGCCTTCCAGGGGTTGGCTTTCAGGCCCAGATCACGCGCCACCCGGCCGAAATCGAAATCGTAGAGTATCAGGAGAGTCAACAGCGACGGCACCACCCAGAAGAGGTAGCCGATCAGAAGTTGCATTGTCGGCGAACCTTGATTAAGGGCATCGAATCCGAGCCACACGAGCCATCTTCTAAGGTTGATGGAGATAAAGAAGACGGCGATGATGAGAATAGTGGCGAGCGGTTCGCGCGATTTTTCTCGTTTCGTCCCTTTAATCATTTTTTCTGCCACGATATTATCCAGCTTGGGTATGTGTAGGAAATGAGTCTGCTTTTTTCAACATGGTATCATTGGGCGGCAGGCGTCCCCGCCTGCCCCTTGGCGCTAGAAGGTCCATTCGACACCTACAGAGTTTTTATTTATCGTTATTACACCTTCAATGCCTAAAGTCCAATCTCCGGCACTTGAATATTTCCATTCAGAAGCAATTGTTACCAGGCCGGCGCGCACGGGATTTTCGTGTATATAGTTAAGCTTGATCCTGAATTGCTCTGGGGTTCTGATGACAAAATCATCAAAGCGGGGCCTCCAGAGTTGAAATGATCCCTTACATTGAAATTTATCCCCAAATTCCATTAGCTTAAGGTGCTTTAATTTTCTCGAGCTCAGGCTCTTAAAATCATGCATGACATTCGTTAAATCCAGGATGTTTCTTAGACCAATGATGGCATGCAAATGCGATGGCATCAAGACATATCCAACTATTGACGCTTCATGAAAATCAACCGTTTCCTCGAATTGCTTTAGTACGATTTTCGCGGCTTCGTCGTTGAGGAATAGGGGAATCCAATCTTTGACCGTGGTAGTAATAAAAGCAAGGCCCGGAGATTCAATTTTAAGGCGCCTGCGGACAACCATGAGTAATATTATATACCATTTAGGGGGTTTTTTCAACATTTCAAGGGGCAGGCGCGGACGCCTGCCGCCCAATAAGAGAGCGTCTGCTGATGTCTTTGGCCCACACATCGTAAATTAAAAAGCCGCCCGAGCAACAGCAGGGCGGCTTATATGTAAGATCCCTTTACTCCGTCAGCAGCCTACTGATTGTACCGCTCTTTATAAGCCTTTCTCATGGCCTCGGCTTCTTTTGGTGTAAGGCCTTTTTGCCAGACATGTTCGTCTTTAGACAGCAGGTCGGCGACTTTCTTAGCATATTTGGCTTCCATCTCGGGGCTCTTCTCGGCCGCGACCTCGACTACGGCCGGCAAGAATTCGGTGTAGAAATGCTTGGAGACCTCGTACATGCCGTGCCAGTGGGTGTAGTCCGGCCCCATCATGCTGGCGCCGTGACGAGCCCGCCGGCCCTCGTGATGCCACAATTCATAGAATATCCACTGCACCTCATGCTCGAACGGCGCATTGGGGCTCAGGATGCTGTCGGCGGTCAAGTCGTTCATCAGGCCCTGGGCCGGCCTGGCGAACTTGTCGTTGTATAGGACCACCAAGTCGTCGTACTGCTTGTAGAAGTTGCCGACGAATGCGCCTTCGTGGCAGTTGGCGCAGACCTTTTGCATCTCGCCGCGCCGCTCATCCCATTTCACGATTTTCGCCACCCTGCGAGGCACTTCCTTGCTGACCAGCTTCTCGTTTTCGGAGAATTTCTCGATCGTCTTGATCTCGTCGCCGATTTTGGGCAGGGCTTTGGTGTCGGGATAGTCCTCCTTGTAACCATCCTCATAGACCACCATATTTAATTTACTGCTGATAACCGGCCGCAGGGTCCAGCTGATCCGCTCACCAACATCGTGCGAATTAGCGGCAATTTTGCCGTCGGCGGTCATATAGCCGCCAACATGGCAGGTGGCGCAGGTCGGCGCGGCCGAGTAATCCTGGCCCAGAATCCAGTCGCCCTGCTTATCGAGCGCCATGCGGTCGCGGTTGGCATGGAAAGCGATCCCGTGCTTCGACTCGTTGTAGATCTCGATTTGCGGATGATCCGGCCCCATGTGGCACTTGCCGCAGTTCTCGGGCGCGCGCGAAAGCTTGGCATCGAATGAGTGCCGCGAATGACAGGCGTGGCAGGAACCGCGCGAGCCATCGGGGTTGAGCCGTCCCATACCGCTGTTGGGCCAGGATTGCGGGTCGATCGCCGGTTTGCCCTCGGGACCCGCGCGGATAATTTCACCCTTATCATCGCGCTGGAACTTGATGATACTGCCGTGGCATTGCCAGCAGCCGTTGACCGCATCGGCGATATTGCCCGGCATGCCGGCCGCTTTCTCGGCCAGGACATTATCGAGGCTGGCGATAATTTCACCGGCCCGGGCATGATGACTGCGGGCGAATTCGGCATTTTCGCGGTCGTGGCACTGAGAGCAGTCCTTGGGTGTCACCAGGGCCGAGACGAACCGGCCTTGATGCTTCCAGGCGTCAACCTCCCCTTCGTTGGCGCCGTGACAGTCGATACATCCGATGCCGTCGGCGGCGTGACGCGAATGCTCCCACTCCATGACCAGCGCTGCCCCGCTTCTGCGATGACAATCGACACAAGCCTTGTTGTCATCGGTGACAACCGGGGCATCGTCGGCTGCCACATATCGTATTGGGCTTAAGGGCAAAATAGAAATCGCGGCCAGGGCAGCCGACCGCCAAAGGTCTTTCAGGGACATCCTGCACTCCTTTCAACATTAAGATATCAGTCGTTCATAAATGTAATCACCAAATAATCGTCGCACACGATATTGATAATATATCTACGGGAGATTGACCAAAGTCAAATAAAATGGCAGGACCCCAAAATCTGCTCGGAATAATGCCCGACAGCGGTTGCCAGTGGGTAACTTGACCGGTTCGAGGTGGAGTACGAGTTCAAAAAACCCTATAAAGTAGAAATGAACTTCGGCGGGCGAGGACAACATCCGGGGGCCGGTCGTGATCGGCTCGCGCGCCCCCATAGATGGCCTTAACGCCTGATCCCCCAACACAGAATCATAGGCCGCCATTGTCTTCATTGCATGATCTAACGGGGATGTTTTTGCCACTATATTATTATTGATATACTTGCTTGACAACCAAAGTGGATTGTTATAATATAATGCCACATTTTACAGGCTTGGATTAGCGAACTTGTGATATCGCGTATAGCAAATTAAACTAAGGGGAGAGAGGTGTCAGTATGAGAATCGGAAACAAGGCAGATTACGCGCTTCACGCCATGATCTACATTGCAGCGTACACCGACAAACGCTTGAGCACTATTAACGAGATCGCAGAAACAGAGGGTATACCGCGAGAGTACCTGGCCAAGATCCTGAAAGAACTCACCGAGCACGGGCTGCTAAGAAGCACCAAGGGAATATATGGCGGCTACAGGCTTGCCAGACCGGCCGGCGATATCTCCTTTTTGAACATTATCGAGTCTTTCGAGGGGCCGATGTATATTTCTTTCTGCAATGCCCCCGAGTCCAAGCGCGACGGCTCGCATAGAAAGGGCAAATGCGCCGCCTGGCAGTTCTGGGAGGATATGCAGAAAAGGGTGAAGGCGGAACTGGCCGAAATGAACCTCGGCAAAATCGACTATAAGAAGTATTACAACCCCAACAAGACCGGCCACAAGCTGGAATACAGGAGGATCACGGCTTACAAGCCGTTATAACCTGCTCATTTCGGTCGGCACCTTTCAGGGCGCCGGGCAGCGGATCTCGAAGTTTTTCGGATCGGGCGAATAAGGAGCTTGCCAACCGACAGCCTCAGGGATTATTTTGCTCGCCGTCGATTTGTAATCGGATTTAATCTTCGTCTTGAAAGGTGCCGGCGATGTTGAATTTTTTCATACCGGAAATCTCCGATGGTGTATTCGCGGTCGGGGCCCGGGATCACAATAGAAGAGTATTCGACGCTTTCATACCCCTTCCCAGGGGCACTTCTTTCAACTCATATTTTATAAAGGGAAACGACAAATCCGCGTTGATCGACACGGTCGGGCCTGGATTTGAATGCGAACTTCTCGAAAAACTGAGGCAATTAACCAACCTCTCCGGGCTTGACTACCTGGTAATGAACCATGCCGAGCCCGATCACGGCAGCGCCATCCCCCATATCTTGAAAGAGAGCCGGGCCAAGCTGGTAACGTCCGAAAAAGGTGGGGCCATGGCCGCCCGATTTTATGGCGTCTCGCCCGAGCGGATAAAAACCGTCAAGGGTGGTGAATCTCTGGATCTGGGTGGCAGGACGCTTGATTTTGTCGATGTCCCCTGGATACATTGGCCGGAAACCATGGCTACTTACCTGAGCGAATCGCGTATCCTCTTCTCCTGCGATTTCTTCGGAGCTCACTCCGCAGGGGGCGTCTATGCCGACGATGTTGAGAATTTAATTTCGCTGGCCAAAGCATATTTCGGCGAGATAATGATGCCGTTGCGGATTTTCGCCAGGAAGGCTCTGGAAAAATTCGAGGCCCTCGATATCGATACAATCGCTCCCAGCCATGGACCCGTGCATCGGGACACAACCCTGATCGGACACTATCGCCGCTGGATCGCCGGCGATACCTTGCCCAAGGCGGTCATAATATATGCCTCGATGTGGGGAAATACCGAGCGCATGATCGACGCCGTGTATAACGCGCTCGCGTCTTCAGGGGTCGAGGTTAGACGGCACAACCTGGCCGATATGCAACTGGATCTCCTGGTCGAGGACCTGGTTGATTCGCGAGCGATCGTCATCGGGGCATCGACAGTGCTTTCCAACCTACACCCGACAGTGGCATATGCGATGAACCTGGTGAGGATTCTCAAACCACCGACAAAATACGGCGCGATATTCAATTCTTACGGATGGGGCAAGGGGGCGATTAGGCAGGCGGTCGAATTTTTCGAGTCGGCCAAAATCGAAAATGTAGGCGCCCTCGAGTTCAATGGACCACCATCCCATGAGGACTACCGGGCGGCGCAGGAGCTCTCGCGGGCCCTGGCGGCCAAGATTCTCGCGGGTTAGGATATTTCCTCTTAGAGCTCGAGCAAGTCCCGGTTTCAGGCCGGCTGACCCTCTCTCAATTGAGCCTCCAGGCTCTCGGCCAAGACGCGGTCAAGTTTCTGCAGAATCTCACATTCGGCAAGGACCTTGTCCTTCTGCCCTATGATATTAAGGACTATTCCCAGCGTGAAGTGTATCCGGGCGTTCTCGGGAGAGAGATCAAGGGCCCGCTCCAGAACATCAAGCGCCTCACAATAACTCCCCTCGTCACTGTAGACGGCTCCCAGATTGCCGAGGGCATCGACATAATCCGGCTTCAGGCGTATCGCCGATGAGTAGCTTTGGATGGCTTCGAGGGAGCGACCGCTTTCAGCGTATATGTTCCCCAGGTTAAAATAAACCTCGGCGCACGATGGTTGATCCCTGGCCGCCTTGAGGAATAAGTTGATGGCCTCGTCGAATCTGCCGGCCCTGGTGTAAAGCGCTCCCAGGTTGCATATGGCCTCGACGCAAGAAGGATCGAGTCTCAACAATTCGAGATACGCGTCGGAGGCTCGGGCGGTGTCATCGATGTTGCCATACGCGACCGCCAAACCAAGCAGGGCGGCACAATGCTTGCCATTGATGCTTAGTGCGGCCTTGAAAGCCTCAATTGCCTCTTTGAAATTGCCTTTCTTGCTCTGAAGAAGCCCGAGATTACTGAGAGCCCGGTAATGGCCGGAATCGAGCATTATGGCTTCGCGGAACGAGGCGATGGCTTCATCGTATTGTCCAAGCTGATTTTGAGATAATCCCCTGTAGTGGAACGCCTCAGCGTCCCGGGGATTCACCTGGGTTGCGGCCTCGAACATCTTCAAAGCGTCTTCGAATCGTCCGAGCCTGGCGTAGGTGACCCCGAGATTGAAGTGCGCGTTGATATTATGCGGCATGGCCTGAATCGAATCCTGGTGATAGCGTATTTTACTTGCACCCTCCGTCATATCCACCGTCCTGACTTCCCTCTATAAGATGAATCCCCCCTCATCATGGTTTTCCCTCCCGTATTGAAAAATCTATCCATAAGCTTGGCACGATGATGCTTATGAAATTGCCGACAGCGCCTCTACCTTTTTGTTGACGATATCATGTAACTCACGGCGCCTAATTACCAAACGCAACAAAACACCGCTTCAAATTGAAGACAACCTGACCGAAAGCCCCCTTCGTTTGCTTTTCGGATTTATATTGAGCGGGAAAGAATAATGCTCAATAAAAAGTATATCAGGCCCTCAGCCCGAGTCAAGCCAAATTTTATTATTTTCGCGGATGTCGGCATCTGGCGGGAAAGCCCCAGCAGGCCCCTTGGCCACCATTGTAGTTGACATCGATACCGGCCGCTTTTATATTGGATTCGACGGGTGACTGTGAGTGGGCCACGGCCCTCTAACTCCATATCTTCTAAAGCCATAAAAGGACTGCGGGGACGCAAGAGGCCCACTCTTGAAATAGAATGCAGGCCGATCGTGTTTTTCGATACCGTGCTTACGGGGAATGAAAAACCGAATAACGGCCAAGATTGCCGATCGTGAGAACTGGACAAGAGTGACCGAAAATACCACATATCGTCTTGCCGCCCCTGATGACATCGCGCCATGGGAAAATTTCGTGGAGCGCCATCCTCATAGAACTTTCGCGCACAGGTGGAATTGGTCGGTTGTCCTGGCCAGGTCTTTTCATGTCAGGCCGTGCTATTGCATGGCGGAAAGGGATGGCCGCGTGGTCGGGATTCTTCCTGCCGCTCTCATGAAAAGCATGATCTTCGGCAAATTCATGATCTCGCTTCCGTGGCTTGATTACGGCGGACCGCTCGCCGAGAACCAGGAAATTGCTGCTGGGCTCGTCGATTACTGCGTAGCTCTGGCGGAAAGGTCTAATTGCCGTTTTCTCGAAATGCGGGGGGTGAGCCAGCCCCTGCCTGGCCTGGTCAATAAGGAGGAGAAATTCTCGTTTGTCTTGAAATTAGAGGGCAGCGAGGAGAGCATCTGGCAGTCTATTGACGGCAAGGCCAAGAACCAGGTTCGCAAGGCGATAAAATCGGGCCTCGAGGTTAATTTCGGCGGCTTGGAGCTGCTTGACGAATTCTACAAGATATTCGCCTTCAATATGCGCGACCTGGGCACGCCGGTCTGGCCCAAAAGCCTCTATGCCGAGATGTTTAGCTGCTTCCCTAATGACATAGAGTTGGCGCTGGTGAGGTTAGGCAATCTCTATATCGGAGGGGGCCTCGTGGTTCACTATCAGGATTATTCCGGAGTCCCCTCGGCATCGTCATACCGCTCTTACCTGAACCTGTGCCCCAACAATATTCTCTATTGGGAGGTTATCAGGCGTTGCTTCAAGCGGGGCTCACGCAGTTTTGATTTTGGACGAAGCTCACTTAACGCCGGGACATTCAATTTTAAGAAGCAGTGGATAAAAAACCCGGTACCGCAGGTTTGGCAATACAAGCTTCTTACTATCGACAGTCTGCCCGAACTCAACCCGTCCAATCCCAGATTCAGATGGGCTATCAATATCTGGAGACGCCTGCCGCTGCCGATTGCGAATGCGCTCGGTCCGAAGATAGTGACCAAGTTGCCATGACATGCCGCAACGACCGGCGCCGTGATTGGGGCGATGCGATTTGAAATCCAATCTGATAAGACAGGCCTTGATTGTACCCTATCGTCTTCCGCCGGCCAGGACAACCGGCATCCATAGTCCTGCCAATTTCGCCAGGTATCTTCCAGAGTTCGGATGGGAAAGCGAATTATCTTGAATGATCGAGGAAACCGGCTTGGCCAGGCTTTTTGACTTAACAGTCGGTGAAGGATGGCTTAAGTGACCATGGCACTCCCTTGGGGCATTCCTGGCCTCAGGGCGCCGAGACAATTGGCCGATGGCGGCACACTCCATGAATAGGATACCCGTCATCTTAGCCTGCCTGTTACTCATAATTGCAGTGTTTCTGGTTCTCGCATACCTGAAACTGCCTTTACATACCTACCTTTGGCGCGAGATTCACAATACAGGGCACACCCCGCTTTTCGGGGTGATGTCTTTGTCTGTCCTGGGGATCCTGATTGCCATATCGAAAGTTCCCGATAATGCCCGGCGCTGGCTCTATGTCGCGGCGGCCGCAACCACTCTCAGTATGGGCCTGATCGTAGAATTAGCTCAGATAGGGGGGCCGGGCGATGCCGACATTTTCGACTTGCTCAGGGATTTCGCGGGAATAGCCTCATTCTTGCTGTTGGCCGCGGTTTTCGACCATCGCCTGGCGCTATTCGGGGGATTCAACCGCCGGAAATCTCGAATTGTCGCGCTGGCCGGCGTCGTCCTCATCCTATCTTCGGCCCTGGCCCCGATCGGGCTCTGGGCGGCGGCGTATTATCAACGAGAAAAGGCATTCCCCACCCTCCTAAATTTCGACTCCACCATCGGCATGAAATTTGTCAGTGTCAGGGACGCTCGCCTGGAAAGGACCGCCCCGCCGATCGGTTGGGCTGGCGCCTCGGGGAGGGTCGGCAAATTGACACTGCTTCCGGGCCGGTTTCCAGGCCTGGCTATTGACGAGGCCCATCCGGATTGGCGCGGATATGAGTCGTTCGAATTCGAACTCTTCTCCGAGTTGGATAAGCCGATCGAAATCTGGTTCCGGATTGATGACTTATATCACAACAACGACCATGATGACAGATTCAATGCCGTCATCACTGTCAATCCCGGCTCCAATGTGTACGAGGTGCCTTTGGAGAGAGTCAGGCGCGCCCCGGCAAAGCGAGTCATGGACATGAAAGCCATTCGCAGGGTGATGTTATTCGGGAGCAACGCGTCTTCGGGATTGACCCTCTATTTAGACAATTTTCGACTGGAATGATGTCGCAGGCCTTCCAAATTACGGTTGACTATCGAAAATTAGGCCTTAAATTAAATGCCGGGCGCCGGCCTGATCGCTCTATCGCGATTTAGGATTTCGCCCCAAATCCGAATGAAAATGTTAATTAGGTAATCTCATGAGCTTATCGCCGAACGACGGAGGTCGTTATGTCTGAAAATACCGGAAAATATTTCGATGTTTCGAACACGTGGCGCAGCCTGCTTTCCTGGACCGTCTTCGGGATCGTGGGGTTTGCGGCAATGACGATATTCTACTTTACCAACCAAGAGGGATATATCCGGTTCGCGTTCAAGGCCAGACTGGCCGAGAACATTCAAGCCTTCTTCTATTTAGCCAGCGGGATTATTTTCATATACCTTGGATTCAGGCAACCGTGGCGCGAGGGAAAATCGCATTTCCTGCTGTTGCCTTTTCTCCTGGGGTTTTTCTATCTGGTAGTTTGCGGCGAGGAGATAAGTTGGGGGCAGGATTACCTGAAATATAATACTCCGTCGTTCCTGGGCAGCAACCTCGAGGGTGAATCCAATATTCACAACATGCCCTTCCTCGATAGCAAGGAAGCCGTGATAACGCAGGACCGGCTTCTGCACGGCTTCGTTCTCCTCTATGGCATATTGATCCCCCTGGCTTATCGATTCTCCTCGGGAATTAGGGGATTCTTAAACAGGATACATTTCCCGGTTGCGCCCTTAGCAGCGTTGCCTTTATTCGTTCTGGGTTTTGTTTATCGACAGGCCATAAACATGACCCATCCGCATTACACCCACGGCGAGGTCAAGGAGCTGTTTTTCACGACCGGATTCATGCTTGCGGCGATATCGGCCCTGTTGGGCAGAAATTTAATTGCATCGGAGCCGCAGGCTACGCCCCGGAAAGCGACCGCCGACCTGCAAGATTAGAGCAATTTCAGGCAGGTATCAGCCTCGCGACATCAGGCGGGCCTTAAAATTCTCCAACCCGCAGATATATTGCTTAAAGAGGATTTCATTCGAGGGAATGCTGAATCGCCGAATCCTGAAGAGATCAGTCGGTCCTTTGGTGGAATCGAACCCCGCGATCCCCGTTACGGCTGCAATAAACCCGGCGGATTTCAACGCCGCGATCGTATCCTCGGTAAAATCGCCGGGGCCACCGTTGGGGTAGCAGAAGATATCACATCTGGTATTCAAATGGTTCTCCAGTACAGCCCGCGACCGGCAGATTTCATTCCTTTGCTGTTCGACCGGCACCTTGGATAGAATTGGGTGAGTCACGGTATGGGCGAAAAACTCAATTCCACTCGTCCGCATCTCCTTTATTTGCTCCCAATTCAGAGGGGCGTATTCGTCTGGTGGAACCGGGGGAATTTCGACGCCGACCTTATTCCCAAAGTCGTTGATAAATGAAAGCTTATCGGCATTATTGAGCAGTTTGCAGTGTTCCGTGATTCGCGCGACCAGTTCAGCCCGCCGCTCGAGGTTTTCCGCTCGGAATTTCCCGGGCCCTAAAAATGCGAGGTCAAATTCGCTGGTATTGGCGTGATTGACAACATATTCGATCGCATCCCACCAGAAAAATAATTTCCCCTCGATAAAGTCGCTGGTCAGAAATACGGCGGCCGTGCAATCGAATCGCTTGAAGACCTCGAAGGCGTGCTCGTAGATATCGCGGTAACCGTCATCGACAGTGAAGACCACCGTCTTGCGGGTGTCGCGGCCCCTTATGAGCGCGTCGACATAACCGCTCAGGGGCATCACGCGGTAGTCATTACGTTTCAGGTAGTCGAGGAATTTGGCCAGCAGGCTCGCCGACGTGCAATCGGGGCGCTCGACCCCTGCCGGGGTAAACCGGTGGAGCATGAAAATCGTGGCCGTATTTTTGGTATAACCGTTGAAGAGAGGGTAGATATTCAGTTTGTCCGCGGCCGCCAGCAATTTCGCTTTCAATTGATCACCCCTCGACTAATTTGAACTCCAATTAACGCAAAGTTCCGTGTAGATTTCTCTTAGGGGCCGGCAATGACCTTTACAATTCGCTCGGCGGTCTTGCCGTCCCAAAGTTCGGGAATTCGGCCGGCCTTATAGGCATTTCCCATAACGGAATCCACGGCTTCCATTATTTTTTCCGGGTCGGTTCCCGCCAGCGTATTGGTTCCAATCTCCGTTGTTATTGGACGCTCGGTATTGTTCCGCAAAGTGATACATGGGATTTTAAGGAATGTCGTTTCCTCCTGGATCCCGCCCGAATCGGTCATGACAAATTTAGAATCCATTTGGAGCTTCAAAAAATCGAGGTATCCCAACGGCTCGATTATTCGAAACTCATCGTTGTCATCGTTCAAATGGCCCTTTGACGACATCTCCTTGCGGGTGCGCGGATGACATGGGAATATAACGGGGATCCTTGTCCCTATCCGTTTCATCGTCTTGAGGAGACTGCCCAACATTTCCTGATTATCGACATTAGAGGGCCGATGGAGCGTCAGGACCGCGTACTTCTGCCGCCGAAGCGATAACGTCCGAAGAATTTCCGAGTTCTGACAAGTCTTGAGATTCTCAGTCAGCGAATCGATCATGATATTGCCGGCAAAGAAGATCTTTTCCGACGAGACGCCTTCATTACACAGATTCTCGACCCCTGATTTTTCAGTGACAAAAAGGAGGTCGGACAGCCTGTCCGTTACGATCCGGTTGATCTCTTCCGGCATGGCATGGTCGAAACTTCGCAGCCCCGCTTCCACATGGGCGATCTTCAGGCATAGTTTGGCGGCCACTATGGCCGCCGCCATCGTGGAATTGACATCGCCGAAAACCACGATTAGATCCGGCCGCATATCCAGGAAAACTTTCTCGAGTCCGATCATGATATCAGCAGTCTGCCGGGCATGACTTCCTGATCCCACGCCCAGATAAATATCCGGGTCGGGCATATGGAGCTGTTCGAAAAACAGCTGTGAAAGCTTGTGATCATAATGTTGCCCGGTGTGTATCAGGATGGAGGAAAACCGGTCTGGATTCTTCCTTAATTCTTTCAGGAGGGGGGCCGCCTTGATAAAATTGGGCCTGGCTCCTGTTATAAGCGCGATCTTTTTATGCAATGTTACCAGGTCGTCCTCTTATATTTGTCGATATTCAAAGAGTAATTATTAAAAAACAGCTTTTGGTCGGCTAAATATCAGTCCGGGTAAGCTGGCCGGCGCCAGGCCTCAAAAAGCCATCGGTCATAGCCCATAATATAATAAATTCTTTGCCTTTAGTGCATAAAAAATTATATTCCGCAAATGTCAGGACGGCCGCACGATTTCTTATTCTCGAGACGGCCTGATCGCATCCTAAACGATAATTACTGTTTCAAAACGCTTGATTCATGGCGCCCTTAACTTGTATGTCTCGAGGACTTGCGAATAACCAACTGAATTGGAGTGAAATAAAGAATTATTTTCGCAGTTATATCCAAAATAGCCTAAATGGTTCTTCCTCGATATAAATAATTTATGGCCAGATCGATCACCAGCGAAGCAAAAGTCCTGACACGGCACTCGCTTATCTACGGAATGGCGCCGGTGTTGAGCGGCATCGTGGGCTTCATCATGCTCCCGATCTACACCCGCAACCTGACCCCGGCCGATTATGGCGTCCTCGAATTGATCTCCATCACAACCACCGTCTTGAGCTACATCGTTGGGGTCGGCATCCAGGCGGCAGTCAGCCGCTTTTATTTTGATTTCCAGGAAATCGACGAGCGCCGCAGAGTAGTAAGTACCGCCTATCTTGGCTACGGAAGCATTACCCTGGTCGTCGTAGCCGCCCTTCTTCCCTTCTCTCCCCTTTTGGCCAGGCACATCCTGGGCTCGGCGGACATGGGCCTCTTGTTCGTGGTCGCGCTAATCTCCCTTGCCCTCGATATCGTGATGCAAATCGGGTTCTCATTTCTCCGCGTCGAGCAGAAATCGCTGTTCGTCACGACACTGGCCATCACGAGAACTACGCTGGCCCTGAGTCTCAATATCTATTTCATCATAATTGCCCACAAAGGCGTGATGGGCATACTGCTCTCGACACTTATCACCAGTTTGATCTTCACGGCGATCCTCACCTATTACACTCTGAAAAAGTGCGGTCCGGGAATCAACCTGCCTCTTCTGGGCAAGATGATCCGATTCGGTCTTCCCTTGATGCCATCCGATATCTCGGCCTATGTTGTTCACGCGTCCGACCGCTTCTTTCTTAAGAGCTACAGCGATATGTCGATAACCGGCATTTACTCCCTGGGGTATAAAATCGGGACATTGGTCAACCAGTTTATTACCGCGCCCTTCATGCAAATCTGGGGGCCACGCCGTTACGAGAATTTCGAGGATGGTGATTCCGAGGCTATTTACGCCCGGATTTTCACCTATTTCATAGGATTGAATCTATTTGCCGGATTGGGGATTTCGCTTTTTTCCAAGGAGGCGATCCGGATAATCGCCGACGAATCGTACTGGTCGGCGTACAAGGTGGTGCCGATTGTCTCTCTCGCCTATGTCATATTCTCGTTCAATTATCACTTCAATGTCGGCATAATCATGAAAAAGGCGACCAAGTACATCGCCTACGTAAATATATCCAATGGGGCCCTGAACCTGGCGCTCAATTTCATTTTCATCAAGCGTTACGGCATCTGGGGAGCGGCCGGCGCCACGCTGGCCTGTTTCATTTACAAGAATGCCTTGATGTATTTTTTCTCCAACCGCCTCCACAAAATCCAAATCGAATGGAGACGGCTGGGTACGCTTTTCGCCGTATCGATCCTCTGCTATTTCCTCGGAATCCTGGTCGCGACCGGGTCGATGTGGTCCGATATCGCGGTCAAGGGGTTGGTCTGTCTGGTATTCCCACTGATCCTGTACCTGTTCAAGTTTTTCACGATCGACGAGCTCCGCAAGGCCGGCCGGCTCCTTCGCCCCCGCCCGGCGGCCATTCGCGCCGATTGACCGTGGCCGGACAATCCGGGACAGGCTTTCCATATTTGCGGCTATTAGATTTGCCTATCGAGGAATGCCCCGGTTATTAATCATCTTTGAGAACGCCTTATTTCGAATCGATGAATATCCGGTTGAACAGCTCAAACGTCGCCATGTGGCAGACCGCGTAATAAGAATCGCCGCCGGTCCGCTCGCGCTTCAGCAAGAGTTCCAGGTAGGGCCGGTTAAAATAGCCTCGCCGCAGGGTCCGGTCGTCCAAAAGAATCCCCTCGTAGAAATCCCTGATTTCCCTGTGCGCCCGGTACCACTGGTCGTAGTGGATATAGGCATCCCGGTCATAGAATCTCAAGCGTCCGCGTGATACCCGCTCGGCCAAATACTTAAGCCTCTTGATTCGCTTTTTCCAATCACTCTTGAATTTGGATGGCGTGGAGTAGAGGTCGACCCCGGTGACCTGGTAGGGGATGTGGGCCAGGGCCGGAAATTTGGCCTTGAGATATTCCTTCAGAAAAAGACGTGAGGGCTTTAACTCGTGCGGGAGCCGAACATAGAAATCGTTGAGGCGATCGCTGGCAAGCGCGAAATGGTCGTGCCAGAGAAATCGGTTGCAGTCGACATGGTCGATATACCTGACCAGCCGGTTTTTAATAATGAAAACATCCATCTGATTACAGAAAAGCTCTGAGACAGCCGAGAGATCCTGTAGCTCCTCGGCAATAGATGTTTCGAATCTTCCTTTAAAGCGGTTCATGATCTCCGGGGCGAATATCTTGTAGTAATTGTCCGATGGAACGGAGCCTATATAATTGATGATCCGGCGCACCTTCTCCTCCATCGGGAGACCGGCCACGGCATCGCGCGCATTGTAATACGCTGCTCCGAAATTGGTTGGACCGCCGAAGATGCCGTTGAGGAAGACTGTATCCAGAGGCGGAAGACCGTATCGGCCGCTGATACCGATTAGTATCGCCGGACTGGATTCGGTCATACCCTCGGCCAGATAGACAAAGCGCTCGCTGTAATCTATCAGCCATTGGGGATCGATTTCGACGAAATGGTAATTGGCAATCCCCAATGTCCCGGCCACCTGCGAGGCTATCCAATGATCGGAACACCCTTTTCGGCCGTGCGTGAAGGAGTGCGGTTCGATGCCGGCCGCGACCGCGTGGCCCGTGATAAACCTCGAATCGAGCCCTCCCGACAGAGGTATGATGACATTCTTCGCGCCCGCCGTCTTCCGGCGAATATCGTCCCTGTAAATGGCATCGGCTTCCTCGATCAGTTCGGGCAGGCTTTGCCGGCTCAATTCGCCATAGCGATAGTCCCAGTAGCGTGTGAAATGAATCTTTCCGCCCTTAATCGAAATAATATGCCCGCCCTTGAGGACTCTGACCTTCCTAAAAAGCGTCTTATCTCCGAGCATATAACCGTAGTTGAAATAGTCGGCCACGGCATCCCAGTCTAACTCCCTTGAAAATCTCTCATAGGCCATCAAGGCCTTGATTTCCGAGGAGAAAAGAAACACCTGGTCGTCCTCGAAGTAATACAGGTGCCGATGCCCGAGCTTCTCGTTGCAAATGAAGGCTTCACGCGACCTAAGGTCGAAAAGCGCGATATTAAACGAGCCATCGATCTTCTCCGGCAGGGCCCCGCCATGTTTTTCATAAATATTCATTATCCGCGAGGCTTTATCGGGGGTAGGCCGGTCAAGATCCGACTCGACACCCCTCCAGCCGTAGATGTAGCCTGAAAATGCGCAGGCTGTTCGGCGGCCACTGTCGACCGCGAACCGTTCCTCGCCGGTCACCGGAAGCCCGATATTCCCCAGCGCGAACCAGTCTTCCGCGTGGGTTCGTGAGACATAGAGATCGTTGTGCGAGAGCCGGGCGGCCATGCGCCCGATAAGGGCCTCGTTGGCCTCCCGGCTGTCACCCGCTTTTCTAATCAAGCCGAAAATGCCCGGCATAATTTCCTCTCGTCAAACAGGAATTTTTTCATCATTATTGAGATTACGCCACGCTTCGGCGACATTATAACGATAATTCCACTCCGGTCAAGACCAAACGGCAGACCGGATGCAAAGGCCGGCGCCAGTCACTTTTATCCATTCGAGGGGAAACCAAAACGCGTCGGCGGAGTTTAAGGATGCGATCCCTGGGATGAGTGCGTAATCCTGATGGTGAAATGGGTGATGAACCTGACGATACCTTGACATGTGCGCCAAATAAGGAGACCCAACATTTCATATGAGCGATAATAAAGCGGGAAAGCTGCGCGGCAGGGTTAAAGACATGGGCGCCGAGCCGATTATGTCCGGTTGCACCAAGTTGCCATTGCTTTCGGCCAGGCAGACAGCCTGGTAGCGCTTGTCGAGGCCGCGACTCGCTGTTGAAGAAAACGATATTGGTTTTCACGGGCAGGAAGGCCCGCACGATTCCATGAGGCTTGCTGGCGCCAATCCCTTGTTGGATAAAGAAATAGCCGCAGGGACCTTTGGCCGGAGAACACTTAAAACCTTGACAATTTTGAAATATGCGATAAATTGCGGGACGTGGCGGGGTGTTAGTCAATGAGGCATTCCATATCGGCCTTCGAGATGCAAGACAGACATCTCCGATCTCTTGGTTGGTTCTGCCGGATTGCAGTCAATTCCTGATTTCAATGATAAATAGCCATTTTTGCGAACAACTCGCTTTCGAGAGGATTTAGAGGATGAAACCGATGTTAATAATCATATTGGTCATATCAGTGATCGGCAACGTCGTAGGGCTCTTCGCCATCTACAAGGCTTTCAGATACCGGGAGGCATTGAGCCAATTCCAGGCTTACAACAAGAACCTGGCCAACAACTTTGAGGCGCTAAAGAACGATTTTCCCGGCGCCTTAGTCTATGCCGCCGATAATCATCGTCTCTTGGCCGAATTACCCGCCGAGGAAAGACGGAACATGACGGTCATGTTCGGAGCCTCTATTACCAGGGGTTTCGATCCCGAAAAATATCTTCCCGGCAAGAAAATCATCAACCGAGGCGTTGGATCTCAATCCAATACCCAGCTCTTGACAAGGTTTTCAAGCGATGTCCTGCAGTTGGAACCAGACCGGGTCGTGCTAAAATTCTGTTCGGGAAATTTTAACCCGACCTGTAACGTCAGCACCATGTGGGATGAATTCGAGACGATGGCCCTCATGGCTCATCATAAGGGTATCGGGCCGATGCTGGCGACAATACTTCCGGCCACGCGGGAGGCGGAACATTACGACAATTATAGCATGGCGGACAATATCAAGGCTTTTAACGAAAAGATCAAGAACCTGGCCTCCAAATATGATTTTCCGGTGGTAGATTATCATAAGGCCCTTGCCGATTCGGAAGGGTTCCTGCCCGATAACCTTGCCAGGGATGAAATCCATCCCAATGAAAAGGGGTACGAGATTATGGCCTCGGTTTTGTCCCCCCTTGTCGATTAGGAGAATATCATCGAGGTTCGATTCTATTATGGATATAAAGACATTGGATTTCACCAAGGTTAATTCGCCCAATGAGCTGATTGTCGAGGAGCACGGCTTCTTCACCCGCGATGGCAAGCGTCTTTTCTATGCCGCCTTCGCGCCCTCGACCAAACCGTCCGCCGGAGTGATATTCTGCAGCCCGTTCGCCGAGGAGAAGGTGCGAACCGTGCGAGTGTTCGTGTCGTTTGCGCGCGCCCTGGCATCGCTGGGGATTGCCTCACTCTGTTTCGACTATTTTGGCGATGGCGACAGCGAGGGCAATTTCGAAGACGCGACATTTGACGACCGAATTCTCGATACCGAGGCGGCTCACAAGTTCCTGAAGGAGAAATACGCCTTGGATCATATCGGTATCATAGGATTGCGCTGGGGGGCCACCCTGGCGGCGCTCTGCTCCGATCGCCTAAAGCCGCATTTCCTTGTGCTCTGGGAACCGGTAACCGACAGCAGGAAATATTTCTATGATTACCTTCGCTTAAATGTGGCCTCACAACTTTTGAATGAGGGTAAGGTTCGGAAAAATCGCGATGACCTGGTCAAGGATTTGGAGGGCGGAGGGAGCATCGTGGTCGAGGGATACGTTTTCACCAGCCAATTTTACGTCAAGGCCCGGGAGCACGAGTTGGCCGGAACCGCATTCTCGCATAAATGCCCCACGCTCATTGTCCAGATACAGAAGAACACCGCGGTTATCCGCCAGGACCTCGTCGACCTCAAAGGCGCCGCGGGTTGCGCCGAGATCGTCGCCGTTCCCAAGGAGTTCGAATGGGAAAAAACCGAGAAATGGATGCCAACCCCCCCAGGGCTTTTCGGCGCAACGCTGGAATTTATGGAAAAAAATGAATTATTCGGAAAGAACATTTAGCCTCAAGGACACCCGCGGTCAGGCGATATATGGGGTAATCCATGAGCCTGAAAGGCCGAATGGCGGCCTGGTCGTATTTTTTAATATCGGATTGCATTATCGGGTGAGCCACTCGCGCCTTTTTGTTTTACAGGGCCGACACCTCCAGGAAGCCGGTTTCACCGTGGCCCGGGCCGACACCACCCGAATTGGGTACAGCCATGGCGAGATGCCTATCGGGCGGGCGATTGACTCGTTCGACGCCGTGCAAACGGGGCTTTTCAAGGAAGACGCCCTGCTCATCATCCGCCATCTAAGGGACAAGTATCAGCCCGGGAAGATATTCCTTTATGGTCTTTGCGGCGGGGCGCTGACTGCCGTGATCGCGGCTGCGCTCGATAAATCTGTCGATGGCGTCATATTTATAGCCGGTCCCGTTACGATCACCTCGCCCGAGTACGAGCTATCCACCCTCCATCCACATGAGGCTGGCAATTTGCTGGCCGGTTACATGCAAAGGCTCTTTAGCCCGAAATCGTGGGGCCGGTTCTTGACGGGGCGAACATCCTACAAAGACCTGTTCGGCTCAATCAGGGTCAAAGTCGGTGAAAAATTTGGCGGGTGGAAATCTGCCGAGCCCGCGGCCGGCGGCGATGGCTCGCCCGCGGAAAACAAGGGCGATCTTTTCAATAATGTTTTCCTCGAGGCTTTTGATGATATAATGAGATCGGGACGGCGGCTCCTTTTTGTCATGCCGGAAAATGACCGGGCCACTTATGATTTCGATAAGATGTTCGTCAAACATGTCCTGCCGAGGTACGAGCCCTTTGAGAAATACTACCGCATCGTGCGCATTCCGCAGGCCGATCATACCTTCTCCCTGCCGCACAGGGCCCGGGAGCTGCTCGATACGTCGCGCGACTGTCTCCTTTCCTGGATGGAGCGGTAGATGGCAAAACTTGTAGTCGTCATCGTAAGCTGGAACACCTGTGAACTGACGAGGAATTGTCTTCGGTCGCTCTTTGATGATCTGAAAGACGTCGACAGCGAGGTTTGGGTGGTCGACAACAATTCATCCGACTCCTCGGTCGGCATGATAAAGCAGGAGTTCCCGCAGGCCATTCTGATCGAGAATAAAAAGAATGTGGGTTTCGCGCGCGCCAACAACCAGGCGCTGCGAAAAGCCGGTGGCGACTATTACCTGCTCCTCAATCCGGACACTGTTATTCCCGAGAGCTCCATCGGGGCGCTTCTTGACTTCATGAGCTCCCGCCCGGAGGTCGGCGCCGCCGCGCCTGCTCAGCGTAATGGTGACGGCGCCGTAATCAACTATTCCGCCAGGTTGCCGGGTCTTAAGGATGAACTCAGGGAATGTCTGCGTTATCATTTTTTTCCGATCAACAGAATTTTGAAACCGCTTTTCATAAGAGGCAATCCCATAAGAACTTTCAATCAGCCTGTTCAGGCCGACGTTCTCTCCGCCGCCTGCCTGATAATAAGAAAAGAGGCTATGGCCAAGGTCGGATATCTGTCGGAGGAATATTTCTTGTTTTCCGAGGAGAACGATTACTTTACTCGCATGAAACAGGCGGGAATGACCTCATACTACCTTCCCAATATCGAGATATTGCACCTGGTCGGAAAAAGCCGCGAAAAGCGAGGAGACGCAGATTCTCAATTGAATTTTTTCAGGAGCCGTCTTACCTATTTCCAGAAATTTCAACCTGACAAGATTTTCTTTTTTAAGCTGATGTACTTTTTTTTCTTTGGATGGTCACTGGTTGTGGCCGCCCTGAAAAGAACCGTTAGGGCCGGGCGCGACTCAGATTCCTTCGATGCTTATTTGAAACTGCTCGGGGCCCTCCGGGGAAGGCCAAAACTCGATATCGATAATCTCGAATTGGACACATGAAAAACCTCTTGATGATCGCTTATCACTTTCACCCCGACCGCGAGGTGGGGGCGCTGAGAAGCGTCAAATTCGCCAAGTATCTTGCGGAATTCGGATGGCGTCCCCACGTATTGTCAGTGTCCGGGAAATACTATGGGAAAAGGGAAAGCGATCCGTTGGATTTCGAATGCGACATATCCCGTACGTCTCGATGGCCTGTCCCTGACTACTTTTATATGAAGTTTAGGCAGATGATAAAAGGGTCGCTGCGTACTGCCAAGAGGTCTAATGATGAGTCAACCTCTTCCCCTGATGGGGCAGATCCTTTCTCGATCAGCAAAACGCCATTATGGAAAAGGATCATTTTTTCGCTATCGCAGACTCCCGACGATAAAATAGGTTGGTTGCTGCCCGGCATTGCCCGGGGTGTACGATTGGCACGAAAGAAAAATATCGATGCCCTTTATTCATCGGGATCTCCTTGGACATCCCATTTGATCGGATTGGGAATTAAGAAGATAACGGGGATTCCGTGGGCCGCTGACTTTAGGGATCCCTGGATGCCCCTTCAAAAGCCGAGTCAGTTCATAACCGCGTTGTCGCGGAAAATTGAAGGTTGGATGGAACGACAGGTTATCCTGAACGCGGATCTGGTTTTAACCGCAACTCCGGAGCACCAGGCGGCGCTGATCGATAATTACACCCCGCATCTGGACAACAAATGCCGTTGCATTCTCAATGGATTCGATCTCGATGATTTTAAAACGGCCCCCGGGCCGCCTCCGAACAGGAAATTACCGCGCCACTTTCTGCATGCCGGAGATTTGTACTTTGGGCGAGATCCTTCCAAATTCCTGGAGGCGGTCGGCGAATTGATTTCTGAGGACTCCTGCAGGAAGGAAAATATCTCAATCAGCTTTTACGGGAACATTCATTTGGCTACGGGAAATATAAATGAGATTATCGATAAATTTCAATTGCAGGGCACAGCGTCATTTTATCCTCCCGTTTCGCGAAAAGAGTATTTAGAATTGATTTCCGGGGCCGATTTCCTGATTCTAATGCAATCAAAACTGGCCCCATTTCAAATCCCCGCAAAGACTTACGAATACATCGCCACGGGTAATTTCATTTTGGCGCTGGTTCCGCATGGGTCGACCTTTAATCTCTTGAGGTCATTTAATAATGTCTATGTCGCCGATCCCGATGATAAAGAAGAGATTAAGAAAATCGTGGCCAAAGCCTTATGTGCTTTCGAAAATAAGGACAACTCGATAGCAGGTACCCCTGTTATGCCAAATAACTTAGGCAGGAGACATCTCACGGGAAAGCTCGCCGGGATGCTGGATAGCATTACGACGACAAAGTAGAAGCGAATTATATTATCAGGAACGCCCACTTGGATAAATTAATAGCAGCGGATAACAAGGTGCATCTTCAGAGGGACTTTAGGTCGTCCTTCGATATAGTGACTAAGCGGGATTTCCTGATTCCCGCGCTTTTAATATTGTCCGTAATCGGTTCTTTTTTGGTCCTGGTGTTGCCTTTTAAATTGTTGATGTCTGCGATATTTGCCATCCCCGCGGCATTGATATTATTAAGTATTCTGAAAAATCCATATGTCGGAATTATGATTTTTTATCTATTTGAATTTCTCAGGCCTTATGATCTGCTTCCCGGATTGGCTAAACTGCGCATTCCGATGCTGACTGTAATTACCAGCACGGTGGCATTCATTTTCATAAAAGCCTTGACCGACAAGAGCGTTAAGTGGGACAAATTCAATTGGGTGTTTTTGTCTTATATCGGCGTCATTGCCATCACGGTTGTCACGGCCTGGAATAACAGATTCGCCTATAACGTTTTTCAATCGATGATGATATATTTTGTAGTGATGGTGATAGCCACCAACGTCGTTAATTCCACCAACAGATTCAAATCACTGATATGGCTCTTGGTTGCCATACATTTTTATTTCGCCGTAAAGGGTATCCTTAATTATTCGGGACGATCATATTCCTATGGTGGTATGTATAGCAGCGGCTCAGTAGGCTCCAATTTCCTCAATGATGAAAACGACTTTGCCATGGCGCTGAACACTTTTGTCCCTTTTGCGTTTTTCATGATGCTTAACTTTGAGAATATTTTCAAAAAGATCATCGGAGCCGGTGTTCTAATCACTTGCGTCTTTGGTGTGGTCAGCAGCATGTCTCGAGGAGGATGGATAGGTCTTGTGGCTGCTATTGGGTTTTCGATATTCAAATCAAAATACAGAGTCAAAGGCCTGGCGATCGCGATTTTTCTGGCGATCGCACTAATTGCATTTGCGCCGTCACAATACTGGTCGGAGGTTCAATCAATTTCAGCCGACAGCGGGACAGGCAAGGCCCGTATCGAATATTGGAAGGCGGCGGTTAGAATGTTTATGGACAACCCCCTGGTCGGGGTTGGCGCGGCCAATGGTGGTGTCAGGATGCCTGCCTATATAGTGACGGACCGGGATCCTAATACTCAATGGGGGCGAACCTTCCACGGCACTCTGCCTCAGGTCTTGGCCGAGCTTGGTGGATTGGGCATATTGCTGTATCTGACGATGATCATTTTGGCCTTAAGATATCTAAATCGCATCGGAAAAATGAGTCAGGAGACCCAAGACGGTAAGATCCTGGTATATATGGCGAATTCGCTCACGGCTGCGATCATTTCCTATTTGGTAACCGCAACTTTCATTTCCACGGCGTATTATCCCCAACTTTGGGCGCTTCTCACTTTATCCATAACCTTGTTTCACATTTCCAAACAGGTTCAGTCGAACGAGCGCCGGATTAAGCCCGTGGCTGTCGCGCCGGGTGGTGGCTCGTAATAAGATGGCTTCAACAGGGGCATTTGCCAGGCTTATCATGCACGGCTGTCTCCGTTTTCAGGGAAATAATATAACCATCGAATAATTGCAGAATATAATGGTCAAATTATTCAATCAATTACCCCCCGCCGGAACGCCCATAACCGGATCAGAGCTGTTCAGGATCGCTAAAGCCTCCTTGTCAGGCTCCGCCGACGATATTTTCGAAAGAGCGATCAAGGCTCATACGGCCGCCTGTTCCTGTTTTCTGCTCAGCTCCGGACGAGCATCGCTGGCAATCGCCCTGCAGGCCCTCGCCCAACTTTACGATGGGAAAAAGAACGAAGTTGTCATTCCGGCATATACCTGTTTTACCGTTCCTGCCTCGGCGGCGAAATCTCATTTGAAAATGAGAATTGTCGATATCGATCCGATGACGCTTGATTTTGATTTCCGGAAACTCTCCGAAATCGACCTGTCCAGAACGGCGGCAATTGTCGGCTGTAACCTGCTTGGAATACTCGATAACTGGAGTAAGCTGAGATCCATCGCTAGCGCCAACGGCGCCTTTCTCATAGATGATGCCGCCCAGGCGCTCGGAGCCCGGTCGGAATTCGGGATTGCCGGAACAATGGGAGATGTCGGAATATTCAGCTTCGGGCGCGGCAAGAATCTGTCGTTATACTCCGGCGGGGCCATTATAACCTCAAATGAACGGATATCTTCGGTAATAAGCCACATGATGGCCAAAATTCCGCGCCCGTCTATTTTTAGTGAATTGGCGACGCTGGCCAAGATCGTTATGTATTCGGTTCTAATCAATCCGCGTGTCTATTGGCTCCCCGCTTCCATCCCGTTCCTGGGATTGGGGAAGACGATATACGATCCGGGATTCGACATTGGCGGTCTTGGAGTAGTCAGGCGTCATGCCGGGCGGATTCTGCTTGATAAACTCGATTCGATTAATATGAGACGGCGGGAGAATGCCCGCAAATTGGCCATCATTGCAAACGAAGGAGACAGATTCCGGATTCCCGGGTACTGCGAGCCCAATATTCCCGCATATCTGCGCCTGCCCGTCTTGTGCGCCACAAAAGCCATCAGGGATAATGCCATAAGAGAGCTTCAACGCAACGGTATCTCGGCATCGAGCATGTATCCGTCCACCGTGCGGCAGATCTCGGGCATTGAAGAACACCTGGCATCCGATGAAGTTGATTATCCGGGTGCGCAGACGGTAGTTGATCGTATGCTGGTGTTGCCAACTCACCCCATGCTGGCCGATTCCGATATTCAAAAGATAATTAAATGTCTGCGGAACATTAATTAGACTATATCATGAAAAAGGTCACCAAGTATCTGATCGCCTCGATTTTCTACCTTACCGGCCTGACCGCCCTTCGGCTACAGCGGCGCTTCAAGCGTAACCCGGGCTTGATACTCATGTACCACCGAGTCCTGGCTGATGATGATCCGGAATGCGGGAAAATCCAGCCCGGGATGTTTGTTAAGGCCGGCGCATTCGAAAAACAGATCGCATATCTGGCAAAGAAATATGAGATAATTTCTCTCGGCGAATTAGCCCGAATGTTAGATGACCCTGCATCAATATCCGGAAAATATGTCATTGTCACATTCGACGATGGTTGGCGCGACAATTTCGAGATCGCGTATCCGATTTTGATGAAATATAATGTCCCGGCCACCATATTCCTGACCACGGGTTTCATTGAAAGCACCGATGTTTTATGGTTCTATCAAGCGGAAAATATACTTAGAACGGCAAATATCAGCGCCGAAAGAGCGGCCGCTATAATATCGGAAGCTGTGGCCGCGAGCGGATCGGCCAAGTCGCCGAGAGCGGCACCGTTGGACAACCCTGTTCGGACCAGACCTGGCATCAACGAACTTATCGAAATGATGAAAGAACTGGATGCCGTTTCTATCGAAAGCGTCCTGGCGAAAATTGCCGCCGAGGGGAGCATCTCCGGTGACGTTTTAAGAGCGGATAACAGGATGCTAAATTGGGACCAGATCACCCAAATGAAAAGAGCCGGCATCGAGTTTGGATCGCACGGCGTGTCTCACGCGATCCTCACCCGGATGAGACCTGATGAGGTTATGGATGAATTAGTAAATTCCAAAGATACTATAAAGAGCAGACTCGGGATTGACGTTTCCCTTTTCTCTTATCCTAATGGAAATTATGATCCGGAAATAAGAAATATGGCCAGGGGCGCCGGCTATAAATGCTCCGTTACCACCCGGGGAAATCCCTCCGACCACAACGAGATCGATACCTTTGCTTTAAGAAGGACAGCGATTCATCAGGACATTTCTCTCGGACCGCGAGGATCGTTTTCAAAGATAATGTTTGCTTTTCATCTGGCGGCCTGGAAGGAAATATTTAGATTGTAAATATTTTCGCAGCTTAATATTAATATGACGAAAATGCGGCGAATCTTACACCTTAGTGAAACCTCCGAGCCGGGCGGCTCCGAGACGGTCCTTGCCTATATCGCCAAAAGCCTCGACCCGCATAAATACAGCTCTTTGGCCTGTCTTCTAAGAGAAGGTTGGCTGACCGAGCATCTTCGCGATCTGGGGGTTCGATACAGGATTATCGAAAATAATCGCCCATATGACCCCGCGTTTCTTGCAAGAATGGTAAGGCTCATAAGATCCGAAAAGATCGATCTGGTCCATGCCCATGAATTCACGATGAATGTATATGGATCGGTGGCGGCCCGGCTGGCCGGCGTTCCCATGATAGGGACCATACATGGCAAGGTCTATTTTACCGAAAAGAAGTCGCGGATCGCCGCCTACAGGCTGGCCGTTGCCATGTGTTCCAGGATTATCGCCGTCTCCGAAGACCTGCGAAATTACTTCATTGAAAATATCGGGCTCAAGAAGACAAAGAAGGTCCTGACTCTATATAACGGGATAGATTCCGATAAATACGCTCCCCGGGGGAAAATGGATGATTTGAGATGCCGGCTGAATATTCCCTCCGGCGCTGTTGTCATCGGTTCGGTCGGAAGCCTCTTCAAGGTAAAGGCATTCGATCACCTCATACAGGCTGCCGCCATCCTGCGTGAAAGCAGTTCCGATTTCAGGCTCTTGATCGCCGGCGAGGGAAGCGAGGAGGAATACCTTCGGCGCCTGATCAGCGAGGCCGGATTGCAGGATAAGGTCATGCTCCTCGGATTTAAAAATGATATTCCGGACCTGCTTAATCTACTTGACATCTATGTCTGCTCCTCGCTTTCCGAGGGGCTGTCTCTTTCCATCCTCGAGGCCATGGCCTCGGCGCGCCCGGTTGTGGCGACGCGCGTAGGCGGCAACCCCGAATTAATCGCCGATGGCACCAGCGGCTTCATGGTTCCGCCGTCAGACCCCCCCCAGCTGGCCGAGAAGATAAATCTATTAATGAAATCCCCGGAGCTTGGAACAACCATGGGGCGTGAGGGCCGCAAAATAGTCGAGGCCAAATTTTCTCTGCCCAGAATGGTCGAAAGTTATCAGGATCTCTACGAGGAGCTGTTGTCTTAGGCTTATGATTGCCCTGCAAATAATTTTCTGGCTTTCGGTCTTTGCCATAGCCTGGACTTATTTCGGATATTTCCTGTTTTTGAAACTGGCGGCGCTCTTCTATTCGAAAAATGTCGCTCAGAAGGAGTATTATCCCCGCGTCAGCCACATTATCACCGCTTATAATGAGGAAAAGCTCATAGGGAACAAGATCGAAAATTGCCTGACCGCAACTTATCCGCGCGATAAACTTCAAATTATAATAGCCTCGGACGGCTCAACCGATAACACGGAGAGTATTATCAGATCCTACGGGTCGCAGGGCGTGCATTTGATGGCCAATGCCAGCCGCCGCGGCAAGCATTATTGCCAGGGCCAGGCAATCGCGATCGCCGATGGCGAGATTCTGGTTTTTTCGGATGCCACCACGTTTCTCAAAGAAGATGCCATATCCAGGATCACGCGCAACTTTGCCGACCAGAACGTGGGTTGTGTCTCCGGCAAGGATATGACCCGCGATTCCGGATCCGGCTCCGCCGGCGAGGATGCCTATGTGCGATATGAGATGAAACTTCGCACGCTGGAAAGCCTTATCGGAAACCTGGTCGGAGTCAGTGGATGCTTTTTCGCGATCCGCAAGAGCCTGTGCGGAACCTGGTTTCCAAACCTCTCGAGTGATTTTTACCTTCCGATACTGACCCACATGAATGGATACCGGGTGGTTTTGGAGCCTGCGGCCATTGCTTATTATGATGTTCTCGATGAGCCTGAGCGGGAGTTTCACCGTAAGGTGCGGACCGTCGTAAACGGGATGGCGGTGCTCAAGAAGCTGAGGCCAATTTTGAATCCCTTCAAATATGGCGCCTTTGCGCTCCAGATGATCAGCCATAAAATTATGCGATGGTGGGTGCCTGTATTCCTATTGCTGGCGTTATTTTCAGGGGCTGTTCTGGGCCGGCATCTGCCGCTCTATTGGTATCTGAGCTTGGCCCAGATCGCTTTTTATTCCGCCGCATTAATTGCGTTTATGATTAAGGGGCTCCGGCAATTTACGGTCTTCAGGATACCCCTGTTTTTTGTCGTCGTTAACATGTCGATTCTCCTGGCCTGGCATAGGTTCTTGACCGGCTCTCGGTTCATCACATGGGAATCAACCAAAAGATAAAGATCTGCCATTTGATCTCCGGCGACCTCTGGGCGGGGGCCGAAGTCCAAATGTATACCGTCGTGCTGGCCTTGTCCCATTGCCCGGAATTTGAGCTGTCGGCTATACTTCTTAATGACGGCCTCCTTGCTGAAAAACTGCGCGCGGCCGGGATCGTAACGACTGTGTACGACGAGAGGAAAATGGGGTTTTTCCAGATCAAATCGAATATAAATCAACTCCTGACCAAAAACCCCGCTGCCATCATGCACTCTCATCGCTATAAGGAAAATATTCTCGCCGCCACGGCAAAAAAACGCGGCAAGGTAAAATATCTGGTCCAGACGGTTCACGGTATCGGCGAGCCGTTCCATGGACTAAAATCGGCCAAAAGCCGCTTCCGATCTATCCTGAATACCTATTATACGCGAAAATATTTCGACACAATAATATCTGTCTCTGATAATATTCGCGGCCAATTAGCAGAGTTTCTGCCATCCTCCAAAATTATTACAATCCACAATGCTGTCGACCCGGCCAACCTGCATGTGTCAAAAAGCCCTCGGCTCATAAGAGCTGAGCTGGGGATAAATGCCGGGCATCAGTTGATAGGCTCGGTAGGCAGGATGGTGCCGGTAAAGGGATATGACCTGTTCCTTAAAATGGCAGCGATGATCTCCCACACGAATCCGATGGCGCGATTCCTTCTTGTCGGGGACGGTCCGTTAAAAAGCGAACTTGAAAATTCCGCTCGGGAAATGGGGTTGGGGGGGGAAATTGTTTTTGCGGGTTTTCGAAGCGATGTAACGGATCTCATAAACAGCCTTGACATCTTTGTAATGACATCTATACATGAGGGTATCCCGATGGCACTCTTGGAGGCTATGGCACTTGAAAAAGCGGTCGTCTCCACCGCTGTCGGCGGCATCGTAGAAGTCATCTCAAATGGTAAGTCGGGCCTGCTGGTAGAGCCCGGATCTTGCACGGCATTGGCTCAGGCATGTTTACGCATTCTCGATGACGATGCGCTTAAAGTAAGACTTGGCGCAGAAGCGGCTCAGAGAATCGATGACGAGTTTTCAATTGGCACATTGACCGAAAAGGTATCGGCCGAATATAGAGGTTTAGCAGGTTTGGAATGAAGGTATTGATAATCGCGCATAAGAATCCCAATCCGCCGCGGGGCGGAGCCACCTTACGCAATTTTAACCTGATGAAGGAGTGCTCCCGAAATCACGAGTTACACCTCATCACGTTCACTCAGGAGCCTTATCTTCGCGACCCCGAGAAGATGCAAGAGAGTATCGAGGGGTTAAAAAAATACTGTAAGCACGTGGAGGTTTTTAAAATTCCCACCAACAGCAATAGGTTTTCCTGGTATTTGCTGCTTTTCCTAAATCTCTTTTCGCTGCAGCCCTATTCGGTGTGGTGGTTCTGGTCCCCCAAGTTGAAGAGGGCGATCCAGGAACACCTCAGGAAACACTCTTTCGATTTGGTGGAGATCGGTACAATAGCACACATGCAGTACGCCAAGCTTGCGCCGGATCTTCCAAAGCTGTTGATTCACCATAACGTGGAATCCGAGCTGCTTTATCGCAGGAGCCGGACGGCCAAGGGATTATTGGCCAGGACCTATCTTTGGTACCAGGCCTACAAGCTGAGGCGCCTGGAAAAAAAGGCCTTTGAAGTGTTTGATTACCATACGGTGGTCTCGATGCGTGATAAGAAAACTCTATTGGAAATCGGGCCGGGCGCCAACATCGAGGTGGTTGACAACGGTGTCGATACCGACTTTTTCACCCCGTCGGATGGACCGGTTGAGCCGTATACGATCGTTTATGTCGGCAGCTTGGGTTGGTATCCCAACGCCGAGGCCATGATTTATTTTTCGCGCGAAATATGGCCCCTTCTGAAAAGGGAAATTCCGAGCATAAAGCTAAACCTGGTTGGCGATGGCCCCCCCAAAGAACTGGTTGAATTTGGCAAGAAGGACCCGGCCTTCAGGCTTTTGGGCCTTGTTGATGACGTCAGGCCGTACATCCTAAAATCGGCTGTCTATGTCGTTCCGATAACGGTCGGTGGGGGCACACGTCTGAAGATCCTGGATGCCATGGCCTTGGGCAAGGCGATTGTCAGCACCTCGATCGGCTGCGAAGGCATCAACACCATCGACGGGGAAAACATCATGATAGCCGACACACCCCGGGAATTTGTCGAAAAAATCGCCAGGCTCTTCTGCGACGAAGGGTTGAGGCGCCGGCTTGGGGCCCGGGCTCGCGAAACGGCAGTCGAATACTACTCCTGGAAGAAAATCGCTCCAAAATTGGAGCGAATTTACGAACTCCTCGGAAATATGAAAAAAACAGGCGGAAAGATCCAGAGCATGCCCTAAGATGCAAGCAAATGGCAAAATAGTACTTCTGGCTGTCGGCGATATCATGCTGGGTGATACGCCGCACAGTTATGGCTTCGGAGTCGGTTCGCAGATCAAGAAGCACGGGCCGCTTTTTCCTTTCGAGGGCTGCGCAAAGGAACTTCGTCGCGGCGACATTGTCTTCGGCAACCTCGAGGTTGTGCTCTCGCGTTTCAATTCTTCCAAAGATCCGTTCGATGAAATTGTTCTGCGGGCGCAGCCGGAATCGGCCGCGGGGCTCTCGGCGGCGGGCTTTAACGTCTTGTCTCTGGCCAACAACCACATCATGCAGCACGGCAAGACGGCTATCGAGGAGACCCTGGATATTCTGGAAGCCCGTAACATCCTGTCCATCGGCATGAACTTGCCGGAAAGAGGGGTCACCAACAGCGCCGTGGTCGAAAAAGGCAATATCAGGATAGGATTCTTGGGGTACAATATGAGGCCCCTGCAATATTTCAAGGATCCCCCCCTTTACGTCGAGGGCAACCCCGAGGCGATACGACGCGATATTCTGAGCCTCAAGGGTTCCTGCGATCTTGTGGTGGTCTCGTTGCACTGGGGCGACGAGTTCGTCGATCATCCCTCGGCCGAGCAAGTCGGCCTTGCCCGATCGTTCATAGACGCAGGCGCCAAAGTAATCCTGGGCCACCATCCCCATATCCTTCAGGGTATCGAAAAGTATAAGGGCGGAGTGATCGCCTACAGTCTGGGTAATTTCGTGTTCGATTTTTGGCAGTGGCGGCTAAGAGATTCAATGATCTTAAGAATTGAAATTGGAAAAGACTCGGGTGTCGATTTTGATATAATCCCGGTGAGGATCAATCAAAAGCATCAGCCGATTATCATCGACCCCAAAGACGGAAGCGACATTAAAAATCATGTTGAACAGATATCAAGGAAAATAGAAGAAGCAATCGGCGGCGCCGAATACAGGGATATCGTCACGAAAGCAACGCGGGATTATCGGCGACAGGTCTACCGCCACTATCTCTTGAATATCTACCGCTACGATCCTGGGTTCTTGATGCGCAATGTCTATGGCGCCATCAGGAGGCGGATATCGCGCCGGGGGAATCGGCGTAGCGCAGACTTTGGAGCGAAAATATGACAAGTTTCTTAGATAGGATTTACAATTTCAGCCCGGCTATTGTTCAAAACCTCATGGTAACCGGCTATGGGTTGAAGATGTATCGCAGGGAATATGGCCGGAAATTCAGGGAGAAACTCGATGAATTCGAGAAGACGCAATGGTATTCCGAATCCGAGCTCCGTGACTATCAGGCGGAGCGGCTTAGAGCCCTGTTAGAGCACTGCTACGAAAACATCCCTTATTACCGGCGCGTGATGGACGATCTCAAGCTTACCCCCCGCGACTTCAAAGGCCTCGATGACCTTCAGAAGATACCCATATTGACAAGAGAGGATGTTAAGAAGAATTTTCGCCAGCTCATTGCCCGGAATTATAAACCCTCTGACCTTATCTTGGGACGTACCAGCGGCACAACCGGATCACCCCTGGAATTTTACTGGGACAGGCAGGCATGCGTTGTCAAGAACGTCGTCGATTGGCGGCAGAAAGGATGGGGCGGTATACATTTCGGAGATAAGATGGCGTTCGCGCTGGGGCGGGTCGTAGTGCCGACCAAACAGAGGAAACCACCATTCTGGCGCATCAACTTGGCAATGCGCCATCTATACCTATCGAGCCTTCATATGTCGAAGGATAATCTGAAAGCCTACCTGGATAAGCTTGCCAAATTCGCGCCCGTCGCGCTGGAGGGTTACCCGTCGACGATGCACCTATTGGCGCATTACCTGCGAGGCCAAAAACTGAAATTCCTCGTTAAGGCGGTGTTTACATCCTCAGAGGCTCTCTTCCCAAAGCAAAGAGAAATGATCGAGGACGCCTTTGAATGCAAGGTCTTTGATTTTTACGGCATGGCCGAACGGGTGATCTTCGCCACCGAGTGCTCCGAGCATACCGGCCATCATATCAATATGGACTATGGAATAACCGAGTTCATCAAAGATGACAGCCAAGAATCGTCAAACGGAGGTTTTGCGAGGATTGTAGCTACCGGCCTGCACAACTACGCGATGCCTCTTATCAGATATCAAACCAGCGATCTCAGCGAACCAAGAAAGGGGAAATGCCCCTGCGGGCGCAACTTCCCACTCATGGATGATGTAACCACCAGGGTCGAGGACCTGATCCTGACAAGGGATGGACGCTATATATCGTCACAGATTCTCTCGCACCCTTTCAAGCCAATTAAAAATATTATAGAATCACAGGTAATTCAGGAGGACATCGACAGGCTTCATATCAAGATAGTCAGGGAAAAACAGTATAACGACGACGACACAAAAGCGCTACTCGAGGGTTTGGCGATACGGGTCGGCCCCGAAATGAAGTTCGACATTGAATTTGTTGATTCTGTCCCGCGAACCGCCGCCGGCAAGGTCAAATTTGTAATCTCAAAGGTGACCGCGGGCGATCAAATCAAGCTCTGAGATAGTATAATCATCAAGCGCCATATGATAGATATTAGGAATAGGGTCAATATCGCGATCATGCCCGGGTGGCCGGAGAATGAGACTTCCTTTGTATTTAAGTCAATCGATGATAAATAGTCAGGATGATATTCACGCAAAGTCCATTGTGTAGACATAATATTAATTCCAGAAGAATCATGAAAATGCTGATAGGGGGTGAATCGCCATGACATATCATGGCTTATATGAGCCCTGACATTCCTCTGAAAGTTGGGATACCCTTGGTCTATTTCCGCGACAGAAGAGACATGCCCCGGCCGTAATACCAATAACTATTAAAGATTCGGATGTCAAGTAGGGCTTTGCCAGATAAGGTGTTAATCTGTTCATTTTAATAACATTTTTCAATAATTGATCAAATTTTCTTGTGATAGCGGTAAATGATATTCTATAATTTACGATAATATAATGCGGTATCGTATCTTACCAAAAACGTGAAAAATCTGTGGAGGGCATAATTTTTGTGGCCTTTTCCATTAAATTAATTAGATTGCTTTGGGTGTGCCTAAAGACGGGGGCTAATTAGTAATTCAAGGAGGTAACTTTGAAGCGGGTCAACTTACCGGCTTTTGTGATTCTTGTTCTATCAGTAAGCTATTCGGGTGCTACAACTTATCATATTTCAAGGTCCGGAGACGATGGCCGCGACGGCCGCACTTGGTCCAACGCTTGGCGGACAGTCGCCCATCTTGACGACGGCACTTTTCTGGGTGGCGATACGGTCTATTTCGGAACAGGTGATTACTACCTTGTCCCTGGCCAGGAACTTAACGTCCCAGACAACGAAACTTCACAGTGGACAGCTTACCTTGATTCCTCTTTCATGGCCGGTGGACCGGGTATGGCAAGGATATGCGGAGCCGCGCCGGTTTCAACGACGGGTTGGGACCGATACGGGACTACCGACGTTTACGCTCGATATTTTCCAGAGCAGGCGGGGCTCGATGTCGGAATTTGCGGTCAAAACGATTCCATGTTATTCCTCATAGGATCAGCCGGCAGCATCTCGGGATATGATTTGTCCGATGTTATCACACGCGAGGGTTTCGCCTATTGGAACGATGTCACCGACAGCTTGTATGTTCATTGCCGGGATTTAGGCTTGGGCCGTAACCCCGCCAGTTATACGATGGAAGTCGGCTACTGCAACGATGACGGGCTTATCGCCCATTTCAGGCTGTATCGTTATTCCCAGCGCGTCACCTGGTTGGGTTTGGAATTTAATTACTGCCGGGGTTACGGGATAATGATAGCAGGCACGAGCAATATAATGCCCGACAATGTGCGGATAGTCCATTGCGATTTTCAGAATGGCTGGTCTTTTCAATCTCTCAATACCGGTAATAATCCGGGTTATATTCGCACTCCTCTTGCCAACACTCAGGACCAAAGTTGCGACAGTCTCCTGATAAGGAGTTGCACCTTCGATTCTTATATCACCGCCGATTATCCCTTTACGGATGATAACCTATTGGGCAGTCGTGGAACCATTCTCGGAGCATTTTACGGCAATCGTGGCACCGTTATTGAATCTTGTTATTTTTACGGGGCCAGTGAATGTGTCATCCATTGGAAAAATCAGACCGGAGATGACCTGGCTCTGAATAACACCGTTCGCTATTGCACGTTCAAGCCGATTTGGACAGACCTCTACATTCAAATGGAGAATTGCCAACAGAACGACAGTGTTTACGGGAATATATTCTGGGGCGGCCTATCGCCAAGTGTCAGCAATTGCTATGAATATGGTATCAGGTTTAAGGGAACGCAACCCCCCTTACCGGCCAATGGCACTTCTCACTATGTGATGAATAATACTTTCTATAATGTCGGCAGATCCTCTTCGGTTCCCGCCTGCGGTTTTTCCTCACAGACTATTGACCCTGCTTATAGAGTCACCTTGAAATACAATATCTTTTACAGTGAGGGTGCTCAAAATCTGGTCCGTCTCGATACGGGCGCCCGCGATTCGCTGGTCAGCGATTCGAATATGTTCTATTCGACAAGCGCGGACAAGTTCTATTCCGGCGGGGCGTTGGACTCTGCGGAATGGGTTAATTTGGGATACGGCTTTGATGCCCACAGCACGATGAGCGTGAATCCGGGATTCATCAATGGGGATGGGATGAACTTTTCCCGGCCGAGCGCCCCGCAGGAGATGAATCTTACCTATGGAGGCCAGACCTGGACCCGCTATGGGGCCTGGCAGCCGCCCAGCGGCCCCGATGTCACGCCCCCGGTGATCAGCAACGTGCGTTCGACGGATACGACCTCCAACTCGGTGACCATCAGATGGTCGACTAACGAAAATGCCACCAGCCGCGTGGAATACGGCCTGACGACGAGCTATGGCTCGTTCACGCCTCTCGACCCGACGCTGGTCTGGAGCCATGCACAGACTATTACGGGATTGTCGCCGACGACCACCTATCACTACCGCGTACGTTCCAGGGACGCTGCGGGTAATGAAGCTGTCAGCGGAGATTACACTTTTCGCACATTGACGCCCGATACCAACCCGCCGACGATAAGCGGGGTAGGCGCTCAAAACATCACACCCAGCTCGGCCACGATAGCCTGGACGACGAACGAGGTGGCAACTTCGCAGGTCAACTACGGCCTGACGACAAGTTATGGCTCGACCACGACTCTCGATCCAACCCTGGTCCTTGCCCATGGTGTCGGGCTGAGCGGGCTTACAGCCGACACCCTGTATCACTATAGAGTCCGCTCGCGAGACGCCGCGGGCAACGAGGCGGTTAGCGGGGATTACACTTTTCACACATTAACGCCCGACACCAACCCACCAACGATAACCGGGGTAGGCGCTCAAAACATCACACCCAGCTCGGCCACGATAGCCTGGACGACGAATGAGGTGGCAACTTCGCAGGTCAACTACGGCCTGACGACAAATTATGGCTCGACCACGACTCTCGATCCAACTTTGGTCCTTGCCCATGGTGTCGGACTGAGCGGGCTTACAGCCGACACCTTGTATCACTATAGAGTCCGCTCGCGTGACGCCTCCGGCAATGAGGCGGTTAGCGGCGACTATACGTTCCTTACCGATACAGTCGCAACCATGCAACTTATCTCGGTGGGTGTGCCGACAACAGTTTGCGGCAGCTATTCCGGCTACAATCCAGCCCGTATAAATGATGGCGTCATCAATCCTCGAGGCGGCACCAGTACCACCTGGGCGTCAGACTCCGATTCGACAAACCCCCACTGGATCGAGTTTACATTCCCCGGTCTACGGCAGGTGAGACGCGCCAGAGTCCTTTGGGCGTGGAACGGTTCCAATTCCAGCTGGATGTGTTCGCAACAGTATATTATTCAGCATTGGGACGCGAACTCGGGTTCATACGTTAACACCGCGGTGGTTAACAACTCATCGGCCGACAGTATCACAATGACCGACTTTACGCCGGTGACAACCAACAGGATAAGGTACTGGCAGCCAGCCAATATGGGGCCCGTAACCTACCGCAGGATTACGTGGTTGACGGAACTTGAGCTTTATGGCACAAACGCCGGCCAAGACACTATCCCGCCCGACCCCATTGACGACCTGGGGGCAGCGCCGGCCGGAGTCGAGGGAAGTATCGACTTGCAATGGACCGCACCAGGCGCAGCCGACGGAGCAGCGCAGGCCAATCATTACGATATCAGGTATTCCACGGCGCCGATAGTCGAGTCCAACTGGACACAGGCCACGGCTGTTTCCAATCCCCCCGTACCGAATGTGGGGGGCGTTGGCCAATCGTTTACCGTAACGGGTCTATCGACAGGGGCAATATACAACCTCGCAATCAAATCATATGACGATGCAGGGAACGAGTCCCCCCTTTCGAACGTAATTTCAAGCTATTCGGCGGGCATCGGCCCGCCGATGGCTCTCGATACAAGAGTGGACAGCTCGACCGAAACCGCTGTCCTGATAGGGGCCGCCGTGAGTTCATATCTTTCTGTCTTCTATGAATTCGCGCTCGATACCACCGAGGCTTTCTCGAATGCCCGTATGGAGGTGTCGCTCCTGGCGGACTCGATGGTTACCTGCCTTTTCGACTCGCTCTCTGTCGAGGGTCATTACTACTGGAGATTCAGGGCCGTGGCCTCGGATCGTTCCTTTACGAGCGACTGGTCCAATGTGCTGAATTTCGACTATTCTTCCGGAAACGGACCCGCGCTTACCAGCGCCGACTGCCTTTTTCCTCCCGAAGGAACCACCGTGCAGTCGTCCAGGCCTACCTTTTTGGTGAGGTCAGTGCCCGATGTCGCCTACGTTTACATCCAGGTCGCAGGCGACACCGGGTTCTCCTCTCCGATTGAGTCTGGCCCGCTGACGGCAGTTAGCGGGGATTTCGCATGGAAGATTTCCCAGCCTCTTCAGCAGGGGCCGGTTTATTACTGGCGGGCCAGCGCCGACAACATCATTTGGACCGCCCCCATCGCATTCGCCGCCGAGATCGACATCCACCCTTATCCCAATCCTTACAGAGCCTCCGTGGGAGTGCCGGGGGTTACTTTCGTCAATCTGCCGGGAAACTCCAGGGTAACGATTGCCACTGTTTCCGGGAGCGTTGTCCGAGAGGCGGAGGGGATCGGGCCCGACGAGTGGATCTGGGATGTGAAAAATAACGGTGGCGGGGAGTTGGCCTCGGGCGTATATTTATATCGAGTCGACTATCCTGATGGCTCATCGAGCGGTAAAGTGATGATAATCAGGTAAGCTGTATTTGCGAATGGATGCTTGATGCAGTTTCGGCAGCAGGCTTAGACGAAAGCCAAAAAGCGTTTTTCATTCCGCAACAGCTATTTCAATTCACTCAAGGTCAGATGAACTTCAACGCCAGCGTTGCGGTTCGCATGGCGCAAATATATACAGGGTCCCGAGCTGTCGGCAGTAAATGATTTGTCGATCTTCATTAACCCGGCCCTGTCGCGGCTATCATCAGACATAAAGGCCTCGACCGATAATATGCAGAGCAAACCCGACCCCCTCCGGCATTCGGCATCCCGCCAGACCGACATTTTCATCACCGCCATCCTCGCCCTCCTCTGGATTGCTCTTATCCTGATCGTCAACCCGTTGGGGAATTTTCCTCTTAACGATGACTGGACTTATGCCAAGACCGTAGAGAAGCTTGTCGGCCACGGGGAGTTTTACCTGTGCGATTGGACCGGCATGTCTTTGGTATTCCAGGTACTTTGGGGTTCCCTGTTTTGCCTGCCCTTCGGTTTCTCCTTTGTCGCGCTTCGCATTTCCACCCTGGTCCTGGGGCTGGTCGGCATCCTATCCGTGTTTTGGCTCTTGCGCAGGTTGCGTTACCCCGTGTCCATGGCGCTTCTGGGCGCGTTGATGCTGGGATTCAATCCCAATTATTTCAGCCTATCATTCACATTTATGACCGACGTTCCCTTCCTGGCCTTCTGTATGCTGGCTGTCATCTGCTTCGTTAATAGCTTGATCGGGGATTCCAACCGTTGGGCTATCATAGGAACGATACTTTCTTGCCTGGCCATATTAATCCGGGAGGTGGCGATAGTGATTGTCGCCGCATACGGGCTGGCCTACCTTGCCAAGAACGGCCTTGGCGCGAGAAAATTGCTGAATGCGTTTTTCCCAGCCGCCGCTGTGCTTGCGACGCTCTATACTTATCAGGCGATCTTGGCAAACACGATCGGACTGCCGGAAATGTACAATTACAAGACCCGGGTTATAATCAACCTGCTCACGGGCGGCGTCCTCCAGGCATTGCGCGCGTTGGCCATCCGTATGGAGCAGATAGCAGTTTACCTCGGATTTTTCTTTCTGCCGTTCTCTATCCTGTTATTGTATCACCTTTTTGGATCGCGCAACCGGTCAGCCGCCAGAGTCGTCTTCGTCGTTTGGCCGCTGGCGTCGCTTCTGATCGCGGTCGTCCTGCTCGCACTGGACCCCCGCGAACCCCTCAGTTGGAACACGTTTTTCAACCTGGGGCTGGGCACGCCCACCCTGCGCGATGTCGGTTTGTTGCACCTGCCGCATTTCCCGCACGTGCCCCGTTCGGCCTGGACGGCGCTGGTGGCCCTATCGATTCTCAATGCCGGGCTTTTGATTGCAACGATAGCCGCTGAAGTGTGGTATCTGGTCACGCGAAGCGGTCGGCGGGCGCTCTCGGCTATCGAGCCACCCGTGGCATTCGCGCTCATCCTGTGCGCCATCTATGTTTGTTTGATCCTCCTGACCGGAATTTTCGATCGGTACATGATATTCCTGATTCCGTTCATAGTGGTTCTATTGTTCGGCCGCGGAATCGGCCTCGGTGGGGGCGGCACTCGTGTTCCGGTTTGCGCAGCCGTGGCGGCCCTGCTGATTTTCGCTTCCTTCGACGTTGCCGCCACGCACGATTACCTTTCTTGGAATCGAGCACGCTGGCAAGCCCTCGACTACCTGACTGGCCAAATGGCCATCCCTAAGAACAAGATAGATGGAGGGTATGAATTCAACGGTTGGAATTTGTATGATTCCAAGAAACCGATCGAATACGGGGGGAAAAAGAGCTGGTGGTGGGTCGATGAGGACAAATATATAGTGACCTTCGGCACATTAGCCGAATACGACAGCCTGACAGCATTTCCCTACGATAGGTGGCTGCCCCCCGGGGAAGGACAAATCTACATTTTAAATAGGGCGGATCCGGATACGGTTTCAGTCCCGGTCGCAATTGATTGACCGGAGTTGGCGGCATTCCCGCATATTACGGTCAGGTTCATGTAGACCAGAATCAGTCCTGGCGAAAAATGATTTGCCTGAATATGGTCGTGCGCCTGTTGAATCTTTTCCATATGATCCTGTGGAATCGACGCGATAAGAGTGAATGTTTGAGCAGATGGTGGTCAATGTTTACGATTTCAACAGACCATGTTGAATTCCCATCCAATGTTGCCTTACGGGCACACTTAACAGCTTATAATTTAATGGCTTATGAGGGTGGGATAGATGATAACGCGATGGCACGATTTTTGTCGCTTTTTACTGGTAAATTTTAGCAATTATGCTATTGATTCCGAATGAGATGCCGAATTAGAAAATAACGATGGCAAAGAACGGGCTTCGGGTGTATAATTATAAAAGGTCGATTCCCCTAATGGCCAATCGAGCGGAGAGGTGATGGTCATCGGGTCGACCTGGTTTTTCTGACACCTGCCAAGATGCATAGAGGGCAATTATGTTAAATAACGAACGTTTTTATCGATTTTTGACAAGGATCCTAATTATCCCATTTGTCATTTTATTGTTTTCCCCTTTTACTATGGTCCTTGCCCAAGACGAAGAGGTCGTTCCCCCGGTTGTTGTGGCTAATTATGGAAACAGCGGCGCCACTCTGGCCATTCCTCGCTGGAAGGGGTATATGTCGGAGACAAATCCTGATAATTTCTGGTTGGCCTTTGCGACATCGAGCACTGCTCCGGCCAACATTAAATATACTACCGATGCCGGAGCGACCTGGAGCCCCGGCGGGCTTCTTGCCGGTGAAACCGGCTCCATGAATTATCATGCGTCTCTATTTGGACGGGCGAATACTCTGTATATTACATGGCCGGGAGGTTCTTCTATTTATTTTAGAAAGATAAATCCTCCCGCCCACGATAATGCCGACCGCGACCCGTTAAGGATCGTTCCGGGGGCCTCCGGGGAGCACAGAAGCAGCGTCACGGTTGACGGAAATGGCCGGATATGGGTTTTCACGCGTCTTTCGGCGACCCCCTCGGAAAATGTGCGCTATCATTACAGCGATGACGGTGGGGCAAACTGGACCAACGGGGTAGCGGTGGCTACCGGGGCCGACCATGTCAGGATTGGATCCATGCCTTATATCGACGGCCGAGCGGCTCTTGTCGTTTTCTACATGTATAGCGCCAGGGGGTATGAATATTATGTTTGGAACGGCACCTCCTTTGAGGCCATGCCCGATCATGCCATTTATCCGGTCGCCATGGGCGAGGTCCGAGTGTTCACGCATAATGTCATAAATGACACCACCTTCCATATGATATTCGGTTTGGGCTTCAACCTTATTCATGTTTGGAAGCACTATCAGGGAGGAAACGGAAGTTGGACCAGCCAGATAATAGACAGCTCGCCCTATACCGAAGACAACGATTGGTTTACGGCCTCGACTGTCAGGGGAGGAAGACTTTATCTGTTTTATCTTAAGAAGGCATCATCGGATGCCTCCAGCACCCAGGTAATGTACAAACGTTGGGACCAAGCTACCATGACCTGGACCGCCCCGGTACTGGTCTCAGGCCAGATAACCGCCAACCACGACCCCAATACCTGCTTTAGTGTGCCCACGACCGCGAATTATATACCGGTGTTCTGGAGTTCCGAGGAGAGCGGCCTGGACATTTATTTCGCCAAGATATTACTTCAAGACCAGCCCGAGATTGACACCATTCCGCCCGCCGCCATCGAAGATCTGGGAAACGTTACGGGACCCGATCAGGGAGTTCTGCTCTCGTACAGGACTGCTCCGGGATATAACGGTATCGAGGCGTTGGCTGATGACTATCATAATGCCCATCAACCCGAGATTATTACAGATCACAATTGGGACAGCGACTTTTTTATCATCGATCCCGCAATTGAAGGCGCGGCCGAGGGTAATTTGCTGACTGGAGCGGAGCAGGGCCGGCGCTGATACGCGGCAGTTAGACAAGCATTGAATGGGGCAGTGTTTTCGATCTTGCGCCGGCAAGCGAGATATCACGCCCCTGATTCGCTGTCGTTGAAAAAACCAAGGCCCCAATACATATCGAATTCCATTTGCTCGACCTCGATATTTTAATGATAATCCCATGCCGAAAAATCTTGTTAATATCCCGGCCGGTTAATATATTGTCGAATCAATTGGAGGTTCAATGAAAGGCATCGTTCTCGCCGGCGGTCTGGGTACTCGGCTTTTCCCGCTGACCAAGATCACCAACAAGCATTTGCTCCCGATATATAACAAGCCGATGATCTATTACCCGATCCAGACCCTGGTCGACGCCGGCATCGAGGATATCATGATTGTGACCGGCGGCAACAACGCCGGGGATTTCCTCAAGCTTTTGGGCAACGGATCGGAATTCGGGCTGAAGCATTTGAATTTTGCCTACCAGGCCAAGGAGGGCGGAATCGCCGAGGCAGTGGGCCTCTGCGAGTATTTTGCCGGTCATGACAAAGTCATCATCATACTGGGCGACAACATTCTCGAAAACAGCATCGCCGGTGACGTCAAGCGGTTCGAGCGGCAGGAAGGGGGCGCCATGATATTTCTCAAGAAGGTGAAGAACCCCAGGGAATATGGTGTCGCCGAGGTGCGGGACGGGAGGGTGATCAATATTGTCGAGAAGCCGCAGAATCCCGCCAGCGACCTGGCTGTCATCGGGGTTTATATGTATGACAACCGGGTATTCGATATCGTGAAGACCCTGAAACCGTCAAAGCGGAACGAGTTGGAGATAACAGATGTCAACAACGCCTATATCGGTGGCGGCCAGATGTCGTATTCTATTCTCGATGGCGGCTGGGCGGATGCCGGCGAATCGATCGATGCTTATAATGACACCATAAGTTTCGTGCGTGAACGCCAGGTCAACAAGCACGATTAACCTAAAACCGCAGGAATTATGAAACTAATAGAAGGTGTGAAGACGAGGCAATTGAAAATAATCGCCGACGAACGCGGGCGCCTCGCGGAAATTCTGCGTTCCGATTGGGATATTTTTGCCAAGGTCGGTCAGGTCTATTTCACCACCGCTTATCCGGGAGTTGTCAAGGGGTGGCATTACCATAAGATTCAGACCGACCATTTTTTCTGCATAAAGGGTATGACCAAGCTGGTGCTGTACGACTCCCGGCAGGATTCGCCCACCAGCGGCCTGGTGAATGAGTTTTTTACAGGGGAACATAATCCACTTCTGGTCGTGATACCGCCCCTGGTATATCACGGATTCAAGGCCATCTCGACTGAAGAGTCGATCATGATAAATATCCCGACCGAGCCGTATAATTATTCCGACCCCGACGAGTATCGGCTCGAGGCGCACACCGACAAGATTCCCTACAACTGGGACAGGAAGGATTTTTAGGCCGGGAAGGTTATGAGGATATTAGTGACTGGCGGGGCCGGTTTTATCGGCTCAAATTTCATTCACTTCATCATCGAGAACCGGCCGACATGGCAGGTGGTCAACTTCGACTCCCTGACATATGCCGGCAACTTAGCCAATCTGGAAAAGGTCGCGAAATGCAAGAACTACATGTTTTTCAGGGGCGACATCAGCGAACCTGCCGATGTCAAGGCGATATTCAGCGAGAGCTTCGATTACGTGGTTAATTTCGCCGCCGAATCGCACGTCGATCGCTCGCTGTACCAACCTGACGTCTTCGTGAAGACAAACGTGGTCGGCACCCAGTGCCTGCTCAATCATGCGCTCGAGGGCGGAGTTGGACGTTTCCTGCAGGTTTCCACCGATGAAGTGTACGGTTCGCTCGGCCCCGAGGGGCTATTCCAGGAAACCGACGCCCTCTTCCCCAATTCACCGTACGCGGCCAGCAAGGCCTCGGCCGACCTCATTTGCCGGGCCTACTTCAAAACCTACGGCATGCCGATTATCATCACCAGGGCGGGGAACAACTACGGGCCGCATCAGTTTCCCGAGAAGCTCATTCCGTTCTTCATCACCAAGGCGTTAAGAGATGAACCCCTGCCCGTCTACGGCGACGGCCTCAATGTGCGCGATTGGCTATATGTCAGGGACCATTGCGCGGGAATCGTGCGAGTCCTCGAGGCGGGCCGGGCGGGCGAGGTCTACAACATCGGCGGCGAAAATCAGATGACCAACCTGGAGATCACCACCCAGCTGCTGGAAGCTCTCGGGAAATCGAAGCATCTGGTTCATTTCGTCAAGGATCGCCCCGGCCACGACCGCCGCTACGCCCTCGATTGCCGCAAGATAGAGAATGAGCTTGGCTGGCAACCGGAGATGGAATTCCGAGCCGGCTTGAAAAAGACCATCGAGTGGTATATCACCAACAAGAAATGGTGGCACGATATAACCAGCGGCGAGTATCTCAAGTTCTATGAGCTTCATTACCGGGATCGTAAGTGAGGAAGGCGCTCGTAACCGGCGCTGCCGGGCTTTTGGGTCAACATATCTCGGTCCGGCTGGCGGCGGAATTTTCAGTCACAGTTGTCGATATCGCCCCGAATCCTTTCGAAGATAAACAGGTCGTATCATATATCAACGCCGACCTTTCAACGCCGGGGCGGATAAAGGAGATTGCCGCCGAACTGAAGCCGGACTTGATATTTAATTGCGCGGCTTATACCGATGTCGACGGCTGTGAAAAGAATCGCGATTTAGCCAAACGGCTGAATGTGGGGCTGGTCGAGGATTTGCTAAGTATTCCCACAGGCAAGATCATTCAATATTCGACCGACTATGTATTCGACGGTCATAATGGGCCATATGCCGAGGATGACCCCACCAGTCCCGTGGGATATTACGGATTGACGAAGTTGATTTCCGAGGAAAGACTGCTGGCTTCCGGCGTCAATGCGCTGGTAATACGTAGCAACGTGCTTTTCGGAACGGCCGTCGCAGTGCGGCCTAATTTCGTCACGTGGTTGATAGATTCTCTTCGGGCAGGCAAGCGCCTGAATATTGTCACCGACCAGTTCAACAATCCAGTTCATGCCGGCCACCTGGCGGACGCATCGATTGAGGCAGCGATAATGGATCTGCGTGGCATCTGGCATATAGCGGGCAAGGATTACCTCTCGAGGTACGACATTGCCATGATCGTCGCCAGGTTCTTCGGCCTCGACCAGAGCCTGATCAGACCAATAACCACCGCCCAATTGGGCCAGACGGCGCTGCGGCCCCTGCGGGGAGGGCTCAAGGTGGATAAGGCTGCCGCGAAACTTCAAAAACCGATCCCGGGATTCGAGGACGGTTTGAAGCTTATGGCTGCATATTAGCAGTCCTCTTACCAGAAATTTACCCTATCAGGAGGATCAACAGATGATCGGTTTTCTCTTAAACCAGGCAAGCAAGATAAAGGGGAGGTTAGAAACCACCCGCAAGGTACGCTGGTGGGAGAACCTTCGGAAAACAGGAATGCATCTCGGGAAAGGTGTCAACTTGCCGATGTCGACCTGGATCGACACGTCGCACTGCTTCTTGATCTCGATCGGGGACAACTGCGGATTCGGCGAATATTGCATTATCCTGGCCCATGATGCCATGCCGAACGAATTTCTCGACGCCACCCGTGTCGGCCGTGTTGTCATCCACGAATCGTGCCACTTCGGGACCGGTACGATTATCCTGCCAGGGGTCGAAATCGGCCCGCGATCAATTGTCGGAGCGAACTCGGTGGTATCGCGCGATATTCCGCCCAACACGGTCGCCGCAGGAAATCCAGCCAGGGTGATATGCACCATGGACGAGTATTTGGAAAAGCACCGCCGCGCCATGAAGACGGCGCCCCTGTTTCCATTCAAGGAGTACGACATGCGATATATGACCCCGACGAAAATGGCGGAGATGCTTTCGAAGCTGGAGAAAAATGACGGCTATATCGTGGGGGGTTATACTGCCATGGTGGAAGAGGGTGAATGCCTTGTCAGGACAACGTGAGGCCTGGCCGCGCCGGGATACTTTATCCGCCTACTCCCCCGAAATGACGCCTCTGTAGATCGCCGACCTATTCCGCGCCGGATAAGGCAATACATTCTCCTCTGACCGGCGGGTCGCCCCAACCTTTAAAATAGTAGACCAGGTATGTTACGTCGATGCCATTGACAATGCAATTGCCGTTGGCGTCCGCGGCCAGGTAGGGCAAAGGCGGTTGCCCGATCCCCTTGAAGTAAGCGACCAGAAAGACAACGTCGAGGCCGGTGACATTGCCGTCGCCGTTGGCGTCGCCCGGCACGTAATCATAGCCGGTGGTGTCGCCGGCTGCGAGGAACGGCGAATTGGACATGCCGGAGTAATTAAAAACGTTATCGTAAGCCTTCAGGCAGAAATAATAGGAGCCTCCGAATTCGAGATTTTGCACAATCGCCGAATCCGGCTGATTGGGGAGTGCCGGTGCGGGTTCGCTCAGAGCCTGCATCGCCGACTGCCATTCTTGATCGGTGTCGATGGGGCCGGCGGCATAGGGCCGATACCGCAAATCATAACCGGATGCCCTCCCTGTCAGGCTGTCATCCCCCGGAGCCGTCCAATGGAGAACGACCTCGCCGGGGTCAAAAACCGCATTCTCGTCATATGACAATTTCATACTTCGGCGCTCGTCGGCAGCCGCAACTGCGTTGGCGGCGAATATAAAACACACCGCTAATATGGACACCGCGACCATATATCGAAAAATATTATTATTGGCGTTGAAGCTTAGAGACCTGTCGATGGCGGTCAGGTTTCGATTATGTAAATTTGGCGTTTGCGAGGGCGATCCTATCATTAATCAGATATTCCAGGTTTAAATGAAGTTATCTTGGTAAGTTATTAAAAATGTGATAGTCCGTGGACTATCAAGACCTTAACTATTTACAAGACCCTTATGCAGCAACTTAATCAAATTGTCCAATCGTGTCAAGTAAAATCCTCGATGATACATTATCGATGCCGTTATTGTGCCATATCGAGCGGCTTTCATGCCCGCTCGATCTTATGGCATTTCATTAGCCATAAATTTCGATAACATTTTCGCCGCCGCTTCGTAGTCATAACAAGAGCTGATCGGCCATAATGAGGAAGATTCCATTGGCGGCCGCGTGGTCATAGGGCAGAGGGGAACGTTCCCTATGCTTATTGTCCAACGGGCCTGTAACCGATCCGTTTTTATCAGGGAGCAGGTTATGATAAGAATATTATTGCCCGACATTCGGGTATTTATAGAAATTATGGGGCTAATTATCATCTTGGCATCCTCCGCCACTCTGCGGGCAGATGAATTTGCCCCGGTATTCAATCCCACGCTCGAGATCCAGAGGCTCAACAGCGCCATCGCGGTCGACGGAAAATTGAATGATTCCGGCTGGCAGCATGCCGGCAGGGTGGACAATTTCGTCGAGCGCTTTCCGGGGAAAAATCTCCAGCCGCCCGTGCGTACCGAGGTTTCGGTTACATACGACGATGATTACTTATATGTCGCCTTCAATTGCCACGACGATCCCTCGAAGGTCCGCGCCACCATGACCCAGAGGGATCAATTCGAGGGTGACGACGCCGTGGTATTGCTTATCGATACCTATGGCAATGCCGCCTGGGCCTACGAGTTTTTCGTCAATCCCTACGGCATTCAGAAAGACAATCTCTGGTCGAGTATCACCGGCGATGATCCGGGATTCGACCTGATATGGAAATCGGCCGCCATGATAACCGATTCCGGATACCAGGTGGAGATGGCCATACCGTTTTCAAGCATGCGTTTCCCCAACAGGGAGTCTCAAGTCTGGAAAATGGATTTTTGGCGCGATCACCCGCGCGAAAGCCAAAAACAGTATTCGTGGGCGGCTTACAATCACGATGACCAATGCTGGGTTTGTCAGTGGGGGACGGTTAGCGGAATCAAGAATGTGAAACCCGGCAGGGGGCTCGAGATACTGCCATCGCTGGTGGGAACGCAGGCAGGACACCTCTCTGATCTATCCTCCCCGCACTCTCGGTTCGACAATGAGGATGCCAAGGCCGAGCTTTCTTTAGGCGGCAAGTATCCGTTGACATCCGGTATGACCCTGGAGGCGACATATAATCCTGATTTCAGCCAGATCGAGGCCGATGCCGCCCAGATCGATGTCAATTCTACGATCTCTCTTCTGTATCCCGAGCGGAGGCCGTTTTTTCAGGAAGGAAGCGACATTTTCCGAACCCTCTTCAATTCCTTTTATACCCGGACCGTAAACGACCCGCAGGTAGCCGCCAAGCTGACCGGTCGAGTCAATAGATACAGCCTCGGCTTCATGTCGGCCTATGACGAAAACACGCCCTATATCATACCGCTGGAGGAGCGGGGCATAATTGTGAACACCGGCAAGAGCGCGGTCAATGTTCTGCGAGGCACAAAGTCGTTTGGCGAAAACAACCAGTTGGGTTTTATCGTAACAGACAGGCGTTTCGAGGGCGGCGGCGATGGTTATGGAACAGTGGTCGCAGTCGACGGCGACATCAAGTTATCGCAGAAGTACAGTGTCATAGGCCAATATGTCATGAGCTACACCAGGGAATTGAATGATAGTGCCCTGAGCGCCGGGCTCGAGAGTGTCGAATTCGATCATAACAAGCATACGGCCGTTTTCGACGGCGAATCGTACTCCGGCGATGCAACCATCGCCCAGTTTCGGCGGCGCGCTCGCGGCTGGAATTTCACTGCCAACTACGACCACGTGGCGCCTTCCTATAGAACCGAAACCGGGTATGATCCCTGGAACGACTACCGGAATTTCTTTATCTACAGCGAATACAACTACTTCCCAACCAAGGGGATATTCGAATATATCACGCCCCAGGTGAATTTCGACAACCGCTGGAATTTCGACGGTATCAAGAAGTGGACGCATTACATGGTCGGAATCAACAACACCATGAGGATCGCCCAGGCGAATTTCGGCGCCTCCTATCGCTGGGGGAAGGAGAAATGGGGCGGAATCGAGTTCGACAAGCTCTGGACCGCAGAATTATTCGGCGGGACACGCCTCAACCACACTCTCGGGTTCGAATTCTATGCCCACTACGGGCCGAATGTGGCCAGATGGCTCCTGGAGAAGGGAAATGAGATTTCGGTTTATGCCGGATTTGAGTTCAAGCCAATAGACAGGATCATAATCGAGCCAACGGTGAATTACCTCAAGAGCACAAATGTCGACACTGACACGGAACTTTTCAAGCAGACCATCGGCCGGACTCGAATTCGCTGCCAGGTCAACAGGGAGTTTTCGGTCCGCCTGGTTACGCAGTATGATGATTACGACAACAGCTGGGAGATAGATCCGCTCCTGACTTACAGGCTGAGCCCATTCTCTTTGTTCTATGTGGGATCGACGCACGAGATCGCTCAATTGACAGAAACTGCCGACAACAGCAAGGTCTGGGAGCAAACGTCGAGGCATTTTTTCATGAAGCTGCAATTTTTATTCAGGGTATAGGGATAACCTGGTGAAGTAAAATTTAGTCGGGCCTGTCTTCACCCTGGCGATCCGGCGGGAGCGCGCACCCCGGGGTCTCAGTCGTGCGGATAGGCTTTATTATTCAGTCGGTTATAAAACTACGCTGACAAATGACATCTCCCTCGTATATTACACCATAATTCGCAGGCGCGTTGGAGTCGGGATGACCCTGGCGCCATATATCCAAACTGTAAACTGGATTTCCGATGGCTATTCGCAAAAAGGCAATAATCGCTTTCACGGCGATTATGGCTATTTACCTGATCCTGCTTATTCCCGGCCCCGAGCCGGCGGCGACGAAGGGCTCGGAGAAAGCGCCTTTTGCCTGGAATCAGGACGAGACCTGGCTGGAATTCGAAAAGCGTTTTCTCGAATTTAAGAGGCTCGGCTGCGAATCCCTGGCAGCGCAGATCGGGTTGAGCATAGACCTCAATTTTCGCCTGCTCGATTCGCTCTCGGCCATACCGATAGGGCCTGAATCGTCTCTGTTGTTGCGGCTCGAGGATGGCATGTTCTCATCGGCGGTGATGATCGCGGCCTGCCCCCAATACCTGAGTTCTTTTCAGGCTTTGGCGGTGAGACTCAGGAACGAAGTCAAATCACAGTCCTGCCACTGGGATATGAGACAGGGACCGGCTCAGGTTGCGGCTTACCGGCTGATGTATGGCACCCGAGCAGCCCTCGAGGAGATCATGTTACAGGCCGGCTCGGACTCCCTGTCACCTCTATTGTACTGCCGCAATGAGCCGTCCATGACGGCATCGGCGAAGATCCTGGGGGTAGGTATCCATAGCGGTGACATACTCATTTCGCGCGGGGGAGCGCCAACATCGGCCCTGATAGCGCGCGGCAACAACTTCCAGGGCAATTTCTCACACGCGGCGCTTGTTTATGTCGATCCTGAAAGCAATCTTGCCAAAATAATCGAATCGCATATCGAGCGTGGTGTGACCATAAGCTCGCCCGAGGATTACCTGCGCGACACCAAGCTGCGAGTGATGGTTCTCCGTCTCCGGCACGACTTGCAACAGTTGGTGACCGACCCGACACTGCCTCACAGGGCGGCACAATCTGCCCTCAATGAAGCCGAAAGCCGGCATATTCCGTACGATTTTAGGATGGATGCCGGCGAGGCCATGGAAAAATATTGCTCGGAGGTCGTATCCGAGCCATACGGAACGGCGGGCGTGAGACTCTGGACCAAGGCAACGCATATCTCGTCGCCGGGGGCGGTAGCGTGGCTGTCGGCGTTCGGGGTCCGAAATTTCGAAACCGAAGCGCCGTCGGATCTTGAATACGACCCGCAACTCGCGGTCGTGGCCGAGTGGCGCGATATCGAGACGCTCTGGAAAGACCATGTCGATAACGCGGTGATCGATGCCATGCTCGAGGCCGCCGACCGCGGGGAGAAGCTAACATATAATATATATCTTCTGCCCATGGCCAGAATTGCCAAGGTCTATAGTTGGGTCCTGAACAGATTGGGGATGGTCGGCCCGATCCCTGAGGGTATGAGCGCAGAGGCTGCCCTGAAAAATAAGGGGTTCAGCAAGAGGCATGCGGCGATAAAAGCGCGCATGCTTATTCTGGCTCGGCAATTCCAGGAGGTGGCCGGCTACCGGCCTCCCTATTGGGAGTTGCTGCGGTTGGCCCGACAAGCCAAGCAGGAAATAGACGGATGATCGTTAATTTTCTACCGAGGAGGGCACAATGATAACTGGCGTACACACTATGTTTTTCACCTCGCGGGCGGAAGAGATGCGGGCATTTCTTCGCGATAAGCTCGGCTTCCCTGGGGTCGACGTGGGTGGCGGGTGGCTGATATTCGATCTGCCCCCGGCCGAGATGGGATGCCATCCCGACGATCCAGCCAGCAACCAACCATCCGGTTTGCCGTACATCTCATTCATTTGCGACGATATCGAAAAAACAGTATCCGAGCTTCGGAGCCGGGGCGTGGAATTCGTGGACGAGATCAAGGATGTCGGGTATGGACGGGCAGTCCACTTCAAAGCTCCGGGCGATTTCGCTATCGAGCTCTACCAGCCGCGGTACAACAAGAAAATGCCAGAAGCATAAAGGCAGTTATGGCAACTGTGTCGAGTTCGCGCTCCAATTTTTAATCACCTCACAGAAAATACTGGAATTATCAATTTCGGTTATCGCTGATTCAATTCCACATCTGCCGCATAATTTTCGGAAATCCGTCTCATCCATCGCCCCGGCCCTGAAACCATCCCTGCAAACGATGACATTATCACCGGTCAACTCGTAATCGATCTCCCCCACCAGACCGCGCGCAGCTTGAATCGTGAACCACTCCAATCGATGTTCCCAGAAACGGGGCGAGTAACTCGAGAAGATAACGCGGCCGCCGGGCCTGGCAACTCGAAGAGCCTCCCCGAAAAGTCGCGCCTGGTCGACACCGAATACGCAAATTCCGTTTTGGATGCAGACCACAACATCGAATACGCCATCGGGAAACTTCAAATCGGCGGCGTCCATTTCGATAAATTCGCAGTTGGGCATGTCGGCGCCGAGCTCTCGAGCAAGCTTGAGGCTCTCCGCGGCGGTATCTATACCCACCACCTTGCGCGCAACCCCGGCCAATTCAAAAGCCACTCGTCCGTAGCCGCAACCAAGCTCGAGAACCGTAGCGTTGGGCCCCAGACGGTATTTGACGTGCGATATCTCCGATTCAAGATACTGTTTCACGCGCGGCGTGGCGACACGATAGCATTCCATCAAACGCCGGCCAGAGAGCTTTTGGGTGTAGTAGCCCATTAAATATCGAAACTATTTACCCTTGACCAGCCCCAATCGGGCGGTGATTGTCCGTGGCCGGCCCTCCTCACCGGGGCCGGTAAGCGTGATGATGAGGCTGTCACCGTCGACGCGTTTGTAAATGAGGTCGGTCGGCCAATCGTTATCGACATTTCGAAAAGTAGCCTTTTTCGACATCGGATCAAAATCAACCAACCTGAATTTCAGCGAGTGCGGCACTCCGCCAGGATAGGGAACCAGATAGACGCTGGTATCATCATACGAGAAACGCTCGAATTCGATATAACACGGTTCCCGGCCCGGTGTCAAATCCTTGCTGATCGAGAGTATCGCCCCGCCCTGAGGCGACGAGTAGCTCGCCCAAAAAGGACTTTCCCCGAATATTCCTGTCCACTCACCCTCCAGCCAGGTCATGGCCGCCAGTTGTCCGCCAGGAGTCAGGCTTTGCTGGGCATTCACGGAAATAGCCAGGGTCAAGATCCACAAACATCCAAAGATTCTCTTTCTCATATTGCCTCTACTCCTTCCAATAACAAATCGACTGTTCGACCCTAAATTATAATCAGAGATAATTTAGTCAAGCCTGTTTGCGGCCGCCCGCGAGGCGCCCCTTACCAAAAAGGGGCGCCAACACCGCGGCGCCGGCTCGATGCCGGCGGAGCGGGGCATATTTTTTCCCTTGACACGCGGGACCGATACGAATATTTATGAAACAATCCTGATAATATTGGCGTAAATCTACAGCGCTTTGCTTTTTCAACCATTAACCGCTCGACAGGAAAGGATGCAGATATCATGACCAACATTATTTGCAAAATGGCAATATCGGAAAGCCTTAATTGTTGCG